>JAYVTS010000489.1:0-9018 GCA_043788645.1 Verrucomicrobiota bacterium
TTTGGATGGAGTCAGCTTATCGTCAACGGGTCGGGGCGCGGTCTGGCAGCCTATAGCCCAAATCCCCGTCCCGAAGGACCGCACGATATAGGATTGTTCAATACATCCAATCTGTCCAATCCACAGATTGATCCGAAATTTGTCGCTCTATTTGAGACCCCAGGCCACGCTCGTGCTGTTGCGATTTACAACGGCTTCGCCTACGTCGCCGACTACGAAAGCGGAGTCGAGGTGCTCAACTACCTGTCACCCGATACGGCCAAACAGCCGCCAACAGGCACTTTGGCTCAATCTGCCACCAGCGAAATCACCATCGGTGGATTTGTCGTGCTTCGCGCTGAGGTAAAGGACGATGTCCAAGTCCGAAACGTCGAGTTCTATGCCAACGGCCAAAGGGTCTCGGTGGATGGCAACTTTCCGTTCGAGTACATTTACCGGGTTCCCACCAACCAAGTAGGAGCCAGCATTGTGTTCAGCGCGCTCGTGAATGACATGGGCGGTAACCGCCTGGGCATCACCAATCCACCCATTGTCACCACCGCGGATAGTCAGGGGCCCGGAGTTTCGATTAAATCTCCCGCCACCGGTGCGAGTTTTGCGCTCGCGGATACTCTGTTCGTATCCGTGACAGTATTGGACAATGTGGATGGCATCGCGGTGAACGACATTCGGATCGAGCTGGACGGTCAACAGGTGACTTCTCGCCGCCTGAGTCGCACGGACTTTCAAGTGACCGCGCCGCCGAACTATGGCCCGCACACGCTCCGAGCGCTGGCCTTCGATTCCGCCGGCAATTTGGGTGTTTCCACCCCTGTCGCCTTCAACGTGTATGCCGAAGCGATTTCCCGGGAAATGAGCGTCTATGTGCCAGAGTTGGCGGAATTGAACAACGAGGCGACTTCTCGTGAACTCAGCGTTTATGTATCGGAGCCAGTCGAACTGGACAATGAAGCCCTCTCGCGTGAAATGAGCGTCTACCTGTCGGACCCGATTGCTCTTGATCACGAAGCCATTTCCCGTGAACTCAGCGTGTTCGTCCCAGAATTCCTCGTCTTCAATGAAGCGATTTCCACGGAATTGAGCGTCGAAATCGCCGGCACCAACAAACCAACCAGTTCCCTCCGAGCCGCAAAATGAAATCCTATCCAACCAGAACTTTTTCTCCCGGCCTTTGCTTTCAAATGATCACTAGCTACCAACAATATAAAATGAAAACAGTAAAAATCACCGCGACGGGATTGATGCTCGCCATCTCCTGCGCAGTTCAAGCACTCGATATTCCTGGCGCCAACGGGACCGACGGCGTTTTCAATCCCACCAAGGATGTCGAGATTGACCTCGGACTGGCTGCCGCCGGCAGTTGGAACGGCCCCAACCTCTCACCGACAAACGGAGTTTATGACCAGACAAAATGGGCCATCATCTTCCGATACAGTCGAGTCGAAATCCCAACCAACGTAACCGTGACTTTCAAGAACCATTTTTCCAGGGCTCCGGTGGTCTGGCTGGTTAGCGGAGACGTGAGTATTCGGGGCAAAGTCGATATCAGTGGCAGACCACTGGCAGGAAAGCTGACAGAGCCCGGGCCTGGCGGGTTCAGGGGAGGACCAGCCTACGGGGGGCTGGGGTTGGTGTAAGTGCGGGATTTGGTCCGGGACGCCAGTTTCTGAATAATGCCGATGGTGGATGTTACGCGACGTGTGGTTACGCCGCGGTAGAAAATGGCACCTATGGAAACAGTCAAATTGTTCCGCTTATTGGCGGTTCAGGCGGCTTTGGGAGATCGTCACCTGGTGATGGCAGAGGATCCGCAGGGGGCGGCGCGATTTTGATTGCTGCTTTGGGTGAAATCAACGTGTCAGGCGCCATAATTGCCAACGGAGGGCCAGCGAGTGATGAAACCGGCTCTGGTGGGAGCGGCGGTGCAATTCGACTCATCGCGGAGAAAGTAGGAGGCACCGGTTTGCTATCCGCGATTAATATTCCACGGCAGTATTATTATGGCGGGATAGGACGAATTAGGATTGAAACGTCTTCGTTTGACTATGCGTTGAATATGGCACCCTTAACTCAGCCGTTCGCACCTGGAATGCCGGTATTGATCTGGCCGAAGGTCGAAGCTCCCGCAACGCGTATAGTGACTGTGGGGAAGCGTTCTACGCCATCTGATTTTCAAAGCAATTTGGGAACCTTGGCAGGTGGCGCTGCAGATGTTACGCTGGATTCCCCTGGAGACATTGAAATCGAAGTTGCAACTGAGAATCTTCCTTCTACCGCCAAAGTTATTGTCAAGGTTACCGGGCTGCACGGTCCGTCCGTCGATTTGACCGCGGGATTTATTGCCCAATCTGGAAGCAAGGCCACTTGGAAGGCGGTTTGGGCGAAACAAGACCCAAGTTTTCATCTCGGCTACTCCACCATGCAAGTCGTCGCCCGCACCCAATAGGGTATCAAAATTAAGTGACAAACAATTAATTTTAATAGTGAGCATACCAAAACTCATCCATTAAATCAATGAGACAGGAGACAACCCTGTGAGACGCATTAAATTGTTTCCTGGAACACTTGTTACGAAGAGCGCACCGGTGTTCTTCACCGTAGCTCGTCCTTGGAAACTTTTGACGGTGGTGACCGTGCTGAGCACGGGATGTCATGCGATTCCACCGGCAAAACTTAAGTGGCAAGCAAAGTCTAACATGACGTGGCACGACAACCGTGACCTCGCCAGAACGAGTGGCCTCTGGTCACGGCTTGAACCGGGCGTTTCCGGAGATCCCGCTAGCCAGGCTGTCGGCTGTGTCGGCTGTCGATGAACATGAAGCGGCACTTTCCATCTCTCTGGTCGGCGTTTCTCCTCTTGGTAGGAACGGTCTGGTCGGCCCGCCTCACCGCTGAATCGTCGCAACTCAGTGTCTCCGCAGAGGGTATGCGGACTTCAGACGTTACGTGGTTCGACACTACCGTGGACGGTGAGCTAAAATCAAAGACCGAAACGGTTCGGTTAGATGCCGAGGGAGCCTGGGTAACCCTGGACTACAAAAAAGCACCTGGTGATTTCTTCGGACATGCCGCCGCAATCCGGACTGAACGGGCTGGAAGTCACTTAGGATGGACGCACAATTTCAAGAACGGTGAGGAAAGTCGACTTAAATTAGGCGGATACCAAGGAGTTGACGATTTTCAATCCATCTGGATCGGCGAATACTATCGACAGCAATACGAAGGGTTTCGAGGATATGAAACACCAAATCCTCAAGGCATCAGTATGTCGGCGAGCCTTCAATCGGAGGTCTCGCCCGGCCGACTGTGGCTCCATACCGAACTCGGCTTCGCCCGAGATCATGTCATTCCATCCTACGAAATTGTCAATCGGGGTCAACTGCTTCGCGGGCCAACTGAGTTTCGTAGTGCGGAAGGCGCAATCTCACTCGAAGCAATTGTGAGCCCACGACTCCGTGCGCTTCTGGCCACGAGAGCCCGAGCAACCACCCGTCGCCGCCTACGGCAGGAATTTACTGGCGGGGTCCTTTGGGCACTCGCCGATCATCTCGTTGCTAACGCGGAACTAAGGCCTGCATTTGAGTCGACAAGATTTAGCGCCTGGGCACTTCGAACCGGGATGGAATGGGATCTAGAGAACCGCTGGTTTTGGGGTATCTCAGGCCGACTTTACCGCGACCACGGGCAGTTTGATCCAAGTATTGGGCAGGCATCAAGATTCCCGGATCGACAATCCCAGGGCCTTGAACTCTCGTGCCGATGGAGCGGCGAGCGCGCTTCAATTGCAGCAGCCGTCGGTCCGTATTGGTCCCAATACGGTAAAGTCCCTCAGGAACTCTCTCCGCTGGCTCCACTGTTTCAAGATCGTTCTTGGCTTTCAGGTCGTTTGGATTGGTCAATTAATTTCTAACCCGACCCATGAAAAAATACAAAATAGGTAAACTGTTGGCGACGCGGATCGCCGCGCCGATGGCGTTGTGCAGTGCCTGCCTAGGCGCCACCCCGGTGCCGACCGGCGGCTTCTTTCCTGATCTGGTGCTCCAGAACCACGCTACGGCAGCGTACACCCATTTATCAGACTTTAGCGGCAAAATTCTGGTGCTCGAATGTTATGCATGGTGGTGCAGTCCTGCTTGTACCGATGGCACTCCGGCTATGCACAACAACGTGACGATTTATTATAAGAATAGGAATGGGGTAAACGGCAAGGGCGTACCCGTGCAGGTGGTGGCCGTAAATTTTGACAGAGGCTCGGCGGGGTATTTCAGCGGTCCTCTCGACCTCTCCCAACAACGCAATAATCAATTCATCGCCGCCAATGGACTTGAACCTGTCCTCGACGACCCAAACGGCGCTGTCTACGACCGCATTGACGAACTCAACAATGCCCGAGTAGTTGTCGTTAACCTAACTACCAATTCACCAGCATTTTCCTACGGCGAAGTGGTCGGCCACGGCGTGGCGTGGGCTCCAGCGGCAATTCGTGATCTAATCGAAAAGGTTTCCACTAGTACTGCCGGAGTGGCCCCGAAAATTACGATTGAAGCTCGTGACAGGATAGTTGCCGAGGGAGGGCGGTTGGTATTGGAAACCAAGGTTAGCGGGTTACCGCGACCCGACTTGCAATGGCTGCGCAATGGAACCCCAATGCCAGGTCAAATTGACGAAATACTAGATATTCCAAGCATCAGATATGCCGGAGTAGAAGAATACCAGATACGGGCAAGGAATGCCGCGGGTGAGACATTCGGTAAGGCTGTATCTGTAACCGTCCAACCAGAAAGGGTTGCCAAAGGCCTTCTCGATACAGGACTCGCACGGATGACTCAAAGAAGCGATGGTGGCTCTACGAGCACACGGATGATTGAGGTCGATTCACTCGGGCGTGTAACCTTGGTGGGACATCTTAGAAAGTCGTATGGCACCAGACCATGGCAACAAAACGTCCGGCTTTTTGCGGACGGCGCGTTTGATACAAATTACCATGGAAATATCAATGGGGGTGGGAGCATCATCGGGCAGATAGCTTGGGCTACAGGTGGGAATCTGGCCTTCGGCGACTTCTATGGGTTTGGTTTTGACGATCACCGCGGTCTTGCACGACTCAAAAACAATGGCGACGTCGTAGAGGATTTCAACCCCACTCTCTCGAACGAAGACAACGCTGCTCCAATTGTTAGCGATGCCGTGATGATGAGCGACGGCGGAATCCTGATTACAGGCGGCTTCAATCAGATCAACGGGAAGTCCGTCAGCGGATTCGCAAAGTTGCGGTCGGACGGCACCTTGGACTCCTCCTTCCCGTATGCTGGCGGCCCAAGCCTAGATGGACACGTTGGTTTTGTGAATAGCCTTCACCTGACTGCAAAGGGGCAGATCCTGATGGGTGGCAATTTCGATTCATATGACGGAGAATCCAGCACCCTATTGGTCCGACTTAACTCTGATGGAACACGGGATATGGATTTCCGGGTGAGTTTGAGGGGATACAGTGTATCGCGAATTCAGATTGACCCAGTTGGTAGAATTCTTGTCGCCGGCGCAATCACTTGGGAATCGGCCGGAAAATATTACCACAATCTGGAACGATTGTTGCCCGATGGGTCAATCGATTTTACTTTCTTGCCAGCGCCAGAGGTATCCTCTCCATCGGATGAACCTATTCGAGCACTGGAGATCGAACCGGATGGTGGAATTCTCCTAAGTCGCGGCGCGAGTTTGTTCCGGCTTATGCCCAGTGGTGCTTTGGACCGTTCGTTTAATGTACCGTTGGACTTAACTTATTTAGGTAGCGCCAAGAATGCAACCATCCTCTGTTTACGGAGGCAGGCAGACGGAGAATTGTGGATCGGCGGCGTGTTCGATACTGCCAACGGTTATCCTGTTCCCGGCGCAGTTCGAATTCATGGTCCGGCCGCTGGAACCGCCAAATTGTCCTACTTTGGGATCGAACCAGGGGGTTGGCTGCGTGCACAATCAGTCGTTCATCCCGGGCAAAGGTATCGCCTTCAATGGAGCCAAACGGTCGAAAATTGGACGAATGCGGGTTTTTACACCGCAACAAATCACACCCAGATATTCCGGCTAGAGCCCAATTCCGAGCTCTCGCGTTTTATGCGAATACTTTCGGATTGAGCGAAATATGTTAAAAGGAAATTCAATAATTGGTTCCACTACTAATCTTTCCGAAGGTTCACCGCAGGATCTTGGCAGGATATAGTTGGGAACAAAGATGCGACGTTGGGGCATTTAGAAATCGATGGCAGTGTCCAACCATTCAGACCAAAATGAAACCGATTAATTTGTTCTCCAATAGGTTTAGGGAAGCGGCCATTGGATTTGCAATCTTGCAGATGAGCGATGGGGGCATCCATGCGGGCGACCCAGTTTTAAGTATCTGGGCGGCCGAAGGGTATCTGATCTCATCGACTGCCACCGTGGAGTTCGGCCAGTTCTTCTCCGGACCGGCTGGAGTAGTGTATGGGTTGGGTCTGTTCCGCGACGGCCAGATTGACTGGCAGGGAAAAAGCCGCAAATCGGAAAACACGGACAGCGCCGGAAGTGATCTATTCCTGACGGCATTGGGGCGCGATGGCCAGCCGATTTGGATTACCGGACCCCAGCCGGGAGTCGGCAGCGCGGCGGCCTATGGCGGCGTGGCCGATGACGCCGGGTTGGTCTGGATCACCGGATCCTTTCGCGGCACTATGGATTTGGGCTCGGGGATTTCGCTTCAGTCGGCCCCGACCTCGGGCTTTGTCGCCGCGTTCGGCCCAGATGGCGTTTGCCACGCGGCCGGAAGCCTTGGAAGCGAGGGGAATGGCCTGGCGCTCGCCCCCGGTGGCGGCGTTTACTTCGCCGGCCATCGCGACGAGGTTATTCTGGCCGATCCAATCGCCTTTCTCGGTTCAAAGGCGATGGCAGCCCGCTTTGATGAAATGGGGAGGCAGCTCTGGCGAAGGGATTTCAACGGGGACAGCGATTCCTACGGTCGTCATGCCGTGGCGGGTCCCGACGGGTCAGTGGATGTTTTTGGAAGCTATTCCGGCACGTTAGACATTCTTGGGCACTCGATCACGAGTTCGGGTGACTACGATACTTATCTGGCCCGCTTCGATCCGCGCGGAAACCTTGTCTTCCTCAAGAGCTTCGGCGGACCAGGTGACGATGGAACCTTGGACGGTCAGCGGGATTCGCACGGGAACCTATGGCTGACGGGCTATTTTTCGAAGTCGTTCACTTTTGGCACCTTGCATCTCACGACCTCAGCGGACTCTAAAACTTTTGTGGCCAAAATGGATGCGAAGGGTGACTTCTCGTGGGCGGTTTCCACGTCGGGAAGCGGTGCCGACCAAGGCAGGCGTTTGGCCTTGAAGCCCGATGGCGGGTCTGCCCTCGTCGCCGGAGTTTTCGGCGACGAATTTCAGTTGGGCGGAACTCAACTTTCCGGCCAGGCACTTCAAAACATTTTCTTGGCTGAAATCGGAGCCCAAGGGGATTTCCGTGGTGCGACTGCTTTCGGAAGTGCAGGGCCGAACGAACCTTTGGGGATGACACTTGGAAGCGACGGAGTCCTCACTCTCGCCGCGACGCTGGGCGGACCGATTGATATCGACGGCCGCACCCTGATGCCGGAACCACCGTTCTCCACTTCGGCAATTCTTCGTTGGACCGTCGCGGTGCCGCCGTCACTGACTCTCAATCGGCCCATTTCACTCTCCGGAACTGACCGTATCGGTTGGGAAGTATCTGGGAGCATTGGACGACGGCTGTCGATCGAACAATCCACCGACTTGATGCACTGGCAAAAGGTTGGCGAAATCTTGCTCAAAGATGCGAATCAGCTCGTCGAAATCCCAAAAGCAGGCCCACTGTCGGGCTTTTACCGGTGTTCCTATCTTCCGTAACCCTGAAGTGGACCTCAATCGTTCGACCATTTTCCCCGGTTCGACCATTCTCGCCGATATTAAGTTAGGTTTTGGGGTCTGAAAAAGGACCGCTGATAGTCAAGCCTTTGAGTAGGTACGGATAAATCCGATGTCCTTCTCCAGGTTGGCTGGTTCGACCCTTTGGATAGATCGCTTCAATTCCCATTTGCCGCAGCAGGTGCACCACCCGTTTGCGATTCACCGCCTGTCCTTCCAGGGCCAGCAGACACCCCAATCGCCGGCTCCCGTAGACGGGATGGCGCAGATGCAATTCATCCAGTCGTCGCATCAGCGCGAGGTTCTCCGGGGTCTCAGGGCGAGCCTCATAGTAGAGGCTGCTGCGCGCCAGGCCCAGCAAGTCGCATTGCTGACGAAGACTCAGCTTTCCCGTCGGCTCCACCAATTCCCGGCGCTCGCTCACAGTCCCAGTTGCCTGGACTTTTTTTTCAAGTAGTCCAAATCCACCGTCAGCTCGCCAATCTTTCGATGCAGATCGGCCACCAACTGTTCGCTGTCCGCGGTGCCCGGACTGCCCCCCGAAGACAACTCCGGTAGTCGCTTTCGGATCACCGTCTTCCATTGGCTTACTTGCACGGGGTGTACGCTGTACTCCCGGGCAATCTGAGCCACGGTCTTGATGCCCATCAGGGCTTCCATTCCCACCTTCGCTTTGAAGGCGGTGCTGTGGTTTTTGCGTTTCGCTTTTGCATTCATAGGTCTGATCATTTCTCGGTCGATCAGACCCGCAAAACCATAACTTACCGAGTGGTCCGAAAACAGGGGTCCATCTCACTTGGGCTATGCGAGCTATACGATTGAAGTGTATCAACGAATGATGCTCCGTGTTGCAGCTTGGCTTGGTGATCACCCGAGCCAGCCAACATTGAGGCGATTTACGCGGTGGGATTTGCCCAAACTGCTCTCGAGCTTGTTCTCGCAGCATGGGCTCGAAACACGGAAAAACTACCGAAAGTGTTTATCGCACTGGTTAATTCTAATTCGCTTTCAAATTTAGATTAACTCTGGCATGGTTGCGGCATGGCCAGACCACGCCGGATCGACCCGCTACTCGTCCAGCGGGCGCAGGAAG
>JAYVTS010000490.1:0-10506 GCA_043788645.1 Verrucomicrobiota bacterium
CAACAAATAGAGCGATATGGCTAATTATATACAAAATACAATTATCTATCGAGGTAGTAGATAATTAGTTATAATTTATGCGCTTGTTTTAGGCCTAGCGGAATTTTATTTACGATAATATCGCTATATCGCGAATCAACTCATCAATTGTACGCAAAGTTTCAGCAAGTACAATCAGAAACCGATTCTTTAAATGTAATAATTGGATCTCTACACTGGGCGAGGCATTATTTCTGGTAAAAAAACGGCTAACAGGGGATTTATAGCAACATACGTCAGCACAGCAGTTGTACGAAACTCCTCGCGTTGGCGAATAGTCCATCTCGCGAATGAGTAAAATGTAGACGGAAGTACCAGTGATCGTGTAGGTAGAATTAAACTGCCTTCTCGGAGCAATTCTTGGGGTATTTTATATTCAAACCGAAGCAATTGTAATTCGTCGGGCAATGCGATTATAGGAGCTCGAATTTTACCAAATAATTTCACCATATCGTCAATCGCTGACAACACTATATCCTCAAAATCGGATAATTTCTCGAAGCAAATATTTGAGCCTTTCTTCAAAAACATTGCATATGCATCTGCAATCGTATACACCTGTTTTGAAGACGACCTAAGCTCTTTTGCCAAGCATCCGCCCAAAGGTTTGTATTTAGGTGCTACAGAAAGTGTGCCATTAGATTCTCCAAGCAGGCCAAGCACCATTTTCTCAAAATCGATCTCATTCGACAGGATTGACAACTTTGACTCATGAGTTGCAGCGGCGGACCAACGAGTAGCAAAGGATTCAGCCCACAAATTCGAAACTCTCCGCAATACAAAAAATTCGCCTGTTGCAACTCGCCGCCTAGTGCGGGTACGTTCATGAACGGCAACTCGATAAAGATCTCCCTTCTCCCCTTCTACCACCTTAATAACTTCTCTTTCGTGCCTTACGAGCATTTCAGCCAGGATTACATCATTAGAGTCTAGTCGGTGGTTATTAATCCAGTCTCCTTCCTTTAAATATATTCCACTCATGTGTTGACGACTCGCGAGCAAAGGATCCAAAACATCACGAACAAACCAATATGCTTCAGTTTCGCGGCGGCTGGTGCCTGATTCAAAATGGGAAAACGGATTTAATTTACTTAAAAACGATTTGCGTGGTACTACCCCTCTATGCCTAGTCACGTATCGCTCAAAAACTATACCAAAATGAAAATCTATAGCTTTATCACCAAATTTAGAATCCTTCCCAATCTCTTTCAACTTGAGAATAATTTTTGAAGTGATTTCGAGTGCCTGTTTACGCCAAAATGGGGCTTGCATAAGTTGTTGACCTCAAATTGCTGAAAGGTAGTAATTTAAAAAAAATCAAGGTGCGCATATTCCTAGAAATTCAAATTCTATGGAAGTGATAGATTAAATATTCCAGCTAAATGCGATTTGATCTGCCTGGGGTCCGACCTCACTGAAAACTCATCAATGTGGTCGCTTTTTTAGATTCCACGTTCTTGGGCCGCTAGCGATATCTTCTTTTATAACAGACGCAGACCCGAGGAAAGTTCGAGTTAATGGAGGCTGCTGTTCCGCTGGCTTCGCAGGGTGGGCTACCCGAGTACAGCGGTTAATCCAACCAAGCAGGACAGATGGGATTTGCGTTTCATGGCCATTTTCGACGACGAAACCAACTATCCAGGCTTTAACAATTACCCAGCCAAGTTTTAGGTATTCGTCTATCTGCTCGTCAAGTCCGTCGTCACCCGATACCTTAACCGTTTCAATGACAAATTCATTCATGGCGATTGATTCGACTTAATTCTAAGATGATCGGGAGCCTTAATTCAAAGTCCAGGCTTAATTCGACTTTCGTGTTCAGAGCTTTCCGACTGCCAGGAATCACTAGATTCTCCGTAGTTTGTTAGACACTCCTCCCTTCAAGTCACCCCATCCGGGTTTCGGGCGGCTCGCTTGCGCGCGCCGCCCAAAACCCGGACGGGGTCCCCGTTGAGGTCCCCAAGGGTGTTTCAACCCGCAGCACGAATGCCCGAGGCCTAGCAAACGGTCCGGCCGCCTTTCAGCAACCCGACCGTTACCGGTTTCCCGTAGCTGTATGCCCTCGTGTCCTGACTTAGTTTGCGGGAGGAGCTCCCCCATCTATTCCGCACTTACCAGGGGTGTCCGTTCGTGAACGTCTTGCCCATGGGAGCCATCGTGGCAGTCGTGCCTTTATCGTCGGTGTCACCAAGGCCGGCCGGGTCGTTCCCCGTGCGCCAGCCGCTGCGTATTGCCCCAGAGCCGCCTCCCTTCTCTCGTGCCTGCGCTCGTTGTGTGCCCATCATTGGACGCTGGCAGGGGATTGCGGGGCGCCGTAGCTCCTCACTCTCCATCTTCGCCACGAAACGTAGCAAAGCGTTAGAGAAGATCGGCGGAGTCTGCGTAGTGCCGAATCGACCCACCTCGTAGCGGGCCGCATCCGGGTTGCCTTCTGAAGTCAGGCATTTGCACACGTAACCGGTTCCGTTCAACGCTCGATCATAGACCTTCACGTCGGAGAAACCACGACCCGGAGCCCGTTCCCATGCACGCTTAAGAATGTTCGTGCCGGTCGGAGTCAGGGGCAATCGCGTGCCACACAGCAGATAATGGAAATGCTTTCGTCCACCAATTCCCCCGTTCTCCTCGCGAAGCACCCAAACGAGCGCAGGGAAATGAACTTTGCAGAGCTTGGCCACGCGAAACAAATGGTTCATGGCCCACCCACCAGCCTTGCGGTTACTCGGGAGTCTGCCTCGAAAGGGGGCGTTGCTTTCCCACAACGGGTCCAGGCACCCCAAGCCCAGAAATCAGTTCTGCCAGCCCATCGCCGGCCAAAAATCATTCGGCGCACTCTCCGCTGTCGACTTCGGGGCTGCGATAGCGCTATTACCCGGCAGCCCGTGCGTTGCTCCGTCGCGCGGCTGGCAACCGCGATGTCGGCGGTCTCGTCCCGATCCAGACCAAGCCCTCGCGCCTCTGACCCGCTAGGGCAGCGGTCGGCTCGAAAGGCGTCTTTTAAAAAAAAGAATCTCTGGAGAAGCTCAGAGGGGCGCTGCGCCGCTGGCTTCGTTTCGGGTTCTAACCGAGGACACCTGGAGCCCACGAAAACCCATCGAGCCAACCAGGCGCAACCACTGGCCGGACATCCCTTCACTGTGTCTGCGACGCACGTTGAGACTGTGCTGTCGCTCCATCCGGTATGCGGAAGCAGATTGGTCACGACGTGGCCCCTTTCTTCCCCTCAGATTTCTTAGCTCCGGAACCGGCCGCGACTATGGCCAAGACTGCGTGTTTCAGCGGCGCGCTGAGTGAAGGCCACGCAGTGGTGACGCACTGTAAATCTGGGTCTAAATCGGCGGCGTGTGCGCACCGGTCTGTACACTCCCCCACACTCTGAGGTGGGACACCTTGGTAATCAACAGCTTCCGGAGACGCGGCGGAGGGTTCGAATCCCTTCTCTCGCTCCATTTTCTGCCACCCGATTTCTTCAGTGAAATTGGGTTTCTTGTTACCAGAACGTCTGGATAAATCCCACCGGACTGGCGGGCCGCTGCCAACTTGATTTCTTACCACTGGAAACCAGACCCCAAAGGCAATGTAAACAAAATCCGATTCATCAACAGAATCATGACGGGTACTCAAGCGGCAAAAATGAACGTTGATGAACCCGCCGAAAAACGAAACCCATTTCACGATCAGTTCGAACCTCAACCTTTGGGCCTGCCCGCTCCCGTATCTCAATCCATTTAATCAATTGCTTTTTCAGCTCGGCTTCAACGGACCCGCAGCTCTGATCGCCGACCAGTCCCAATTGAGACAGCACTGGATTCAAAAGGCATTTGGCAGTGTCCCAATTCGAGTTTTACTCCTTAACATCCCGGGTCCAAATACGAAGATCTATCGGCACTATCCCGGTCTTCGTTTCAACGAAATTCTCGTCCCGAGCATCGCCGACCCAAATTTCAAACTTAGCAAACGCCCGTTTCCAAATAAAACATTGAATTTTGACGCCACTAAATCCTGAATCCTCAATGAATTGATTGACCGAATCTTGTGATGGGATGTTGCCCTTTATGTACGCCTGCCTTGATACAATTGCCCCGGAATCAATCACGCCAACAGGCTCTGGGGCATTACCAAAAATCGCGGACCACAACCTCATTCGAATGAGGTATTCGAGAGGGCTAGCCTTCTCTTGATTTACGCGATTCGAGTCGTCCAAGAAGTAATGGTCTCCAAAAGTGCCGGGAAGTGTCTTTTTGAAAACCAAATTGCTCGACTCCTCGAAATAAACGGCATGCTCAGATCCTGTTGAGATTTTTGGCAGGGTTTTAAGCACTGCGCCGCCGTGCGGGCAAGATTCCACCCACTGAACAAGGCTCCTTACCTGCAATTCGGCGATCGCGTCTTGGTCGTCTGGTCGAACACCCTTACCTGTGCTACCACTTCCGATAACGATACCGATTGGGGTGCTGCCGCGACGGCAGCGCTCACACGGCCACGGACGCCAGCAAAGTCCTTCCGGACCTGCGGGGACAGGGTGTGTCGAACCGTCGCTGTCGTGTAGAAGTTCATCTCGCGCCCTCAAAAATGTTGCCGGACCAACCGGATTCGACCTTGGCACCAATAATGAGCCTTTATCAAGAATTTATTCGTTGAAGTCCAAACTTTAGGGTGGGTAAACCGGTCCCATTTACCGCCCATCAGTCTTTGATTCGGCGACAACTCCAGCCTTAACGGCTGACTCAAAAGAGTTTACAGGGTAGACGGCAAGCACCACAACAAATCTGACTTGTGAATCTAAAGGGGGTGTGGGACAAATATCTTCTACCATGCGCCGAAGGCGAGTGAATCTGTACGGGCGGCGAGTTGGTTGCGTCGAGCTTTCCAAAACAGATCGATGCGGTGTCTGTAGTGGATACATCGTTGTGCCAGAATATGTTCAGGCTCCCGGCGACTCCAGAACATGCCGGATTGTTTACATCGCTGACCGATACGGGCCTTGCAACCGGCTTCGATCATGCCTGATCCGATAAAGTAGCCCTGCTAGCGAAACGTTCGGTACTGCATCCGCTCCAGGTTTTCTTCAAAGTAGTGCAACGCTTTGTCGACGGCTTCCGTAGGGTGTAGATATCGTTTTGAAGCGCGTTGATCTTTCCGCCGCAAGCTGGGCACTCGAAGAGGTTGGTTTTGTCTATCGTCACACGGTCAGCATTGACCTGTTTTTAGTTGGTGAATCGCAGAAAACATCTTGGCCTGGGCGGCTTCCAGGAGCAGATTCTTCCCCCTGTGATCCCTCAAGTTTCGTGTGCCCTTCGGGTATTGGTGGTCGTGATAGCGGTTGGAACCTGCCGTCTATTCAAGGTCGGCGCTGCGGACGTTGGTGGCGGATCGGCCGCGAACGCGGCTAACGAAGCAAGAAAACGCAATCATTGGGCTTGGAAAGCACCGGTCCGGCCAGTCGTACCTATGGCCCTCCAATCCGGGTGGGCTCGCAATCCCATCGATCAATTTATTCTCGCGAAATTGGGGATCGAAAAGCTGAAACCGGCGGCCGAGGCGGATCGTATCACGCTGCTCCGGCGGTTGCATTTCGATCTAACCGGCCTGCCACCGACGCTCGCTGAGGTGGATCGGTTTCTAGCCGACTCATCGCCCAAAGCCTACACGGCGAAGGTAAATGAACTTTTGGCGAGCCCCCATTTTGGAGAGCGTTGGGGGCGGCATTGGCTCGACGCAGCTCGTTACGCTGATTCCGATGGCTATGAGAAAGACAAACCCCGTTTCGTGTGGGCGTACCGCGATTGGGTGGTCGGTGCTTTGAATCGCGATTTACCCTATGACCGCTTCGTCATCGAACAGATTGCGGGGGACCTTTTGCCGGATGCCACCGATGCGTCCCGAGTGGCCACGGGATTTCTTCGCAACGCCATGCTGAATGAAGAGGGCGGCGTCGATCCCGAACAGTTTCGGATTGATGGTCTTATTGATCGGATGGATTGCCTCGGGAAGAGTGTACTCGGGATTACCATCCAATGCGCTCAATGCCACAACCATAAGTTCGATCCCATCTCGCAGGAGGAATATTATCGACTTTTCGCGTTTTTGAACAACGATCACGAATCGTCGCGAATTTATTATCCGCCAGAAAATCAGAGATTGGTTGGCGATTTGACTCGCCAAATGCGGGATCTTGAAGAGGCTCTTCGTCATCTGACGTTAGATTGGGAAAAACGAATGGCCCAGTGGGAGGCTAGCGTCGTGACCAATCAACCGATTTGGGAGGTGGTGAATACGATCAACGCCAACGACAATAGTGAACGATTCTATTATTATGAAGATGGTTCTATTCGCGCTGCGAGTTATGCACCGACTTTTTGGACCGCCAATTTTCGGGGAACCAATCGACTTGATTCCATCGGAGCATTCCGGCTGGAACAGTTTCCCGATCCGGACCTGCCTTCTGGTGGACCTGGGCGATCCATCAAGGGACTTTCTGCGTTGAGCGAATTTCGGGTAACCGCGGTAGACTTGGCGGAGCCCACGAATTCTATCGACGTGAAGTTCGTCCGTGCTACTGCCGATTTTTCAAATGCGGAGAGACGGCTCGAACCGGAGTTTCAGTCGGAGAGCCGGAATCAGAAGGACGGGGACAAGCGAACCTACGGACCGGTCGAGCTCGCGATTGATGGCAAGGGCGATACGGCTTGGGGTATTGATGCGGGTCCCGGCCGCCGGAATGTGGCTCGCAAGGCTGTATTTGTCCCGGAGAAGCCATTGGAGTTTGCCCACGGCGTAGTGCTGACCTTTCACTTGGATCAAAAGCACGGGGGCGATAACTCCGATGACAATCAAAATCATAATCTTGGCCGATGGCGACTGAGTGTCAGCCGTGCGACGAATGCGGTGGCGGATCCCGTGCCTGCAAACGTTCGCGAGATATTTCGAGTGCCGAGCGACCAACGGAGTCCTTCTCAAATTGCGGCCGTTTTTTCGTACTGGCGGACCACCGTGCCCGAATTCAAGGAGACAAATGATCGAATCGAAGCTCTATGGCATCAATGGCCGGAGGGAACGCCGACCTTGGCGTTGGTTGCACGCCGTGGGACCGGGCCGGGCGATGCGATGCGCTCCACCTATCTTTTTAAAAGGGGGGATTGGTTAAAACCAGCTCAAGAAGTCGCGTTCGGCACTCCTGCCTTTCTGCATTCGCTGCCCGCTCAGGCGGATGCTTCACGGTTAACTTTGGCTCAATGGCTGGTGGATCGCCGTTCTCCGACGACGGCGCGCGTCGCGGTCAATCGTGTCTGGCAGGAACTGTTTGGGATTGGGTTGGTGGAGACGCCGGAAGATCTCGGGACGCAGAGTTCACTCGCGTCCCATCCGGAATTACTCGATTGGCTCGCCGTAGAATTCATGGAACCAAGCGTGCAAATGGGCGCAGCGAACGGTGCCGTTCCGTGGAGTCTCAAACACATTATTCGTTTGTGTGTTGAGAGCGCGGTTTATCGACAAAACTCTCAGGTAATCCCCGCACTTTACGCCCAGGACCAATATAACCGATTACTCGCCCGGGGTCCTCGGTTTCGGGTTGATGCAGAAGTGGTGAGGGATATGGCCCTCTCAGTTTCTGGGTTATTGAATCTGACCGTCGGAGGTCGAGCCGTGTATCCGCCCGCTCCGGAGTTTTTGTTTAGACCCCCGGCGAGTTATGGACCGAAGGTGTGGAACGAGGAGACGGGTGCTGATCGGTTTCGACGAAGTCTGTACACTTTCCGTTTCCGGAGCGCGCCCTATCCCGTATTGCAGGCATATGATGCTCCGAACGGGGATTTTTCGTGCGTCCGACGGCTGCGTTCAAATACTCCACTTCAAGCACTGACCTCTTTAAACGAGCCGCTGTTCGTGGAGGCGGCGCAGGCTTTGGCCAGAAAGACCGTCACGAATGGCGGGACAACCGTCGATGAACGACTCAACTACGCGTTTCGTAGCGTGCTCAATCGACTACCAACCGTCAGTGAACGAGCGACGCTCCAGAAGTTGCTCGAAAGCCAATTAGCGCGCTTGCAAGAGGGTTGGACCAATCCCATTGAACTTGCGACCGGTAAAAATGAATTAAAAAAGGACCTCCCTCCGGGTGTCACTCCCACTCAACTCGCCGCTTATACCTCAGTCAGTCGCGCTTTGTTAAATCTTGATGAAGCGATCACGAAGGAATAAACGCCTTCTATCAATGAACTCCCTTAAAATCGCCAACCGCTTTCTCCTATTATGAATCGACAAAATCATGTCCAACACGCGCTCACGGAATATCAGCGTCATCTGACGAGGCGTTGGTTTTTCAAGCAATGCGGCGTTGGGTTGGGCTCGGTCGCGCTGCATTCGTTGTTGGGAACCAAGGCTCTTGGTGTCGACCTATCGAATACGACTCTCTCTTCGACGTATCCGTTGGCACCGAAACGGGCCGCGATGGTGCCCAAGGCGCGGCGGGTCATCTACCTCTTTATGGCGGGTGCACCCAGCCATCTGGAACTTTTTGATAACAAACCGGAGTTGGCCAAATGGGACGGAAAACTCCCCCCGGCCGAATTGTTGCAGGGTTATCGGGCCGCCTTCATCAATCCGAATGCCACCTTGCTTGGTCCCAAATTCAAGTTTTCGCGACACGGGCAATCGGGGGCGGAAATGTCCGAGGTATTGCCCCATTTGGGGACTGTGGCCGACGATTTGGCCATCGTGAAGTCGATGCACACGGATGCGTTTAATCACGCTCCGGCGCAGATCATGATGAACACGGGCTCCCAGCAATTTGGCCGTCCGAGTTTTGGGGCTTGGACCACGTATGGCTTGGGGTCGGAGTCGTCTGAGCTGCCGGCTTATGTCGTTTTCAGCACGGGCAGCAAGGGGACTTCTGGTGGCGCGTCCAATTGGGGCGCGGGTTTTCTTCCCTCCCTCTATAATGGGGTTCTGTTTCGTTCGGGTAGCGACCCGGTCTTGTATCTCTCGAATCCGAAAGGTGTGGATCGAGTGATGCAGCGCGACACGATTGATGCGATTCAAGCTCTCAACCGCGAACGATTGGGGGTCGTGGGAGATCCGGAAATTGCGAGTCGAATCAATTCTTACGAAATGGCCTATCGCATGCAGTCAAGCGCCCCGGACCTCATGGATCTTTCCAAGGAATCGAAACAAACTCTTGAGATGTATGGTGCGACGCCGGGCAAGACGGATTTTGCGGGCGCTTGCCTCTTGGCTCGTCGGCTGGTCGAGAGAGGTACCCGTTTTGTTCAGATTTTTCACGAGGCATGGGATCAACACGGTGATTTGACCAACGGAATTAAGGCCAATTGCAAGAACACGGATCAAGCGTGTGCCGCGCTAATTAAAGATCTAAAGGCCCGCGGATTACTAGAAGACACGCTGGTAATCTGGGGTGGTGAATTTGGACGAACACCGATGGTGCAAGGGGGCAATGACGGCCGAGATCATCATCCCAACTGTTTTTCCATGTGGCTGGCGGGCGGTGGCGTGAAGCGCGGAATCACGTTGGGCGAAAGCGACGAATTTGGATTCAACGCCGCGGTCGACAAGGTGCATGTTCATGACTTGCATGCAACGCTGCTGCACCTCCTGGGTTTTGATCACACCAAACTAACCTACCGCTTTCAGGGTCGGGATTTTCGTTTGACAGACGTCCACGGCGAACTGGTGAACAAGCTTTTGGCATAGCCTGAGTCGCATTTTGAATGCATATTTGAATCAAAGCAGACGGCCAAAGTTTCCGACAAACCACGAGACCAGGACAACCAGCCCGAGTGCGGCAATGATCAATCCCGCGACCCAACCCCAAAAGCTGGGTGGCACTCTGAGCGGAACATTGCCGGAGCCGGCTTCCTTGCGTCGATAAAACCGCCCCCCGACCCATAAAGTCATTGTGCTCACCCCGACCAATAGTGGAAGGGCAAAGCGGCCGTTAAGGGTATCCCATTTGAGTTCTTCCAATTGGAGTCCACCGCGGAGCAACGCTAGGGCACCTAACGCCGCCCAAAGCCAACTGGTCAGGACAACCAATCGCGAATGGGCAAGGGCCGCCAGGGCAAATCCTAGAGAAAATGTGCCCAAGGGTACCGCAAAGACGAGGGCGTAGAGCATTTCTGGTCGGCTGACTTGCGCTGGGGCAGAGCCGGTTGCTAGGACCAGGCGAAGCAAAACATCGCTGAGGTTCCCTTCCAAGGAGGCCACGCTGAGAGCACTAAATAGAAGAACCGTCCCGCCCCCGACGACGAGTCGTGCTAGATAGCGATGTCCGCGGGTGGTGGCACCCGCGAACACAAATTCCTCGCATCCGTGAATGACGTCTGCACCGCCGAAAGCAGGACCGGCGACCAGGGCGACCAGGATCCCCATCGAAAGTGTCCAGAGTGGGTGCAAAATCAGCGGTAACATCCAGACCGACGCCAGCCAGACAAAAGCGAAAACCAACAA
>JAYVTS010000491.1:0-4881 GCA_043788645.1 Verrucomicrobiota bacterium
GGGCACGTGCTATAAGGCGTGCGGATTCCAAGCCCTTGGGGCCACGGCCGGATTTAGTCGCACGGCCAAGGATTTCTATACCCAACACGATCAACCCAAGGCCCTCTATGTCAGCGGCGGCGTGAAAGTGGTGTAAATCGGACGGTTTGAAATTCCTATGCTGCTTGCGCACCTCGCGTTGACCGCCCGGTATCGCGGAAATTGGCCTCTATTCGCGGATCCGGGTACCGAGCTCTCTTGGTGAGACCAAGTAGGTCGATTCCGCGCTGATAGAGTCTGCGGCAATCTGCTTGAACGTCGCTAATCTCGGTTAGACCGGTTAACATCGACACCAAGCCGATAAACGTTGGGTCTTTTTGAATCCAGTCGGCGTCAGCGTACTGTGAAGTCGACTGAAGCCGACTGTCACTTGCAAGCCCGTCTCGCATGGTCCTGGCGGCCTTGGCTTGGCGACGCCGAAGTTGCTGAGTCGTTGATTGTCGAATCCGCTGGCAAAGCGGCTTTGAGCAGTAGCGTTGCCGTTTACCGTTTCGATATTCGGTCTCGAGAAGCACGGCACAGGCATTGCATTTTCGCATCGTCCGCATGGATTTAATTGTCATTGCTACGGCCGAAGAATACGCAGCCAGAGAAGAAGGAAGAAGAGCTTTAGATTGAAGTGCCGAAGAAAATCCAACGGAAGAAAAGAGGAATTTCAAACCGCCAGGTTTCGACCACTTTCATTCCGCCGCTGACACCCTCTACTTCCGGGAACTCCACCCACGGGCCGCGGCGCTGTTACGGCAGTCGCGTTGGCCCAAGGAACTCCTGCCCTATGAAGAAAAAATCAGCGGCCCCTGTCCGCTGCGTGCCCACGGTTTGCAGACGTTGCGCGACGTCTTCCGTTCGGTTCCCGACACCCATCGGGGTCACGGGCTCTATCACGTCCAGAGCACCGTCTTGGCCTGCGCCGCGGTCGCGGTGCTACTGGGTGCCGGCGGTTATGAAGCCATGGCCAGTGTGTGCAGTAAATTGACCCAACGCCAACTCTGCGCCCTGGGCTGCCGCAAGCAGGCCAAAACCAAACGTTACCGCGCTCCCAGTGGCACCACCTTCTTCCGCGTCTTGCACCGCCTGGACGCCCCGGATTTTGAACGCCGGATCGGGCTCTGGTTGCAGGCGCAAGAAACCGGGGAATTGGAAGCCTTGGCCGCCGACGGCAAAGTGCTCCGAGGCAGCGGACGTCAGGACGGTAAGCCCCTGCAATTACTCTCGGCGGTGAGTCATCGCTTGCGCGTCACGCTGGGTCAGGAACCCATTGAGGAGAAAAGCAACGAGATCCCAGCCTTGATCCCGTTGCTGCGCCAGATTGCTCCACCACCGGGCACACTCATCTCGGCCGACGCGCTTCATTGTCAGCAGGAAAGCGCGCGCTTCATCACCCAGGAGTTGGGTGGAGATTATCTCTTTGGGTTAAAAGGCAATCAAAATGGCATCATCCAAACCGCAGAGACCCTGCTCCAACGGCAGGGTTTTCCCCCCACTGGATCCGAAGGGCTGGGAGAAGGAGCACGGCCGGCTGGAACGTCGGACGCCGGTCTCGCTGGCCGTAACGCCGGAACAAGCGGGGTTGGTGGGGTGCTGGCAGTTTTTGGCGATCCGCCGCGAGCGCCAGGAGCTGGGTATTGACCCCGAGCCCAAGGTAGAGATTGCCTTCTATGCGTGCAGTCGGCCGGTGAGTGAAACCCCGACGGTGACGCTCGCCAAAATGGTCCGCCGCCATTGGGGGGCGGTGGAAAACGGCGCCCATCACCGCCGCGATGTTTCGTTCCACGAAGATCAATGCCGGATCCGGCACCGGGGTGCCGCCCAAATCATGACCACGCTCCGCAACTTGGCGCTGAGCCTCTACGAACTTAAGGTCCCGCGCCACGAGCCGAAAAATGGAGAGGACATTGGGTCAGCCAAGTTGGGTTATACGGTTTGGCGAGATCGCCTCAAAGATGGCCAAGCCATCGCCCTAATCCGACGATGAGAGTCCGCCCATCAGACTCCCGGCCTCGGCCATTCGACTTAGACCACCCCAGAGGGCCGCCTACTCCTCGTGGATCACGCGCCCAGTTGGTTGAACCGACGGCGCCGTAGACGCCAAAAATCGTCTCCGGCACGCCGCGACTCCTCCAGACTCGACGCCAACCCGCTCAACCCGGAATCACTACCAACTCGACCACTCAGATGAAATGGCCCTGCAGTGGGAGGCATCAGTCAAAGTGCAAGCTGGTCAAGCCTCGCCCACTGGGTATGTTTCCGGCATGTATTCCCACGAATCATTTGAAAGTGCGCTGTCGTGTCGCAGGATTGTATTCGCTACGATTGGATTTAGGGCGTAAACTCAGTTCTATTAGCAAACAGTCAAAGCGTCAGTTGCCTCGGTTATCAGTTCTATTGCCTCAAAACGTTAACTACGAACTAAACAATGAAACAATTAGGTTCCTGTCTTCTGACTTGCTTTGCTCTCCTTTTGGGTATCCAGAGCACTCGCATTCTCGCAACGGGAATGAAAGATCAAATCTCAGCGTCGGAATACTCTGCTCTTGTCGATTTTTACAATTCAACCAGCGGCGAATTCTGGCCTCGCCCCAGTGACCGGAATGGATGGCTTGACCCAAGCGCTCAGATTTGGTACGGCATTTCTATTGAAGGTCTATCAATATCAATAAACGGTGAAGTCATTACCAAAGGGCATGTCACTAGGATCGAAAAAGAGGCCATCAAAAAAGGAACTATCCTAGAAAGCATAGGAGACTTAGTTTCCTTGCAGTATTTGAATCTCAGAGGCGGGCATCTAACAGGACATATTCCGCAAAGTGTTACTCGCCTAAATGAACTGCGTTATTTAATCCTCGACGGGAACGAATTTACTGGTGCTATCCCGGCAAATTTAGGCAGACTCCAAAATCTTCTTATTTTGGATTTGAGTCACAATGGTTTAAGTAGCGAAATACCAAGCAGCTTGGGCGATCTAACCAATTTGAAAACACTTGCATTAAACAAAAACAAATTGACCGGCAGTATCCCCGGTTCACTTGGCAAGCTACTAAACGTTCAACTTTTAGAGCTAAGCGATAATAAACTCGTGGGAACCATACCTGCAAGTTTAGGTAGTTTGTCGCAACTTCAGGCACTTGTAATTGACTTTAATAACCTCAGCGGAAATATTCCCTCCATTCTGGGAAGGCTTTCAAACCTAAAAGTTCTTCGACTCACCGATAATCAATTTAGCGGATCAATACCAGATAGCATTGGTAAACTAATATCATTAACAGAGTTAGATTTAAGCAACAATCACCTAAGTGAAACAATTCCGGCCAGCTTCAATAAATTAAAAAATATTACTTTTATTAATTTAAGGAACAATCAACTTAGTGGTGATGTGCCACTTTTAAGTAACATTTCAGAAGCATCTTCTAGTAAAGCTAACATTTTACTAGAAAATAACAATTTGAATATCAATGAAAACTCGCAGTCGTTCACAAACATAAGTCTTTGCATTGCAGCAGGAAACTATGTGGCGTATGAACCGCAGAACGATTCCATATTAGAAATTCTCGACGCTAAGCCGCGTTTTTGTCAAGGCACAACATTTCCTATCAGCAATTTGAGCGAACTAGTGAAATTGATTTCCGCGACCGAATCTCGAACTGGGGCAGTAGCCGACGGGGTGACCAAACTACTCTTACGGGTTTCAGTGCAACAGGAAGGAGTAGCAGCATTCAGCCTGCAAAATGTTCTTGGCAGCGGTGGTTTAAATCGAGTTGACTCGTCGGCCTTGCCTTCTCCATTTCTGGGTGGCATTCCCTCGACAGAGGGGCAAAATGGGAACCACTTCTTCTATGCAGTGTACACGGTACCCGATGGTCTATCCATCGGCAAGACTCAGGAGATAGTTACTTTCAATGTTAAGATCAACTATCCAGATGGTTCATCTCAAGAGCTTTCACGCGACCTAAATTTAGTTCCTCCGCCAGTATTGTTGGTTCACGGCACTTGGTCTAGGCCAAACATATGGTGGGCTCCGAAAAGTTCGGCGTACGATTCGCTCCGTGCGGCAGGGTTGCGCGTTGAAACAGTAGATTGGTCAAGATTAGGAAGTGCTAATTTCTCAGCAAAAGATGGACTATTTCAACCATATTTAGCGAGACTTGGCCTCCTCTACGAATTTGAAGGTATTGCATTTACACGTGCCGACGTCGTAGCTCATAGTCAAGGCGGAAACCTGGTCAGGATATTTGCTCAAGAAACTCAGTACCGAAATGATCAGAATTTTGAAGCTGGCTATTTTCGTCGATTTATAGGTCTTGCGGTACCTCATTTGGGAACTGAATTTGCCAATGCAGTCTGCTCAGCCTTACGAGCAGCTCCGACTCGTTTTCAACGAGAATCCTTGATTAATATATCAAAGTTTCTTGGTGTTGATGCTACGGGGGGCGCTCTTGAAGATTTGAAAGTCGGAAGTGCGGCGCTGAGAGGCATTGGCGTCACTCAAATCGATTCGCACATGATTACGGATCAATGTGAAAACGGGCAATGTTTTCAAAACTCGGCAGTCGAAGTAATCCTTGCCTTCATTCGCTTTTTTGCTGGAGCGGAGATTGGGCCATTCCAAGGCTATCCAAACGATACCGTCGTATCGATCTTTAGCCAGCGAGGTGGCCTCCCATCCGAGAATACTAGCTTTTATTCAGGGCGGACTCACAACGATTTACCCGCAGATAAGTCGGTGATTCGAGGGATTCTTACCTTGCTAGGCGGCCCGAAAACATCATTTCTCTCCGCAGAGATTTCCGCCGTGCAATCTGTTTACCAAGGGACACTTTATGATTTTCCGTTTCGTGGCGAGCC
>JAYVTS010000492.1:0-12148 GCA_043788645.1 Verrucomicrobiota bacterium
ACAGGTTTCAAGAATCACTGCCCTTTCGGCGGCGCGAAGTTGGCCGTCGGCTTTGCCCACGTATAACAATATTCGTAGAGTATCATATTCTCCTTCAAGTAAATCCTCAATGGTTCGCTCGGAAGATTCTTCGTATGTTTTCTTGAGGTAGGACTGAATGTCATGGACGACTTCCCAGGTTTTCTCGTCAACGCAGTGCTGAACTCTATCTGCCCTGAAAATTCGGGTCGCGTTTCGAAGTAAACAGTGACCTATAAGTATCGTATTTGGTCCCAGCTTTCCAAATTCACGCACTTCGACTGTCCGCTGTGTCTGCTTTCCTGCCCCATCTACGTATGTAAGACGAAGACGGGCTTTCATTGGATGCGGGTCAACGACATTCCCGAAGCTGCCTTCCCATTCGTCCTTGTCGGGAGGGTTTTGATACTGAGATTGTGCTTCGAGTTCCTCGTTGTTACTGCGGGCATTGTTTGGTGCCTCGTATTCAGACACTATCCTAGGTGGTGGTCCACCGAAAGTTCGTGACGAGAGATTTACCAATAGAATTATTATTAAGGTGAAGCCGAGAATTATTAAGGTAATCAAAACATTTACTATCATTCCTAACAAAATCAGGCAGACAATTAAGCCGATTTTTTTAACTGACAGACTGACGCCGAGTATTCGAATTTCCCATTCGATTCCCGCTTTCAAAATTGGAGGTATTGGTTTTGCCGCGGTTGGCGGGGGGATGTTCCGACGCGACGCCCGCCATGCATCACGTTCCGCCTCGGTCATCTTGGTCCATGCGTCCCGCCTCTCCACTCCTTGGAGACGCTGAAATTCTTCGGGCTTCATGTCGCAGAATTCATGGTGTTTGGACTGATCCGTGAGGCATCTGTTTTCAGCAGGCTAACCCGGTTCGGCGGAGGCAAGCAAGCTTCGCCGACGGCGACGCTCGCGGCCGCCTGCCGCCCACGGTGTGTTCGGCTGCTTTCGGTACGTTCCGAGAGCGTGGCGCCCTCTTTCCGGTCGACCGTCTCGGCGAGAATTGGGTGGATTGGCCGGACCTCGAGGAAACGTCCGCCCCGGGTGCCCTCCGCTCGGGAGTGACGGCGCCCGCCCGGAGCAATCTTGGCGGGTTTTTTGTGCCTCTGGACCTCGGCAAACGTCCCTGAAACAGGGGGACGTGTTAGAGGTTGGCGTTAGAGGGTAAGCCTCGTTTACTTCCTAACTCATTGCCAATCAACATGGTAGCGCGCACGGGAATTGAACCCGTCTTTCAGCCTTGAGAGGGCCGTGTCCTAGCCGATAGACGAGCACGCCAACTTGTCCACGATGCCTAACGCGAAGCCGTCCCACTGTCAAACAAGGACTCAACCCCTCCCCGAGCTCCCGCGTCCATCACCCGAAACACGCCGCCGACGCCAAGGCCCTGCCCCCTCTTCGCCCCAGCACAAATCACCCAAAAATTCACGGTTGACCGCTGGAAAGATCTACGTATCATCATATCTCGATACGTGAATACGTTGCTGACGGGGTTTCGTCGGCGAGGGTTTCACTTCCGTTAAATAAAACATCGTCATTACGCACATGAGCAACCGTTTCATCTTCTCGTCCGAATCCGTCGGCGAAGGTCACCCGGACAAGGTCGCCGATACGATCTCGGATGCCGTCCTCGACGCCTGCCTCCGCCAGGATAAGTACAGCCGCGTCGCCTGCGAAACCTACGTCAAATCAAACGTCGCCATTGTCGGCGGTGAGATTACGACGAAAGCCACGCTCGATTTCGTCCAAATCGCTCGCGACGCCATTCGCGAAATTGGCTACGTCAACGACGACGACGTGTTTCATGCGGATAAGGTGTTTGTGAACGTGTATGTCACGCAGCAATCCCCGGATATTTCGCAGGGCGTCGATGCCAAAAAAGCCAAGGGCAAGAAAACGGCCGAACAAGGCGCCGGTGATCAGGGATTGATGTTCGGCTATGCCAGTGCCGAAACCCCGGAGTTGATGCCCGCGCCGATCATGTTTGCGCATCGGCTGGGACGTAAACTCACGCAGATTCGCAAGGCAGGGAAACTCGCTCCTTGGCTCCGGCCGGATGCAAAGTCTCAGGTGTCCGTGGTGTACGAAAACGACGTCCCGATCGCGATTTCTAACGTGGTGATTTCCACCCAACACGCGGCGGACGCGGCTCACTCGATGATTGAAGAGTTCTGCATTGAGGAAATTATTAAGAAGGTGTTGCCCGCGAGCTTGCTCACTCCAAAAACTCAGTATCTGATCAATCCTACCGGTCGCTTCGTCGTCGGCGGACCTCAGGGAGATACCGGTCTAACGGGTCGAAAGATTATTGTGGATAGTTACGGCGGGTTTGGTCGGCACGGCGGTGGTGCTTTTTCGGGAAAAGATCCTTCAAAGGTGGATCGTTCGGCGGCGTATTTGGGTCGGTATGTGGCGAAGAATATTGTCGCCGCCGGACTCGCTTCCCGCGCTGAGATCCAGTTTGCTTATGCCATCGGCTATCCCGACCCCGTCAGTGTTTATGTGAACACGTTCGGGACCGCCAAAGCAGGGCTCACGGATGCCGCGATCACCGCCGCCGTTGAGTCCGTCTTTAGCTTTAAGCCGGCGGAAATCGTGAAACAGCTGAATCTGCTCCGTCCCATCTACGGCAAGACTACGAACTATGGCCACTTTGGTAAGGAAGACAAAGACCTGACCTGGGAAGCCACCGATAAAGTCAAAGCCCTGCAAAAGGCCATCCGCTGAAGTCCATTTGGAAATAGAACGGGCCACTGCCCTCGGGGTTCCCCCGCTCGTTTCGATTTCCTCAGCTCCGAAGAACTCCCTCATCAATTACTTTTTATTATGGCCAAGACAAAATTACCGCTCGCCGCCACCTCGGCTCTCGCTGAGGTGAGTGCTGCGTTGCCCAATCTCTCCAAGTACGCCACTGCCACCCCCAAGGGCGCCGATTATATTGTTCGCGATTATTCCCTCGCTGAATGGGGCCGAAAAGAAATCAACGTGGCCGAGCACGAGATGCCGGGTTTGATGTCCGTGCGAAAAAAGCACGCCAAAACGAAGCCACTCAAAGGTGTTCGAATCACCGGGTCGTTGCATATGACGATCCAGACCGCGGTCCTGATTGAGACACTGGTGGCGCTCGGAGCCACCGTCCGATGGGCCAGTTGTAATATTTTTTCGACCCAGGACCATGCCGCCTCAGCGATTGCGGCAACGGGCACGCCCGTGTTTGCCTGGAAGGGTGAAACGTTGGAGGAATACTGGGAGTTAACGCTCAAGGCGGTGCTTTTTCCGGGCGATCTAGGCCCCGAACTGGTGGTGGATGATGGGGGCGATGTAACGCTATTGATTCACAAAGGTTTTGAATTGGAAAAGGGCTCTAAGTGGGTGGATTCCAAGAGTGGCAGCCACGAAGAACAGGTCATTAAGAATCTGCTCCGACGGGTAGCGGTTGAGAAGCCTGGCATTTGGACGAAGATCGTGAAGGCGTGGCGCGGCGTATCCGAGGAAACCACGACGGGCGTGCATCGTCTCTATCAGTTGGCCGAGCAGAAAAAGCTCCTCGTGCCCGCCATCAACGTCAACGACTCGGTGACGAAATCGAAATTTGATAACCTGTACGGTTGCCGCGAATCGCTCGCCGACGGTCTCAAACGGGCCACCGATGTCATGATCGCCGGCAAGGTCGCGGTGGTTTGCGGGTACGGCGACGTCGGCAAAGGCTCGGCGCATTCGCTGCGGGCGTACGGCGCTCGGGTGGTCGTGACAGAAATCGACCCGATCAATGCGCTCCAGGCGGCGATGGAAGGTTTTGAGGTCAATACGATCGAGAGCACGCTGGGTACGGGGGATATCTATGTCACCACGACCGGCAATTGTGATATTATTACGGTTGACCACATGATGGCGATGAAAGATCAAGCCATCGTTTGTAATATTGGCCATTTTGACAACGAGATCCAAGTCGATGCCATGAAGAAGTCGAAGGACGTGCGGATCGAGAACATCAAACCGCAATACGACCGCTATTATCTGCCCGGCAACAAGAGCATTTATATGCTGGCAGAAGGTCGCCTCGTGAATCTGGGTTGTGCGACGGGGCATCCGAGCTTCGTGATGTCTAACTCCTTCACCAACCAGACATTGGCTCAGCTCGATCTCTGGCAGAACAAGGATCAGTACGAGAAAACGGTCTATCGCTTGCCGAAGAAACTCGACGAAGAGGTCGCACGGTTGCACCTGGAAAAAATCGGCGTCAAATTGACCGTTCTGACGAAGTCGCAGGCGGCCTATTTGGGCGTAAATGCGGACGGTCCCTACAAGCCGGAACACTACCGATATTAATCAATAACCGACGGGACCCAGTGGCGACCTGTTGAATCATTCCGGCGGGCGAGTTTTTGACTCGCTTGCTTTTTTTTGCAGCGAAAGAATCCATCGTGTTCCTGGAATGGGGGTATTCCTCTCCCGCTTTGAAGCGTGGGATACGTACCTACCACGTTCATTTTATCACCGGGCGACCTTCGTACGAAAGCCAAAGCGCCAGACGACTGGACGCACTTCCAAGACCTATCGGTATGGCCCCCTGGCGTTATTCGCTGCGTCCTTACGCGGCTATTCATTTCGTTCCAGCCTGGATTTCGGAGGGGTCAACGTGGCACGCTGGGGGTTGTGGCGGATTTGACAACACAGCAGCAGACAGCGGTTGAGATCGAGGGTGACGTTCTGGTCATGGCCGGTGCAGGCACCGGAAAGACTCATACGTTGGTAGAACGGGTCTTACATTTTGCTCTCCGAGCGGATCGGCCCGTCCCGCTGGATCGGATCTTGGTGGTGACCTTTACGAACGCCGCAGCGGCAGAATTACGTCGACGTCTGCGGGATCGCTTGACGGAGCGACACGAAGCCGCACCCGAGGATGAGCGGGTGGCTGCTCAATTGGCCCGGTTGGATTTTGCCACAATCGGCACGATTCACGGTTATTGCCTGCGCTTACTGCGCGAGCATTATCATCTACTTGGCCTCGATCCAGCGGTGAGTGTTTTGGAGGAGGGCGAGGCCGGACAGCTCCAGTTGGAGGCCATTGAAACCGTTTTCGAGCCGCTTTATACTTCGACCGAAAACTTTGCCAAGGCCGCACGGGATTTGTGGCAGGGACAGTTTCAAGGAGACGTCGATCTGGCCGCGCAAACGGTGATGCAATTACATGGACAGGTGCAGGCATTGGCGGATCCCGCAGGATGGCTGGCCGCACAGGAAATTGCGTGGTCGGCACCCGACCCCGCAGTGTGGCTGACCGCATTGCTCCAATTTTTCCCAGTTTGGGCTCAAGAATGGGCCGTGACGTTGGCGCGCTGGGACGGCTCGCCGGACAATCCAAATGCCGCCCGGCGCGTGCGGCTCCTGCGAACGTGCGGAGCGAGCCCCGTGACCCGAGAGGACGCCGCGGCGGCGCTGCAAAAAATCGTCGAGCAACCCTCAGAAACGTGGCCGGATCGAAGAAAAATCGAATGTCGCAAACCGTTATTGGGGATTTTTAATGAAGCAAAGGCACTGGGTGAATGGTTCATCGTACCGGACGGTAGGGCGGATCCATTGGTCGAGGATTGGGGCTGGGGCCGACATCGAATGCTGACTCTATTGGAGTTGTTGCGTCGATTTCAAACGGAATTTACCCGGCGTAAACGCGAGGTGGCAGCGGTCGATTTTACCGACCAAGAACAGCTGGCGCTCGATCTGCTTGGGCGCGAGGCGGTCGCTGGCGTCGGAACGGAGGCGGCCGCGACGGAACGAGCGCGCTACGACTTGGTCCTGGTGGATGAGTGCCAGGACTTAAATGCAGCGCAGGATGCGATCCTCAGTTCCGTTTCGCGCAACGGAGATACCACAGCCGGGAATCGGTTTCTCGTCGGCGATGTCAAACAGTCGATCTACCGATTTCGGCAGGCGGACCCAGCGATTTTTCAAAGGTACGCCATAGCCTGGTCCCGGGGTGAGTCCCCCCTAGGCGATGCCGGGGGTGCGAAGGGGCGCGTTTTGACTTTGACGGAGAATTTTCGGTCGGCGGCCGTATTGTTGGATTTCGTCAATGGCTTTTTTCCGTGGGTCCTCCGCCGGGAGTTGGGGGGCGTCGATTTCGGACCGGAAGCAACGCTGCAATTTGGAGCTCCAACTGAACGGACGGCGCTGAGTGGGGGAGGGCCTCGGGTAGAATTTCACCTGCGCAGATCCGGCGGGCGAGACGAGTCGCCGGAAGACGGGGAAACGACCGGTGACGAGCGTGAGCCCATCGATAAGATGGCGGCGGAAGCTCACCGGGTAGCCGTACGACTGCGGGAATTGCACGCAAGCGGGTCGCCGATCTGGGACAAAGGACGAAAGATGTTACGACCGGTGCGATGGAGTGATATGGCGGTTTTGCTGCGGAGCGAGAAATCTCGGGCGGAAGATTTCGCCACGGCTTTTGCAAAGGCAGGGGTACCGTTGCGAGTGAATTTGGGCGGGTTTTTTGATCGGTTAGAAATTCGTGATCTCTGGAACCTAGTTGAACTTTTCGATAATCCGTTGCAAGACATCCCACTGACCGGCGTTTTACGAAGTCCGCTGGTGGGAATAACCGATGTCAACGAACTGGCCGTCATCCGTATGGTGCGCCGACGGGAGAAAAGCTGGTGGACGTTGCTTCAGATTTTTCATCAGGCGGGTCAAACTCCCGGAGGGCTACCCGCCCGGGCGCCAACGGTAGCCCCTGCCCTTTGGACGGCTGAGGGCGAGCCGATCTTAGATGGCTCAGAGATTTTCGTTCATCCGGAGATTGCCGGATTGGCTCAACAGGCGTGGGCAAAAGTTGACCTGTTTCTTCGGAGATTCGCAGAGTGGCGGCGATTGGCCTTGCGTGGACCGGTGGTCCGAGCACTGGAAGCGGCCCTCGATGATACCGGGTTTGAAGCGGCCTATCGAATTCGGCCGGAAGGAGCCACGGCGAATGCAAACCTTCAGCAGTTCCTCGAGTTAACACGCAAATTTGATCGCGGTGCCAGCGGACTGCGCGGTGGACCGCGACGCTTGTTGCGCTGGCTCAAGTCGTTGCGCGATGCCGGGACCGTTCCAGCCGCGGTGCCCGGTGGATTAGAAGCCGTTACGTTAATGACCATTCACAAGAGTAAGGGTTTGGAGTTTCCGATGGTTGCGGTCGCGGCGTTGGGCACGGAGTTCAATCGGCGGGATTTGGATCAGGGTGAGGTCATGCGGGACGCGGAATTTGGCTTGGCGCCGCGGATTCATACCCCGACTGGGGACTCTTATTCCGGGCCAACGCGCTGGCTGGCGCGGCGGCGGCAGGAGTCTGAAATGTTGGGCGAGGAGTTACGGCTTCTATATGTTGCTCTGACGCGAGCGGCGGATCGGCTCTTGTTGTTTGGTACGGGATCGTCAACGCGGATCGAGCAATGGCAAACGGACCGGGAATTGATGGGTCCCCCGTTTAGTATCGCCGCACTCAGGTCGGCTAAGTCACCACTGGATTGGGTGGGGCGAACCATTACGCGATGGGCGAACGTGAATTGGCCCGAGAGCGGGAGCGGCGAGACACCGTGTCTGATATGGCGGGTGTGGGGCGAGAACGAGGGCGTGGCAAGTGAACCTGAAGGAATGACATTGCCGCCGAGCCACCACCCGTCCGGAGCGTCGAGCACCGTCGTTGAACCGTTCATTTATCCACACGCTGCGGCGACGCACGAGCCCGCTAAGGTGACGGTTACGGGATTGCGAAAACGTATCCAATTGGAGGCAGCGGAGGAGGCCGGACGATTGCGAGTCAGGCGGTCAGGTGACGGTCCTCGCACCATGAATCGCAGCGAATCTTCGGAGCCCGGAGATATCAGCGCGGTTGAACGGGGATTATTATACCACCGTTTTATGGAGCACGTCGATTTGAGTCGGGCGGGTTCGGACTCAGCGTTGTCGAGTGAACTGGAGCGCTTGGTTCGGATCGGTCGGTTGACCGAGGCGGAGTCCTCGACCTTGGATTTGGGGGCACTCGTCCGTTTTTGGGCGGGTCCCCTCGGAACTCAAATTCGACGATCCGGCGCCGACGTGCGGCGTGAGGTGCCGTTTACGCTCCGATTGGATGTGCCGGATCTACCTGGGCTAGGATTCGCACCCGCGCCAGGTTTGGCGGACGACGAGTTTGTGGTGGTCCAGGGGGTGATGGATCTGGTGTTTTTGGGGACGGACTCGGCCTGGATATTGGATTTTAAAACCGACCGACTCCCGGAGGGCGAGGCCGCGGCTTCTGCGAAAATTGCCAGCAAGGCTGACGACTACCGGCCGCAATTGGCGGTTTACGCATTGGCGGTTGAACGACTATTGGGCCGACCGATTACAGCGGGTTGGTTACACTTCTTGGCCTCGGGCGCGGAGGTCGATGTCTGGGCTAAGCCGTAACGATTCAATGGAACAGAAGGAAACGAAGCGGACCAAGTGACGGCCTCTGATCCGATTCGGAGCCATTCCTTTTTTCTGGAAATATCTGGTAATACTGCCTCACTTTTGGCGCGTCTACGGTTAAGAGCTTATGAAATTTTTAACGGAACATTTTCGGCGTGGGCGTCCCACGAACTCGGGCGACGGCGTGAGTTCAGACCTCGTTCTCAAGGCGCCGGGTCCGTTCACCCCGTTGCGACGGCGTCTCTTAGCATTGAAGACGTGGCCGCTCTTGCTCCTCTCCTTGGGGTTGGTACGCGCCGAACCTCCCGTTGCGCCAAAAACTGCGCGTGAGACGGCTCGGACCTCAAATTCGGTCCCTACCACTGTACCCACACCGCATCGCCTCGTGATTGAAGGCGAACCCATGGTGGTTCGCACCGTCACCGACACTCAACAAGGTGGATTGGCAGTCGGCGTGCTCATGGTTCCGGAAAAGTTGCGATTCAAAAGCCAAGTCAGTTGGACCTACGAAAACTATTCCAGCCCGGTCAAGATCTCCACCAGCGCGGAGAACCCGGACAATGAAGAAGCGTACTACGCGTTTCCCGTTTTGGAGTTTTTCTGTCTCCGTCCCAGGACTGGCTTTTTTCGGCCGTGGCAAAACTCCGGCGGAATGCTCTTCGCCGAACGTCAACCGCCTCTCTTGGCTCTCGAGGGGTTCGTTCGGCAGGCACGGAGTCGCTTTCCCAAGTTTGAAATAATCGGTACCAAAGAGCTGCCCGATTTGGCGGCAGCCTTACAAATTCCGAAGGCAGAAAACCAGCGGGGTATTGGTCTCAAGGTCACTTATGAATTGAAGGGGACTCTGGTCGAGGAAGAATTCTATGCCATCGGTTTTTCAATTGACATTCCTTACGATGGTCCGCAAGGGCGGACGTGGCAGAATAATTGGGGGCTCTATGCCCTGCACAGTTTCCGCGCACCGCAGGGAGGTTTGGAACGTCGTCGTCCAATCTTCGCAGCGATGACGAAGTCGTTTCGTCCCAATCCAGCGTGGCAACAACGCAAGGGGGCTATTTTCGCCTCACTGGCGGAGCAGTTCAATCGCAATCTCCAGGCGGGCTATGATTCCATCGCAGCGGCCGGTCGGCTGAGTCGACAAATCAGCGCAAACAACGATGCCATGATTGCGGGGATCGACCGCCAATTGCAGGCTTCCCGAAATACCAGTAGTGGTGCCGGTCGGTCTACTGGGGTGGGTGGATCGAGCGGCCGTAGTTCGACCGATCAATTTGATGACTATGTTCGCGGGGTCGATACGGTCAACGATCCGTATTATGGCACGTCTCAACATGCTTCGACCGAGCAATACCATTGGACGGACGGTTATGGTTCCTATCGCCATTCCAATGATGCTTCGGCGGATCCCAATCATACGGAGGTGGGGACCTGGCAGCGAATGGAGCCTGCTCGATAGGGGGTTTTGTCCACCGCTGAAAAATCCCAGGTAACCCCCGTTTGCTCGTCCGCCGCGATGCGGCACCCTTCAGAGAATGTTGTTGCTGGAAGCCCGCGGTCTCTCGAAGTCGTATCGAACGTCGGATCATGACTTGACGGTCCTGACCGACGTAACCTTTGGTGTCGCGGTCGGGGAAATGTGCGCCGTGGTCGGACCCAGCGGCAGCGGAAAAACGACGTTGCTCGGCCTGTGCGCCGGCCTCGACACGGCTTCCGCGGGCACAGTCCATCTCGCGGGGAATGATTTAGGATCTCTGGACGAAGATGGTCGGGCGCGGGTACGAAATGAGCATGTTGGTTTTGTTTTTCAGAACTTTCAACTCCTGCCGACGCTCACCGCGCTAGAAAATGTGCTCGTACCGGCAGAATTGCGCGGGGGGCGAAGTCCGGTCCGTGATGCCCAGGCTTGGCTGGCGAAGGTGGGGCTGGGTGATCGGGTGGGACATTATCCAGCGCAACTGTCCGGTGGCGAACAGCAACGGGTAGCCTTGGCCCGGGCGTTTATCAATCGGCCAAAGCTCCTGTTTGCAGATGAACCGACGGGCAATCTCGACGGCGACACGGCAGCCCTCGTCGCAGAGATGTTATTCGACCTCAATCGAACCGCAGGCACGGCGTTGGTCCTGGTTACCCACGACCTCGAACTCGCGACCCGGTGTGGACGCATCGTCCGGCTAAAAAGCGGACGACAGGTGAGTGATTTGAAGGAAATGGATCCGAGAAATCACGTTTATGGATCGTGATATTTTGGGATTTTGGGAACTCCGCGGCTACTCAAACACCGCGGATCCCTGGACAGAAGATCGGTTTTCCTCATCACAATAGACCCACTTCGGGGCGGGTCCATGGGTCCCGGCGCCGGGGTGCTGGATGGCGGTTAGTGGACTTGCAGAGAAGTTCGGACGGGCTCGAAGCGTTGATCTATCCCGAACTCAGCTCGCAAATCTTTCGCCGAAGTGTTGGTTTTTCGGCGGCTGTCGCTCAGCTGAATTGCTTTATCGAGCGAACCTTGCGCGGTGGAGGCCTTACCGAGGACCCCTTGAATCGCGGCCAGATCATACCACGCCTCCGGGACGGTCGGATTGATTTCCGCGTAGCGTCGGAGGGCCGTTTCCATTTTGTCGGGTCGGCCGAGTTGTTGGAACGCGGTCGCGACGGAAAGAATCGCCCGCGTATCGGCTCCCGGCGCGGCGATAACGGCATCCAAGAGCTGAACAGCCTCATTGGATTTTCCTGTACTGAGCCAACTGCTGGCCGTTTGGAAGGCCACGGGGAGATTCGTCAGCAGCGTCGCAATCGACTCAGCTGTCGGAGGAAGAGCCGTGCTACCGGTGGGGGTCCGGAGAGGCGGGGCTGGATTGTTGAGATACGGTTTTAACTGGCGGAGCAGGTCGCCAATGCCGTTGTTTTGAGGATCAAAGGCATAACACGTTTCGACCACTTCAATGGCGTCCGGAACTCGTCCCATGGTGGCTAACAGAGACGCGTAATTATAGACGGTCTCTGGACTATAGGGGCAGAATGCAAACGCCTGTTTTAGCGCAAATTCGGCTTCTTTGAGCATCTTGGTCTGGTTGATGGCCGCACCCGGTCCGGTCAATCCCCGCCAAACGTAGACGGATTTCCCAATGGCATTGCGCAATTTGCTGAACGCCTTTTGAGCGTTGTCATCACGGACGAATTTGGGATCTGCTCCGTACTTCGCGATCAGGGCGCTGTCGCGCACGCGGTACACGTTTTCGGCAAACTTACAGACTTCACTGATCGGGGTGTCGTAGGTAATCCAATTGCCAATCAACCGGGCGCTGTACTGGCTCCAGTACTCGTGATCGCGGTTGATTTGCTCGTCGGTCAGTTGAGCGACAGGTTGTCGTTCAATCTTCATAATAATCCCGTACGGAGTCAGGTGGGAATACATCCAATCGAGCGGAAAAGATTCCTCCACGTAAAACTCATGCTCCGGATTCTTATCAAAGATAACCTTAGTAATCAGACCATTGATCTGCATAACGGCGGTCTGCCCGGAAACAGAGACCCGACCATCGGGCAACTGGGTCAGCACTTCTCCGGGTCGAAGTTGGTTGAGAGTATACCGACGTTGCGCGTCGATGGTATATTCTTCAAAGCACCGTTTGGCATCTTCAGGTGTGGCGATGGGAATTTCCAAGTCCGGATACAATCCGGCGGGACT
>JAYVTS010000493.1:0-11223 GCA_043788645.1 Verrucomicrobiota bacterium
TACCAAGGTCATCCAAGAGCAGCTGTGCTCCGACCACCCGCGAGATGCAGTGATAAACCGCCGTCGCCCCACTCAACTTGATTCGTGTCATAAGCTAGAAATCCACGCTGCCACACCACCCCACCCTAGTCAACACAAATATCCAGTCAAAATGATTGTAAATTAAATCAAATTATTTATCAAGACATATAAAACAAGGTCATGTGCCTGTCAATATAGATAACATGATAACATATGCTCATAGAAATATTGTGAAAATAAAAAACATGACAAAATAAAGCGTTGGCGTCTTGTAAAAATAAATAGCATGACGATATGTATGATGGCTTGGTTGGCACCAGCGAAGCTCCTGGGAGGGTTCCTAAAGCGGCGAGGCTCGTGCCGACCAATTTGAAGCAAGCAGTCGCTAAATCACGTTGCGGGGACGATTCTCCTACCTTTCGACGCGATTCGTCCGAAACTTTTTCCGGCGCTCGGCTATTGTTGGTTTCACCTTTTGATTACGAAGTAAAACGGGTAGGAGACGAAGATCCCTCGGTCTTCCCAATCTCAACCCGGAAGTTATTTTTGATCACGAGGTGGAATTGGTAGGATACGAAGATGCCTTCCGGGCCCGATTTGGTTGCAGACGACGTCGCGCTGATGCTTTTAGCGAAGCGAGGGGACATGGCTGCTTTTACGACCCTGGTGGAACGTTGGCAGCAACCCATTTTACATTTTGTCTACCGCATGGTGTCGGACCGAGAAGAAGCAGAGGATCTTGCGCAAGGGGTCTTCGTCCAATTGTGGAAAACCGCCGAGAGATATGAACCGGCCGCCCGATTTTCCACCTTTCTTTTTACCATTGCGAGAAACCTTTGTCTGAACGAGCTGCGCCGCCGTGGCCGACATCCGGCGGACCGCTTGGACGCCCCGTTGAACGTTGATGGCGGCGAGGAAATGGGTCGCCAACATCGGGATCCGAACCAACCAGGACCGGGTGCCGAGACGGAGCGTGCGGAATTATTCTCAAAAGTAGATGAGGCCCTCGCTGACCTTCCGGAAAGACAAAGAACCGCGGTGGCACTGTGCCGTGATGGAGAACTGAGTTACGAAGAGATTGCCGAGGTGCTCGAGTTATCTCTGCCAGCGACGAAGTCCCTTATATTCCGAGCCCGAGAAGTGCTGAGAACTCGGCTCAAGTCCTACCTCAGCGATGGCTCCTGGTCTTCAGTGCCGCCGACGGAGGTCAAGGGCACGCCGCTTGTGAATCAACCAAGCGAACCGAATCGACCTTCCGGCAACAACTTTTCCCGTTCTGCAGTGATTTAAGTTTCAAGGCTCAAATGAAACACGACTCAAAAAATGACACCTCCACGGGTGGCCAGTCCGACGGGGTGGATCCGCTCGATTGGCTTGAGGAAGTGGCCGTACGTCGCCTGACCGCGACGGAGATTGCAGCGCGCCGCCGGGAGTTGGTAGGTTGGCCAACAGAGACTCGTCGCCTAGAAGAGGAGCTCGCCCTCAATGCGATGTTGGATTTCCGGCCCGGCGCTCCAAACGCGGCTACCAATTTTGCCGCTTTGGTGCGTACACGGATCGAGACCGAGGAACGGGCGCGGGTACGCGTTTCTTCGTCGGTCTGGGTGGGGTGGCGCGTCTGGTTGCGCCCTCTATTATTGGGAACCGCGATCCTCACGGTGACGCTAGGGCTCGGCTGGCAAGGCTACTTGATCCAGCACCACCGACAGGTGCAGCGACTCGCTACGAGTGTGACCACGATGGACTTTTCCGCGGGCTCCCCTGAACTGACCCCGGAGAGTCTAGAAGATTACGAAGTCATTCGGCGGCTGGGAGCCACCCCACAACCGGAAGACGAAGCTTTGATCGCCGCCTTGGCGGAGGCACCGACGCGATGAAAAACTGGAAGTCTCAATGGAGTTTGGCGCTCGGGCATGGCGTCCAAACGTTGTCGGCACGGGTCGTTTGGGTGGGCTGGTTGACCCTCCAACTCTCAGCGGCAGATCCGTCGGCTAGTGCGCAACGGCTGCGGGATCTTCCTCAGCCCCCGCTGCCGCCTGTCGCGCAATTCACCCAACTTTCGGGAGCGACACCGGAAGAACGAACGAACCAATTAGCAAGTAGACCGGCTCGGGCGCGCGAGTTGATTTTGACACAACTGGCCCAATTTGACGCGCTTTCGGGCGCAAAGCGCGAGCAACGAATTTTGCAATTGCGAGTGGCTCAGTTGCGTTTTTTTCTGGCCCCACTGCTTCGAGCGCCTGTCGAACGTCGATCTGCACTTTTAGCGCAGGTACCCACGACCGATCTGGTGTTCATTGAAAGCCGTCTTGCTATTTGGGATACACTATCAGCCACAGCCCAGCAGGAGGTGCTGGACAGCGAGCAGGCACTCCGCCATTTCGTGACCCAATCGGCTCCGCCAACTTCGACACAACTAACGAATGCGTTGTCCCAGGTCCCGGCCATTCTACAACCCGAGGTGCTTCAAGAATTTCAGCGTTGGTTGGCACTGACGTCCGACGAGCGGAAACTACGAACGAGTAATTTCAATCGTTTTTTTGACTTGACACCGGATGAGCAAACTCGGGTCTTAGGAACGCTCACGGAGGTTGAGCGGCGGCGAATGGAGCAATCTTTGGGGCATTTCAATGCTCTCCCGCGGGAAAAACGCGAGCTTTGCATCAAGAACTTCGACCGATTGGCGCGTCTATCGGAAGGCGAGCGTGCTGAATTCTTGGAAAACGCGGCCAAATGGAAGGCGATGTCAAAAAGTGAGCGAGATGCATGGCGACGCTTGCTTTTACCCCCATTTCCACCGCTTCCTCCAATCCCCAGTGACCCTGTGGCGCATCAATACTGATCGGACCGAAAAGTCCCCTTGCGCCTAGCTTCAAAGGTCGCTTATGGTCTCTTTCCTCTTTTGAAGGGGTAAATAGCTTTCGATACATGTATGTCCGTCAAGATTCGACTCAAGCGCGGTGGTGCTAAAAACAATCCGGCCTACCGCATCGTGGTGGCCGACAGCCGCAGCCCACGCGATGGCAAGTTCATCGAAGAACTCGGCTCCTATGCGCCTACGCAGCCCGGCACCAACTACAAAATCAACGTGGAGCGCGCACAATATTGGATGAAGGTCGGGGCTCAACCGAGCGAGACTGTGGCCAGCCTCATCAAGGCCGCGGCCAAGGCGACCAAGCCTTGAGGTCGGTTTCGCTCAGGTTTTATTTCCCGACTACTTCCGCTTCCGTTTCGACTGGATCTCGTTAGCTCTCGACGGCCATGAAATCATTTATTGAATTCGTTACCAAGGGATTGGTGGATCGACCGGAAGAAGTGGTGGTGTCCTGTCGGGAACGGAACGGACTTTCTGCCTACGAAGTGCAAGTGGGTCCTGATGATGCCGGGAAAATTATCGGCCGCCGCGGTGCGACGATTAACGCCTTGCGATCCTTGGTACAAGTCGGCGGTGCGAAGACCGGTCGACGTTGCACTCTTGATTTGGTCGAGGACTAGGGAGGCGACCTAGACCCGCCGAGAGCGAGCCTACCGGACCTCATGCGGATTGATGTATTGACATTGTTTCCCGCAATGTTCACCGGTCCGCTCGACGAAAGTATCGTCAAGCGGGCGCGGCAAGCGGGGCTACTGGATCTCCGGATTCATGATTTGCGCGAGTGGACTCATGACCGGCATCGGACGGTTGATGACACGCCCTATGGTGGTGGTCCCGGAATGTTGTTGAAACCGGAGCCGCTCTTTGAAGCTGTGGAAGCCCTCCAGGCAGATGGGGCGGTCAAGGTGATATTGATCTCGCCAAGTGGGCGCGTGTTTCGGCAAGAGATTGCCCGCGAACTCGCGTCCGAAGCTCGACTGCTCTTAATCTGTGGCAGTTATGAGGGGTTTGACGAGCGGGTGCGAGAGCATTTGGTAGATGACGAACTGAGTATCGGCGACTACGTCCTCACCAACGGAGCCTTGCCGGCCATGGTTGTGATTGACGCGGTGACTCGTCTATTGCCGGGCGCCTTGGGCGATGAGGCTAGCAGTGCGGACGAATCTTTCTCGGAAGGTTTGCTGGAATATCCGCAGTACACTCGGCCGGCGGAATTTCGGGGTTGGGCGGTACCAGAGACGTTGCTTTCGGGTGACCATGCGGCCATTGCCGGGTGGCGACGAAAACGGGCGCTTCAAAGAACGGCTGAACGACGATCTGATTTGTGGGAACATTGGCGCTGGCGCACACCAGCGACGAAGATAAAGACAACGAAAACGAAATAACTTTAAGAATTTTTGAGCTATGAACAAAGCTGCACTGTTTGATAAAATTGAAGGTGAGCAGTTCCGTAAGGACGCCACCAATTTTAACGTGGGTGACTCAGTCAAGGTCCACACCAAGGTTGTGGAAGGCGACAAGGAGCGGATCCAGATTTTTGCCGGCGTGGTGCTGGGAATTCGGGGGCGCGGATTGAATCAAACCTTCACCGTTCGCCGCATAAGCTATGGTGAAGGGGTGGAGCGTATTTTCCCGATCCATTCCCCGCGGGTAGACAAGGTTGAAGTCGAACGTGCAGGGGCCGTTCGGCGGGCCAAGCTAACCTACCTCCGCGAGCGCGTGGGAAAGGGTGCCATGGCGGTCCGCGAGAAGGAAACTTTCCGGGAGAAAAAAACGGCGGCCGCCTCAGTCGCAGCACCCGCTGCGGTCGTAGCGAAGTAACGGCGATTTTAAATCGGCCTGAAGGTGAAGGCGCGACGCGGGTGAGGGCTCTGACCTCGCCCTCTTTGTGTTTTTTTGGCGTAGCCTGGATCAGGTTCGGCGTGTATGCGGTTCGTTTTTTTGACGCTCGGCTACCACCCGGATTTGGACGGGGGCGGATACCGCTATGCGACGGAAGTTGCCGAACGGTTGGCAGCCCATGGGCATGAGGTTCATGCCATCTATCCGAACCCGAAGAATCAATTCTCGCCACAGGAGCAACGGGCGGGTGTCACTCTGCATCGAACCCCCGACGGTACCGGAAGTTTCAGGGCTAATTTCAAGTTCGAGAATGCTGCGGCTCGACAGGTGCTCCGGGAACTGGTTGGAGTAAATTCGCCTCGCACCTTGGTGGCGACACATCAGGCCTATTTCGGACCTGCGACGAGGGAATGGCCTACGGTGTTCATGTTCCAAGGGGCTTGGGCGCTTGAGTACGCATTCAGTCAACAAGCCAAGTCGCGAGGATGGCTTAGACGCTGCCTAGATCCGCTCATTGTTCGACGTTTGCACGCGATCGAGGGGGCAGCCTTGGCCAGGGCGCCGCGGATTTTAGTGGCCAGTGACTATACCCGACGAAAACTACCGGTTTGGCATTCCGAGGTAAAAGCTCCGGTCGCGGTGGTCTCGGGTGGGGCGAATTTCGATCAATTCCAGCCGCCGATAGAGCGGGTGACGAGTCGTGCGGCCCGCGGGTTCAGCCCCGAGCATTTTGTTTTCCTAACGGTTCGTCGCCTCGATCCACGGATGGGATTGCTCAAACTCTTGGATGCTTTTGCCGGGGTGGCCCGACGCTTCCCCCAAGCACAGCTCTGCCTGGCTGGGCGCGGACCGCAACAGACGGAGCTAGCCGCCCGCATCCGGGACTTAAACCTCGATCACCAGGCCCGTTTACTGGGCTATGTTTCGGAGGCCGATTTGGCCCCGCTCTACGGGATCGCTGACTGCACCATTATGCCGTCGCTCGATCTCGAGGGCTTCGGCCTGGCGACCGTGGAATCGCTTGCCTGCGGGACTCCCGTCCTCGGTTCGGACGCGGGGGCAAATCCGGAATTGATCGGTCCTCTCGACCGCAATCTTCTTTATTCAACTTGCGATCCGACGGCTCTACCCCGCAGTCTGTCGGCGTTGCTCTCCGGCTCACAACAACTCCCTGATCGAAATCAATGCAGTGCCTATGCACGGAAAGCTTTCCCATGGGAACGACCGGTCGCTGCGTTTGAAGAAGCCTGGGTCGATCACGCGTCGGGCGGAGGTATCCGGTGAGAATACTTGAACTCGGGAAGTTTTACCCCCCGGAAAGGGGTGGCATTGAGACGCTGCTCCGAATCTGGTCGGAAGGTTTCGTGAAGGCGGGGCACAGTGTGGATTGTGTTGTGGCCCATCGCCAGAACCATTCCGTTACGGAGGTCCAAAATGGAGTTCGAGTCCATCGTTTGGCTAGTTTTGGGTCGGCCTTATCGACCTCGCTGTCTCCGAAGTACCTCCGAGCCCCGAGGAAATTTCCCGCCGACATTTGGCACGCGCATTATCCCAATCCCTTGGCTGACTTTGCCTGTGTAACGGGGCCGACCACAGTCCCGTTGGTTTTGCATTGGCATAGTGACGTTATTCGGCAACAGGCGTTCATGCGCCTCTACGCTCCGTTGCTCCAAAACCGGTTGCTCCAACGTGCGGACCGAATTGTCGTCGCCACCCCGATGCATCTCAAGTACAGCCCGTGGCTAGTTCCCTACCGGGAAAAAGTGGTGGTGATTCCTTTTGGCCTGGAGCTCGACCGGTTTCGTCCGACGTCGGCCATTCTCTCCCGTGCGGCCGAATTCCGAAAATTGGCCAATGGACGAAAAGTGCTCCTGAATGTGGGCCGCTTGGTGGGATACAAAGGGCAACGGTACGCGATTGAAGCGATGCGCCAGATTGATGCCGAGCTTTGGCTCGCGGGGGAGGGACCCCTTCGGGGCGAGTTGGAAGCGCTGGCGGTAGATATTGGAGTGACGAAGAAGGTCCGCTTTTTTGGCGAGATTTCGGATGACGATTTGCCGGCCCTGCTTCATGCCTGTGATGTCTTTGTTTTTCCTTCTATCACGACCAATGAAGCGTTTGGTTTGGTCTTGGTGGAGGCAATGGCGTGCGGCAAACCATTGGTGGCTTGTAATCTGAACTCGGGTGTGCCATATGTTTGTCGCGACGAAGTGAACGGTCTGATCTGCCCTCCTGCTGAATGGGGTACACTCGCCCGCGCTGTGAATCGAATTTTAACTGACCCTGAATTAGCGGCTCGCCTCGGCCAAACCGGCTTGAATCGAGCGCAAAGCGAATTCTCGTCCCCGGTGATGGTGAATCGTACCTTAGAGCTTTTTAGCGAACTCGTCCGGCACCCAGCCAAGGCATGACTTACAAAACCTATTTGGTGATGCTCGTGATTTCTGCCGTGGGCTCTTGGGCGCTCACCCCGGTGGCCATCCGACTAGCCATCCGTTGGGGTGCTGTGGATCAACCGGGGGGCCGGAAAGTCCACCTTCGTCCCATGCCGCGCCTCGGCGGCTTGGCGGTGTTCCTCGGTTTTTTTCTCCCGTGGATCGGCCTCTATTTTATCGACAACCCCGTCTCAGAAAGGTTCCGCAATTTTGAAACTCTCTTCGGCGGGTTGGTGATCGGCGCGACTTCCATGCTCCTGTTGGGAATCTATGACGATGTCAAAGGGGCCAATGCGCTGACGAAGTTTTCGATTCAAATTTTGGTATCCGTGGTTCTGTTTTTCTTCGGATATTCTATCGATGAGGTGCAAAATCCTTGGGGCGGAATGATGATTGTTCCAGTGTGGGTCAGTCTTCCAGTGACCGTCCTTTGGTTGGTGGGGGTGACGAATGCGATCAACCTGCTGGACGGCATTGATGGACTGGTCTCCGGGGTCACCGCGGTGCTAGCCACTTCTTTGGCGGTCATCAATGTACTTTCCAATGAGATCGTCCCGGCATTACTGACGATTTGTTTGGCCGGCGCCTGCCTCGGATTTCTGCTCTGGAACCACGCGCCCGCTCGGATTTTCTTGGGTGATTCCGGGAGCCTCACCATCGGCATGGTCCTCGCGTGCATCAGTGTGATTACGCTGTTCGATTCAGGCGCGAAAAAAGCAAGTCCCTTGCTCTCGGTTCCGTTCATCCTCTTCTCGCTACCGGTGGTTGATACGTTCCGGGTGATGTTAACACGTATGGCCAAAGGGGGGTCTCCGTTTAAGGCGGATAAAAACCATGTCCACCACCATCTTTTGGCGCTTGGAATGAACCATCGACAAGCCGCCTGGACGCTCTACGTGGTGGCGGCCGGGACCGGTGCTTTTGCTGTCGCTCTGAGTCGAATGCCGATGGATCGCCAACTCACTCTCAGCGTCTTCTTCGCCGCAGTCGCTGGCGCGGCACTCATGTTTTGGCATGCGGGATCCGGCGCAGAAAAAGAACTTTCGCCTCGTTCCAGCACTCCGGCTCCAGAGAAAAATGAGCGGAATTCAAAATCTTAGTCTCACGGTCTTATGCTCAGTTATGAGGCCGCCTTGGCTCGGCTTCTCAAGCTGGTTCCAGCTCCCAAACAGAACATAGCGGTTCCTCTAGCAAACGGTCTGGGTCGTTACCTCGCCCAGTCTCCTTCAGCGGCAATTGACCTGCCTCCTTTTGATAATTCGGCGATGGATGGATGGGCCGTTCGCGCCGAAGAGGTCCACCCGATACCGGTCCGTTTGCAAATTGCCGGACGAGTTGCGGCCGGCGGGACCTATTCGACGCCGCTTCCGCCGGGCCATGCAGTCCGGGTTTTCACCGGCTCTCCGATCCCTCCTGGCGCCAACGCCGTCGTGATGCAAGAAGAGGCTACTTGGAGTCCAGCCGAACCAGATTCGGTGCTCCTTCGCGCTCAGGTTAAACCCTGGGAACACGTTCGTCTTCGCGGAGAAGACTGTCACGTCGGCACTCGGTTAGTCGCTCCTGGCACCCGTCTCGGTGCCGCCCATTTGGCCTATTTGGGGGCGGCAGGTGTCGACTTCGTTCGCGCTTTTCCGGCCCTTGCAGTCACCGTGCTTCCCAACGGTTCGGAACTGGTTTCACCCGGGCAGCCTCTGCCTGCCGGAGCGATCTACGAAAGCAATTCCCTAGCCCTAGCCAGTTTGATTGGGCAGATCGGGGCTCAAGTCCGAACTCAACCCCCACCGCCCGATGATTCCGCAGCATTGCGCGGTGCGTTAACGGCCGCATTTGCTGAATCGGATGTCGTCATTACGGCGGGTGGCGCCTCGGTTGGGGATCATGATTTGGTGAAGTCGACCTTTGAATCGGTGGGCGGACGTTTGGATTTCTGGCGCGTGGCGATCAAACCCGGAAAACCCTTCTTCTTCGGCGAACTCGAAACGGCCAACGGACGGAAGTTTCTTTTTGGTGTGCCCGGCAATCCCGTGTCGGCCTTTGTCACTACCGTGATGCTGGTTTTGCCCGCGTTGCGCCGATTGCTCGGGGCCTCCGAGCTGCTTCCGCCGATGCAGTTGGGCCGTCTCACCGAAGCCTTGGCCAATCCGGAGGCCCGCCGTCACTTGATCCGGGTCCGATGCGGAGTGGACGGCTCCGTTCGATCCAGTGGAGCGCAGGGGTCGCATTTCCTCAGCTCACTCGCGGCGTCCAATGGATTGGTAGACGTCCCACCGCACACCCACTGGGCAGCGGGCACAGAAGTCCGAGTTATTCGCTGGGATTGATCCGGGTATCCGGGCGTCGGCCTACGCACCGCCTGTCCCTTCCTCGTCCCGTCTTCGTCCAGAGTATGCGGGGCGAATGGTCTCGGAAGTCCGTCCGCTCGTCGTTTCGATTTGGGCGGGGATCAGAAACCAGTTGGCCGCCTCGTAGCCGACCGTTCCGGTAGTTTCGTTTCCACCAAGGCCTGTTCAACGTCGCGGTGGAGCACTTGTCGCCACGCATCCACTTCGGGAATTCGGTATCAGCCACGAATAAATGGTGGGTTGGCGAGCTTCGGGCTAACGATGCGAAAGACGGAACCGGAACCGTCGTCAACTCCGCTGTGTCAATCACTCTCGATCTCAGTGTTGCCGCCACCAGAGGGTGGTTGGAAAAAGCCGTTATCGGCTTGAATCTTTGTCCGTTCGCCAAGGCCGTGCATCTCAAGAAGAAAATTCGCTGGGTTGCTTCGGCTGCGACCACGGTGGAAGCCTTGCGTGCTGATTTGGTTCAGGAACTAACCTATCTATGCGCCGTCGATCCCGCCGACGTCGAGACCACGCTGCTGATCCACCCTTATGTGCTGGCCGACTTTTTGGACTACAACGCCTTTCTTACCGTAGCAAACCAGGCCCTCCGACAACTGAGACTCGAAGGCATCCTTCAGATCGCAAGTTTTCATCCGAACTACCAATTCGCCGATAGTTCAAACGATGACCCCGCTAATTTCTCCAATCAATCTCCCTTTCCCACACTCCACCTATTGCGAGAGAGCAGCATTGAAGCCGCGGTCGCTGCTTACGGCGATCCAGCCCTCATTTACCAAAACAATATCGATACTCTCCGCCGCCTTGGCCCAGCGGGTTGGCGTCAGTTGTGGGTTTAACGATGCTGTTCAAACGCGGAAACGATCGAGGTGAAGTGAGGCAATTTTTCAAGGCTGCTCAGGAAGAATGGTGCGACTGGCTCGACAGCCACGGGTCGGCTTGTTGTTCTTCCGCCGTCCGCACCTGCCATGCCAGAATCCCATCTCGGGCAAACTCGGGGGGAATTGGCCTGCTCGATGGGATTCCTTCGTTCCTTACTCGCCGAATCTTCACGGTTTTCGGGAAGGACTCGTCCCCCAGAGGGGAAATCTTAACCATGACGAGTTTTTTCACTTCTCTGGAGTGTTTGTCCATTCGGATTGGGTTCGCCAACGAAGGGCGGCTAATCGCATCAGGTCGTTGACTGAACTTTGAGTGGCCAGGTGACCAAGTAGGGCTGCCCCTCGGACAAATCCCGCCGGCCCGCTAGTGACGAGACGTCGAATCAAGTGGCGGGCGTAGCTGAGCGAAGTGTCTTCATCGACGTTGGCTGTTTGAACCGTGAGTGAGGCGAGGACTTCGCGGCGTTGGCTTTCGCTGAGGTTTTCGAGGGTCTCACGAAAGACGGTCGCTCTGGCCGAGCTATCGAATCCGGGCGCACCCAAGATCTCGCAGAACGTTGCAAAGACTGTTTCAGCATTTACCGATGAGGCGTTTGCCGGGAGGCTTGGCGTCTCGCTCGCGGGAATGCTCACCGAGGAGTCGGGAAGGAGACGGGTATTGAGCCGAAATTCAATCGTGACCTGATGCACGCAGGTCGCGGAATCGGCGGCCACGAAGAAGGGGTGGCTGGTGGCGGATGTATGCGCGGCCTGGTTCAGCTGAAGTCCAAGTGAGACGACCACTTTTTCTGCCTGGAACACGACGCGGGTGGGCAGTCGGGACG
>JAYVTS010000494.1:0-20111 GCA_043788645.1 Verrucomicrobiota bacterium
TCCTGCGCATCACGGCGCGCAACGGGTTCTACCACGCGCTGCAGCCGTTCAAAAAGGCCTACGACAACTACCGCGACGACCACGGATATTTCCGCCAACCGTTGGCCTAACGACAACCCACGCCGGCTCGGGTAGCGAACCACAGTTGTCCTCGCGAATCGAAGGCAACCCCTAAAACCTTCTCGGCCGCCCACACTCGGCCCAAACCGTCGGCGACGCGGACGGGCTCCCAATCCGATGTCAGCGTACGCCGATGCAGACCGGCTGCCGACGCGAGATAGAGGATTCCGTCGGGGGCCACGGCCAATTGGTGGACTTCATTGCGGCTCGGCCACTGCAACGACTGCACGTTTTCTTGGACGCCCGCGTATAAATCTCGATCATTGACCACATAATTCGTGCGACCGAAGCGCAGCAGCTGAATGACGCTGCTGGCCGCGAGATCGACGACTCTTGCCTCGGGACCTTCGGGCACCGTGAAGCGGTCCGATTTTGGATTGGGTGTACGGAGGGGCTCCCATCGCTCATTGCGGCGAGTGAACCAGGTGCCGTTAACGAACACCCTGGGGTTTCCGTTAGGTTCGAGTTCCAGGAGTTGAACGGGACCGGCGGGTAAGCCATTGGTGAGTTCTCGGTGGTGTGCAATCTCTTGCTGGAACTGCTGGGGAGCGGCCGTAAAATCCGCCGCTCGTAGGATTGCAGAGAGTGCTGCGAAAAAACAAAACCGCCGGAGCCGGAGAATGGCAACCATGCGTTCGACGCTCGTGGATGGCGTCCGGGTCGCGCAAATTCAGCGAGGTCTGCTAGCTCTTCCAGTCAAACGCCTTCTTTTTCAAAGCGTAGACGTAGCCGATGAAGAGAATTCCGAGAAAACTCACCATACCACCCAACGCGAGAACGGCGTTGGATTTGAGCATCTCTTTGTAATTCACCGCCCAGGGATACATGAACACCACTTCGATATCGAACAGGACGAAGAGCAGGGCAACGAGGTAGAATTTGACGGAAAGTCGGGTATTTCCCTCGCCTTCGGGCAACATGCCACACTCGTACGGGATATCTTTGGTGCGGGTTCGGCGACCTACTTTGCCGGCAATGACACTGAAAGCCAACGTTCCGAACGCGAAGCCAACAGCCAAACCGAAAAGCATCAAAACCGGCAAATACTGCGCGAGTTGCGAACTCATGAGGCGTCACCCTAGAAGGCCGAACGCCGCTGGCAAGCGGTCGCGAACCGCTCTGACCCACTTCACTTCGACTACCGGACGCGTGTGGCCAGCTGTTCGCTTTCCGGGAGGCGGATGTCCCAGGCGAGGTGAACCCACTTCATCGCTTTGATCGTGTAGTACGTGGGATCAAATTGCCACCAACGTAAGCCATGGCGTGCGGACGTCGGAAAGGCGTGATGATTGTTATGCCAACCCTCCCCGAACGTGAGCACGGCGCATACCAAGTTGTTTCGACTTTGATCCTCCGTCTTGAAGGGTGAACTGCCGAAGAGGTGACAAATCGAATTAATGCTCCAAGTCGAGTGATGAACGAAGAAAAGGCGAACCAATCCACCCCAAAGGAGTCCGCTCAATGCGCCCCACCAGGTTTGGGTGATGAGTCCGCTCACGAAGGCCGGTAGCAAGATTCCGAGCGTCAACCAGAAAAAGTAGAGGCGATTGATCCGCATCAGCGATCGGTCGCGAAGGAGATCAGGCGCCAGGCGAAAATAGTTTTCTGGCTTGTGGCTGAGCATCCAGCCAACATGGGAATGCCAAGCTCCCTGAAGAACCCCGAGCCAACCTCCGTTGTGACCGTGTGGTGAATGGGGATCCCCGGCGTCATCGCTGCACCGGTGGTGTTTTCTGTGGCAGGCCACCCAAAATAGGAGGGGACCTTGGGCCGCCATGGCACCGCTGATTGCCAGGAGCCAGCGGATCGAGGTGACGCATTGGAAACTTTTATGGGTGAACAACCGATGGTAACCCAGCGTGATCCCCATCAAGCTGATCGTGTACATCCCCAGGAAGAGTCCCAGATCGAGCCAAGTGACGCCCCGTTGCCAAAAATGAAAGATCGTGCCGATCAAGGCTGCCACGGGAATGAGAATGGTGAGCAGGGCCACCAATCGCTCGAAACGAGCCGCTCGATGTGCCTCTTCCGGCGTGATCGCCACCGCCGAGGGCTTCGGCGTCGTCGGGGCAGTCGTCGTCGGAGAGGAAGAAATGGCAACCGAGTTGCCGCGTGAAAGCTTACTCATCAAATCAAAGGCATGACCTGGAAAGTCCAAAGATTTGAAACCAGTTCAATCCGTGGAATCGCCAGACCGCTCAATGCTCGGCGACAAAATGCCTTTTGTCCATCGCCAGCAACAATCGTTCGATTCTTGGACGGCTCCAGTCCTAACCTGGGACCATGTTTACGAAGGGACAGCGAGTGGTCTGTATCAATGACGATTTTCCGGAGCTGGCGTATGAACTGTTCGAGCGGTTGCCCAAGAAAGACTCGGTTTACACCGTCCGAGCGACCTACATCGGCCGCGGCAATCTGACTCGGGCCGAATCGGGTCAAAAAGAAGGCGAAATCGGAGTTTTGCTCGAAGAGATCCGCAATTCGCGAGACCCGGCGTTAAAATCCGGTCTCGACGGCGAATTGGGTTTCAATTCGGAACGATTTGCGCCCTTGCAAGAGGACGAGGCCGAACTCACCCGTTCCGCAGCCAGGGAGGAGGACGAGGAAATCTTGATTCCCGCTTAGCCCCGTTTTCTCGGCTAAGCGGCGTTGCTCGTTCCCACCTGTCGCTCCTCGATAAGCACCACGCCGAGCAAGTAATAGATGAGGATGAGTCCAACAGCCATTCCAGCCACCACCCCGATCAATGGGTTCATAATATCTTTCCGAGAAATCGCCTTCGCAGCGGAGCTGAGGGTTGCCCCTTTGTGGTGGCGCGACGTGTCCACGACGCAATAATACCGCCTCTGAGGCGACTTCAAATGGTTACATTGTGGCACCTGTTTCCCTTCGCGGACCAAGCCTGAAGGTGGATCGCCTAACCGTTGCCAGCTGTGGTCTCACTGCGTCACTCTGTGGCCGTGTTGCTGCGTTTACACTGGCTGTTGCGCTCGGGGTTCTGCCTCATGCTTCTTACGTTGCTCTTGGGCTCGCGAGCAACTGCCGCGACCGGGTCCATTCTCCAACGGGATCTGCCCCGGGAGATATTTGATGGCTTGGACGCGGCCACAGTGGAAGGTTGGATTCGGTTCGATTCGTTCGCCGCTTACTCACGTTTCTTCGATGTCGGTCAAGATCGGAATTCGATCAATGTCACCCACTATGAACGCTCTCCGAATCTGCTTTTTGAGGTGTGGCAAGACCGCACAAATCGCGCCGGACTGCACGTTATCGGGCTCCTGCGGACGAACGAATGGTGTCACCTCGCAGCGGTCGTTGGCCCAGCCGGTCAACGCCTTTATTTTAACGGTCGATTGGTCGCTTCCAATACGGTTCCCCTCACCTTTGCCCAGATTCGACCCGGAGGCAAAGCGAGACTTGGACGGAGCGTTTGGGAAGAGTCCGGCGAGCAGAATAAGCCGTTGCACGGTTCTTTGGCCGAGGTTCGGTTGTGGTCCCGCGAGCGAACTCAGATTGAGATCGATCGAGATTTGTATCGCCTCCTCGGTTCGGAAGTAGGCCATGCGGACGCTCCCGATGGGCTGGTCAAAGTTTGGGGTGAGGAGACATTTCGTCGCTCCGGTGAGTCGGAGGCGGCGCGGGAATTACCCGATCCGGAAGAGCTGGCGCATCCCGGAATCTTGGAGGGATTCATCACGGATGAGAAGGGGCAACCGGTCAACCTCGCTCAAGTGCGTGTGCGAACCTTACACCAGCGCACGTTAGCGGCGGGTCGAACAGGATGCTCCGGCTATAGTCGGCATGAGGACATTGCGGGCCCCGGCCGGTTCGTGGTAGCGATTCACGAAACTCGATCCCAAATCGAGGTTGAGGTGTTTTCGCCGAAAGGATCGGTGACGATCCCGCAGGCCTCCCTCAGCGCCGGGGAGCGTCGGGAGGTGCGACTCCAAATGAATCTGTCCGGGGCAAGCGCCGAAACGACCAATCATTTTGTTCGGAGAATGGTTCAGGATTTGCATGGAGCGGCTGCGTGGTTGCGGGAGATGGCGGCGGTGGATCTCGCTGGCCTGGGCGATTTCCCGAATGCGGCCGCGGCGCTGGCGAGTACCTATGCCTTGGATCCGGATGAAAGCGTACGGACCCAGCTTAGCTATTCCCTGAATGATCTCAGCTACCGATCTCCCATCGCTGTGGCCGCATTGCTAGAAACGCCCGGCGCAGCGGACTGGCTAAAACCCGAGGCCATCCAGGCAACGTTGCGGCAAAGGCCTGTGCCGGCGGCCTTGCAGACGGTCTATGCCCGCCGGACTCAAGCGGTGGCCCTGCTTTTTGCGGGCATTCTTGGCACATTCGCTCTGCTTCACCTCTTCGTGTACCTCTGTGATCGACGCAATCGGACGGACGGAATCTATACCCTCTTCACCGGCTGTGGCGCCGTGGGCACATTGCTCAGCGAATCTGGCCGAGTGCAAAACGGATGGTGGCAAGGCTGGGTGGGACCGGCAGTATTGGCGCTGGCGTACTCCTTGGGATTGCGGCTGCTGTACGCACTTTTTGCACCCAAAATCCCGTGGAGATTCTGGGTGCTCAATGCTCTCTTTTTTGTTTTCGGTCTCAAACTGCTCATGTTGGGCGGCGCGCTCCCTAGTACTCGCCGATGGCAAATGCCGCTGCTCGAAGGCCTCATCGTCATCGTATCGCTCCTAGTGATCGCCGAAATGCTGCGGGTAACCGCTGCCGCCTATCGAGCTGGAAGGTCCGGGTCGCGGCTGGTCGGAGGCGGCCTCGTAGTCTTTGCGTTAGGTCAATTGTTAGCCCCGTTGTCCATGCCTATTTTCCTTGACGACGTTTGGGCCGCATGGCTTTTCCCTTTGAGCATGACGGTTTTCGTAGCGAGCGCATCCTTCCATCTCGCTCGGGAATTTGTGCGGACCAATCTCGCGTTGCGAGCCGCGAACCAAGCCATCGCCGCGGCTCAAACTCGGCTGACCTCCGAGGTGGCGGAGGCCGCCTCTTACGTTCGTTCTCTCTTGCCCATACCGTGGAGCGGTCCCGGCATTGCCACCGCTTGGGCGTTTCAGCCCAGTACACAACTGGGTGGCGACGCGTTTGGGCATCATCATTTGGATGAAAATCGGTCGGCGTTTTACCTGCTCGACGCTTGTGGTCATGGAGTGGGCGCCGCCCTCCTGTCGGTGAGTGCCCTCAATGCCTTGCGTTCCCAAGGCCTCGCGGATACAGATTTTGACAATCCGGCCGATGTCCTGTTTGAGTTGAACAAGCGGTTTCCGATGGACGCGCACGGAGGCCAATACTTCACGGCTTGGTACGGAGTTTATGATCAGCGGGATCGTTCCCTCACTTACGCCAGCGCGGGACACCCGCCCGCCTATGTGTTGACGGACGGCACCCATCCAGAACCATTGCGAACCCGAGGCAAACCGATTGGTTGTTTTCCAGAAGCACTCTACGAAAACTCTCGGACCCTACTCGCGCCTGCCGCCTCGCTGGTGATTATTAGTGATGGAGTCTACGAGTTGCGGCGACCCGACGGAGGCCCAGTGACGCTGGCTGATTTTGAACGAGAGCTAGCGATGCGCCGGTGGACCGATCCAGAAGCGATCCTGACCTGGGCTCGGGACCAGAACGGCCGAGATTCGTTGGAAGACGATTTTTCAGTGCTCCGAGCCACGTTTTTCTGAGGTCCGATCCCAGACGAACCGGGTAATTCCGCCCTGGCTCTGGTTCAGGGTGGGGGGGCCGAGCCTACCGAGGCTTACCGGTCGCAGTGGGTGCTTTGGTCCGGTAATCACTGGGGCGACGGCCTGTCCATTTTTTGAACGAGTTTGAAAAAACAAACGCATTCGCATAGCCAATCTCGGCCGCGATCACCTCCAGTTTTAGATCGGTCTCGGTGAGCAGATTCGCTGCATGACGAAAGCGCAGATACGTCACCTGTTGCATGGGGGATCGGCCGAGTTGTTTGCGGCACAAACGGCGAAGATGCTCCCCGGAACAATGCGCGCGGCGAGCCATCTCGGTTAGGGTCCAACCCGTGCCAGGCTTAGCGGCCACCTCCTCCCACAATTGAGAAAGGCGATCTTCAACCTGCCACGGTTGGGCGAACCGGACCACGTAGCCATGCAACAGTTCCGCCCAATGGTGAAGCGCGGCCGGGTGTTTCCCCGAGGCAAGTTCCGCTTGGATTCCTAAAACAGCGTATTTTAACGCTTCTCCGTTGAATTGCGCGAGCACCGGCGCGCTCGCCGCCCCGAGCGGTCCCGCTCCCGCTTGTTCCGTGTAGCGCACCCAGGCGAAGCCCCAGGGTTGACCGGTAACCGCATGAAAGGCGTGGAGCACATGGGCCGGCGCAAGACAGGCCTGCCCGGCACCGCATCGGCGCCAACGTCCGTCGAGAAAGAGACGTCCTTCCCCAGAAAAACACGCGAGGAAATATCCTCCGGGCAGATCGGTTCGCACCATCGCATACGGATACCGCGCCTCAGCGACACCCACATGAGCAATGTGGTGCAGGTCAAACGCAGGGCATTCGATAGCACGGACGACCCACTCCCGGGTCTTGGGACCCGGACGATGCGTCTCGACGAGTATTGGATGTTCCGTGCCCATGCAGATTGCTTCTGGAACGTGGAAGTCAGGTGGGCTTGGACAAGCGAGATCCGCGACAACTCGAACATTTCAGCCCAATTCCAAACCGTTTTCAAGATGACGTGAACTCGCTGATTATTTCGCGGCAATTCCGTTCCGTCCTGAAAGCGAATTGGAATAAATTCAATCGTGGACGCGGAAATAGATCGCTTTGAGATAGTGCGCTTCCGGAAAGGTTGCAGGATGATCTGGCGCATGGCCCGTCGTTGCGAATTCCTCAACTCGCCGACCGCTCATTTGCATCGCATGTCGTACGGTCCCATAAAACTCTTCGGTGGTGACATGGGCCGAACAGCTCGCCGCCAATAAAAGCCCGCCGGGACGAACCCGCGCCAGACAGGACGCGGCCAGTTTTCCGTAGGCTTGTAGGGCGCCCGAACGTTCCTGCTCGCGCTTGGCCAACGACGGCGGATCACAGACTACGCAATCGAAAACGCGCCGTGGCCCATCCACCAACCAAGCAAAAGCGTCCGCCTGAATCTGCTCGTGATGGACGGCGGCAATTTGAGGGTTGTCATGATTGAGCGCAAAATTTCGTCGGGCAGATTCCAGCGCGACCGGCGAAATATCGAGGTCAACCACTGATCGAGCACCTCCTCGGGCCGCGTGCAGTGAGAAACCACCACTGAAACTAAAAACGTTCAGGACTTCGGCACTCTGTGTGAGACGACCAATAGTTCGGCGATTCTCCCGTTGATCCAAAAAAAACCCCGTTTTCTGTCCACGAACCACTTCGGCTTCAAAGCGAAGCCCGTCTTCGGAGAAAATCGCGAGCGGATCCAAAACGAGGCCGTCCGGATTTGATAGTAGCTCTTGGCCATCGACCAAGCCGTGTTCGGCGGCGGCGTCCTCAAGATTTCGGCTCAGCCTCAGCACCACTCGACGCGGAGCGCAGACCACGGTCAGCAAATCCAATAAACGAAGCCCAAAAGGAGGCTCCTGCGAGGATAACTGTAGAGGTGTTTCCGATTTTGACGCCCCTCCACACGCAACGGCTCCCAGCCAAGCCGTGGCGTAGAGTTTAAGCACGAACGTATCGTCATAGCGATCCAACACCAGCCCAGGCCATCCGTCAGATTCGCCGTTGATCAGTCGGTAGCCCGTGGTCAAACCATCGAATAAACCCGTCCGGCGGGCCAAGGTTGCTGCGAGGCGGGCGCGCCAGAAACCCGGATCAACCGTAACTGGTTTTCCAGTGTGTAATATCCGCACGCGGATGGGCGAATCCGGATCAAAAAATCCGAGGGCCAGAAACCGATCTTCCCGATCATAGACAATCCCCAGTTCGCCGCGGATGCCGACCCGATTCTGTTCACGAATGCTCTCGCTGTAAACCCATGGATGCCCTCGTCGGACAATATTCTCGGCGGTAGCGGTCAGTCTCAACCGTAACCGTGGCAGGTGGGACGCGGCGGACTCAGACATTGGCGGAACCATCGGCGACAAAAGAGACCGATAGCAACCGCAGAGGCCGGCCGAGCGAGGTTCATCCAATTCAACTCAACTTGCCGGGCGATTTATCTCCCTGCGATTGGACGAATCGGTCTATTCGTTGAGTGTCAATTAGTTTTAGGGTTTTAGGGTCTTCCTTGGGGACAAGTGGAATTCGCCCTTCCGAAGGTTCGAGAGGACGAATGATTCGGCCGTCTGAACGTTCAAACTTCAATCTGACACCGGGCCTTGTTTCAAGCATTTTTGCGGCCACTGTTGCGGCTTCGTTTTTCGCATTTATGTCCAAAGTGTACCGCGATAAGGACGCCGACCTCGGCGTGTTCAAAGGCAAAACCCTGGCCGTGCTCGGCTTTGGCTCCCAAGGCCATGCCCACGCCCTCAACCTCAAGGATTCAGGCTGTAAGGTCATTATTGGCCTTTACGCCGGATCAAAATCAATCCCGGTCGCTCAGAACAAGGGTTTTGAGGTCATGGCCACCGCCGAAGCAGTTAAGGCCGCAGACGTCATCTTTGTGGCGTTGCCCGATACCAAGCAGGCCAAGGTTTACGAGGAAGACATTGCTCCCAACCTCACCGCGGGTAAGACGTTGCTCTTCAGCCACGGCTTCTCCATTCATTACCAGACCATCGTTCCGCCCGCGAACATTGACGTCATCCTCGTCGCTCCCAAGGGTCCGGGACACATTGTCCGCCGTCAATTCTCGGAAGGCAAAGGCGTGCCAGCACTGGTCGCGGTGCATCAAAATCCGAGCAAAAAAGCTCTAAAAACCGCATTGGCCTGGGCCAAAGGCGTGGGTGGGACCCGGGCCGGGGTGTTAGCGACCACCTTTAAGGAAGAGACGGAGACGGATCTTTTTGGCGAACAAACGGTGCTGTGCGGCGGCGCCTGTGCTTTAGTGCAGGCCGGATTCGAAACGTTGGTGGAAGCGGGGTACAGCCCAGAAATGGCGTATTTTGAATGCCTGCATGAGCTGAAGCTAATCGTCGATTTGATGAACGAGTCTGGAATCGCCGGCATGCGCTTCTCGATTTCCGAAACGGCAAAGTGGGGTGACGTGTCGGTGGGGCCGAAAATCATCGATGCCTCAGTCAAGAAACGGATGAAGGCCGCACTCAAGGACATTCAGAACGGGAAGTTTGCGAAGGAATGGGTCGCTGAGTACAAATCGGGCTACAAGAAATACAATGCGTTGCTCAAAGCCGGAGAGCAGCATCCGATTGAGAAGACAGGCGCCAAGCTTCGGGCGTTGATGCCCTGGATGCAGAAGCGCAATGTGAAGGGTGCACAGGCCGCGTACTGAGGTTTAGGTCGCCCTGTTTTCTTTCCCCACCAAAACGCCGGAAACTTGATTGTTTCCGGCGTTTCGTTTTGCCTCACAGCCTCAATTTTTATCGCTTCAAATAGTATTTGCGAGTGTACTCCTGGACCATGCGCCAAGTGCTGTACTCGGCCGCGAGCGTGCTCCAGGCGCGCCGAATACGGGCGATCCATTGCCGCGGCAACCCTTCGGCGTCGCGCTGGAAGAAAAGCGGAATGACTTCGGTGGTGAGCGTTTTGAAGAGGTTTTCGCTGTCAACGCGATCCTGCTCATTCACGTCGTCGGGATGACTGTCAGGTCCAATCGAGAACCCGTTTTCGCCATCATATCCCTCGCGCCACCAGCCGTCCATAATGCTCAGATTGAGACAGCCGTGGGCCGTCGTTTTCATGCCACTGGTACCAGACGCTTCGAGCGGTCGGCGGGGATTGTTCAGCCAAATATCGCAACCCGAGACCATTTGGCGAGCCACATGAATATCATAGTTCTCAAGAAAAATGAGGTGACCTTTGAGTTCGCTGAATTCGGAAAGGTGAATGACTTTTTGGATGAACGCCTTCCCGTGGTCGTCACGCGGGTGGGCCTTGCCTGCGAAGAGAAACTGAATGGGCCGCTGGGCGTCGCGGACGAGTTGGACGACTTCTTCAAACCGATCAAAAATGAGGGGAGCCCGCTTGTAGGTCGCGAAACGGCGAGCAAACCCAATCGTGAGTGCGTCCGGATTCAGAAACGAATCGAAGGTGATGAAATCACCTTGGCTAAAGGTACGGCCCTGAAGCAAGAGACGGCGCCGTGCGAACTCGACCAGCTCTCGCCGTAGCTCGTATCGCAGGGCCCAAATTTCTGCATCCGAAATGACGAAAGGGTCGGCCATTTTCTTCCAGAATTCGGGGGTGTTGGCGTCGGACACGAAATCCTGCTCAGTCCGTCCCGGGAAATGTTCGAGATGCCTCTGTTTCCAAACTTTCCGGACCGTTCCCTTCATCCAGCCGACCAAATGGATGCCGTTGGTGACGTGTCCGATCGGAACCTGCGTGGGGTCGGTCGTGCCGAAATACTCGCACCACATCTCGCGACTGATCTGACCGTGGAGTTCGCTGACCCCATTGGCGGCGCGGGAGAACCGCAACGCCAGCACCGTCATACAGAAAGGTTCCGTCAAGTCATTGGGTCGCACTCGGCCCAAGTTCATGAGTGCTTCATGATCTAATTGGAGGCTCTCGGTGAATTTGCTGGCGGCGTAGCGCATGAGGTCGCTGCTAAAGCGATCGTGCCCGGCCTCAACCGGCGTGTGTGTCGTGAAGAGGCATTGTTGTTTGGTTTGAACACACGCCTCCGCATAGGGCAGACCGGCGGCCAGTTTCTCGCGAATAAGTTCCAAGGTCAGGAAGGCTGCATGACCTTCATTCATGTGGAAGGTGCTGGGCTGTTGACCCAACGCCCGAAGGAGTCGAACTCCGCCGACGCCCAAAACGATCTCCTGAAGGACCCGAGTCGTGGAATCACCTCCGTAAACGCGCAGGGTCAGATCGCGGTGATGCGGCTCGTTTTCGGGACGGTTGGTGTCGAGAAGGTACACCGGTACACGGCCGACGTTGACGCGCCACGCGTGGAAATTGACCGTGGCGCCTTGAAGTCGGACGGAGCAAACGAGGGGCTCGCCACGTTCATTGAGCACCGGTTCGAGCGGGAGATTGCGGGGGTTGAGCTGGGTATAGTATTCGGTCTGCCAGTTTTCGTGATTGAAGGCTTGTTGGAAATAGCCTTCGCGATAGAAAAGAGAAACGCCGACAAACGGAAGGCCAAGATCGGAAGCTGATTTTGCGTGATCGCCTGCAAGTGCCCCAAGCCCCCCGGCGGCGATGGGCAAGGTTTCGTGGAAAGCGAACTCGGCGCTGAAATACGCAACCGGTTTGCCGATGAGTTGCCTGGCGTCCTGTCGAGCCCAGGTTTCTTGGGCGGCTAGGTAATGATTGAAATTCGCCAGAATCTTTTGCACCCGAATCGCGAGGGTCGGGTTCTGGAGGCGAACCCGAAGTTCGTACGCAGAGAGTTCGTGGAGGATGGCAACGGCGTTGTGGTAAAGGTTTTGCCAGCCACGCGGGGAGAGATCGTGGAAGAGTTCCTGCGCATCCTGGTCCCAGCTCCACCAGAGGTTGCGAGCGAGCCGATGGAGGCCGGTGACGAGGTCTTGCAGTTCCGAAGGTGTCAAAGGAGTCGTTGCCATGATGCCATGATGCCAAGTTTGCCGAAGACCGACGCCTGGAAGGCGCCGGTCATAGGAAGAACTACCGGGCGTTGGGCGGTGGGCAAAAAGAAATCCCATCCTGAGATGAAATTAACTCATTTATCCTACCGGATTCACCAAGCTGCCATCGCGCCGAACAAACGTTCCCGTTTTTTTGAACCCGACGTCGAAAGTCTATCAATTTATCATGTAACTCAGTGGTTGGTTTTGATTGTAAATATTATAATCAAGTCAGACTATTGCAGAATCATTGAAGAACCTGGCACTTGTGTCAAGTATTATTATACTGTCAGACTGTTGTGGCATATGTAAATATAATAATCATGTAATTATTTTGACTCAAATTGGCCTGGAGCTTCAAATTTCCTGTCCAATATAATATGTCTGATAGCTAATTTATCATTTTTCAGGAATTTTGGGATGGATGCGGAACGGAGAGAGTTCGAGGAGGGCCACCGCTCCGCTCTCCGGGCGGGTGAGCTTTGATCTTCGATTCCTCGGCCTTAGTCTACGAACTTTGCGTAACTTTCTTTGCTGCGTTGACGCCTGACGTCTTTTCTCCATTGTTCGTTTTTTAACGAGCGTTCTGCCCATGCCTAAACGTACGGATATCCATAGCGTCCTCATCATCGGGGCCGGCCCGATTATCATCGGCCAAGCGTGCGAGTTTGATTACTCAGGGACCCAAGCCTGCAAGGCCCTCCGTGAAGAGGGCTATCGGGTGATCCTGGTGAACTCAAATCCGGCAACGATCATGACGGATCCCGAGTTTGCTGAGCGCACTTACATTGAGCCGATTACCCCGGAATGCGTCGAAAAAATCATCGTCCGCGAAAAAAACGAGATGGCACGGTTGGGCGCACAAGGTAAGTTGGTGCTGCTTCCGACTCTGGGAGGTCAAACGGCCTTGAATACCGCCATGGCGTTGCACAAGAGCGGCGTGCTGGCGAAACACGGTATCGAAATGATTGGGGCGAAAGCCGAAGCGATCACCAAGGGGGAAGATCGGGAGACGTTCAAACAGTTAATGCTGCAGATTGGACTCGACGTACCCATTTCCGGCACGGCCCATACCTTTGAAGAGGCCCGGAAAGTAGCGGACCGGATCGGTCGGTTTCCGCTCATCATCCGGCCGGGCTTTACGCTGGGCGGAACCGGCGGTGGCATTGCGTATAATCGTGATGAATTTGAAGAAATTGCTAAACGCGGGATCGACCTCTCGCCCGTGTCCGAGATACTGGTGGAAGAATCGCTTCTCGGATGGAAGGAATACGAAATGGAAGTCATGCGTGATCGGGCGGATAATTGCGTGATTATTTGTTCCATCGAGAATTTCGATCCGATGGGTGTTCACACCGGCGACTCGATCACGGTCGCGCCGATCCAAACTTTAACGGACAAGGAATTTCAGATCATGCGCGATGCGTCCTTCGCCGTCATTCGGGCGGTGGGGGTGGAAACGGGTGGATCCAATATTCAGTTCTCGGTCAATCCGGAGAACGGCCGAATGATCGTTATTGAGATGAACCCGCGCGTGTCTCGTAGCTCGGCACTGGCATCCAAAGCGACCGGGTTTCCAATCGCCAAGATTGCGGCAAAATTGGCCGTGGGCTACTTGCTGGACGAGATCCGAAACGACATTACTCGGGAAACACCGGCGAGTTTTGAGCCGACAATTGATTACGTTGTCACCAAGATTCCGCGGTTCGCTTTTGAAAAGTTTCCGCAAGCGGATCCCACGCTCACGACGCAGATGAAATCTGTGGGTGAGGCGATGGCCATTGGTCGGACGTTTAAGGAAAGTTTCCAAAAATGTCTGCGTTCGCTCGAGATCGGCCGGAGCGGTTTGGGCGGCGACGGCAAACCTTGGCGGATCGGTGCCGAGATGATCGGTGATCGGGAGGTCTTTCCGAAAGAACTCATCAATCGGAAACTCAGTGTTCCGAACGCGGAACGCGTGTTTTTCCTGCGGCACGCGTTTCGAGCAGGTTATACGGTCGAAGACGTGTTTCAGCTCACCAAGATCGACCGCTGGTTCCTGGTTCAGGTGAAAGAACTCGTTGACGTCGAGGAACAGTTGGCTGCGTCAAAAAATTGAGGGTGGCCGACCGCGGGTGGGTCGCGAAGACCCTCCACCGCGAAGCCCGTTCGGATCGGTGGGTGCTCTGGCTAATAGAACGCGGTGAGATCCGTGGACGCGCAGCGGTTGATCCCGCCAAAAGCACGGGGTACAACCGCGGTCCGTAGGAGATGGAACTGAAGTGCCAGCCGCTCCGCGTCCCACGGAGAAGACCGCTTTCCCTCGAGGAGAGGGAACTGCGGGCGCAGCCGCGCTTCGGCGGACCCGGTTCGGATGTCTAATACGGCAGCGGAAATTTGGCCGTGAGGGCGTGAACCCGTTCCTGAACTTGCCGAGCCGTGGTCGGGTTGGCGATGTCCATGAGCACTTCACTCATCATATCCGCAATCGCGGCCATTTCTGGTTCTAACATGCCGCGGGTCGTGACCGCGGGCGTGCCGAGCCGGACGCCGGACGCTTCAAAAAACGGACGCGTCTCAAAAGGAATCGTGTTCTTGTTGGTCGTAATGCCAGCTCCATCAAGGGCAAGCTGGGATTGTTTCCCACTCAACCCTCGGGCACCAACGTCCACGAGCATCAAGTGATTCTCGGTGCCACCGGATACCAAACGGAAGCCGTTTCGTTTCATCCCGTCGGCGAGTGCGACGGCATTTTTCACAATTTGCTGCTGGTAGCTCTTGAAAGATGTTTGGAGCGCCTCATGGAAGCAAACGGCCTTGGCGGCAATGACGTGCATGAGCGGCCCACCTTGAATACCGGGGAATACCTGCGAATCAATGGCTTTCGCAAATTCCGAACGACATAGAATGAGGCCACCTCGGGGACCGCGCAGCGTTTTGTGCGTGGTGGTGGTCACGAAATCTGCGTAGGCAATTGGGCTCGGATGAACCCCGGTGGCGACCAATCCGGCGATATGTGCGATATCGGCCAGGAGCAGTGCGCCGACCTCTTTGGCAATCCCGCCGATACGTGCGAAATCAATCATCCGGGGGTAGGCAGAGGCACCCACCGTGATCATTTTGGGCCGATGTTCCCGCGCCGTTTGGGCGAGTTGATCGTAGTCGATGCGTTCATCGTCCTGGCGGACCCCATAGTGAACGATTTCGAAGAATTTACCTGAGAAATTCGCCTTGTTGCCGTGGGTGAGATGGCCACCATGTGAGAGATCCATGGTGAGGAGTTTGTCGCCTGGCTTTAAGGTGGCGAAGTACACGGCCATGTTGGCGCCCGAGCCGGAGTGCGGCTGGACGTTGGCGTGTTCAGCGCCGAAAAGTTGTTTGGCGCGATCAATGGCGAGCTGTTCCGCTTCGTCGACAAATTCGCAGCCGCCGTACCATCGTTTCTTGGGGTAGCCTTCGGCGTACTTATTCGTCAGCACCGAGCCTTGGGCTTCCAGGACCGCCGGGCTGGTGAAGTTTTCGGACGCGATCAACTCGATATTTTCGAGCTGCCGATTGCGTTCCTGACGGATGATTGCGGCGATCTGTGGATCTACGGTTTGGAGTCGGGTGGACATGTCGGTTTCAAGCTTGTTCACGCGGCGTTGGTGACGACCGCCTTCAAATTCAGTGCGGATAAAAAGTTCAATGAGTCGTCCAGCGAGTTCTGAGCTGACATAGCGTGAGCCCAGGCACAAGACATTCGCGTCGTTATGCTGCCGACAAAGCGTGGCTCCCGATTCATCGTGGACTACCGCCGCCCGGATTCCCAGCATTTTGTTGGCGGCCATGCTGATGCCGATGCCGGTTGCGCACGCGAGAAACCCAAGATCCGCCTGACCCGAGGTAATTCGCTCCCCCACCCGATGGGCGAAGTCGGGATAGTCTGCACTTTCGGGCGTATGGGTGCCGAGGTCTTCAAACTCAACTCCCAAACGGGTGAGAACCGGTTTGATCGCCTCTTTCAACGGAAAGCCGGCGTGATCGGACCCTAGGGCAAGCCGGAAGGGTCGGGGGCCGGCAGCCGTTTCATTACGGAGCTGTTCCACTGTTGATTTGACGGCCGAATGAATTTGGTCGCGGGTGACCAAATATTCTTGGAGCGAACCTCCGATGGGGTCAGCAATGTCATATTCACCGGGTTCAACGTGAGGATCGAATTCACGGAGTAGGTACGTCTTCCCGGCGGCTTCCGGGAAAAGGTAGAGGATACTGTCCACATGCCCGGCGGTGAGTCCGACGATGGCATCGGCTTCGGCCACCAAACGCGAAGTGAGCATTTGCGCCCGGTGTTGGGAGATGTCGATGCCGAGGGGGCGGAGCGCGGTGATCGAATGAGGAGTGACGGCTTGACCGTTCACCGCACCCAGGCCGGCCGAGACGACTCGCCAGCCGGGCGCGGCGCCGAGTTCGAGACGCGCCAAGGCCTCCGCCATGGGTGAGCGACAAGTATTGCCAGTGCAGACAAACAGGAGAGTCTTCATTCCCGCGAAAGGGCTACGAACGTCTGAAACGAGCGTCGGGCGGTCAACCGGGAACTTCGAGTACGCCCGTCCTCTTACGCTTTGGCTTTTGAGCGAAGAACGCGGGTGATAAACTAAACGGGTTTTTTGTTCGTATCACGCGCTTCAAATCGGTCGAGGACTACCCGCACTCCAATCGCTTTCAGCTACTTTCATCAAGACCCGGTGTCAAATAGTCACCAGCCCGAGCAGGAGAAAATGAGTCGCCTACTCGTCGGTGGGGGTGAGATGAAAGGGGGTCTGAGGCTTTGGGCGCGCGGGTTCCACATGGATGCTCACGTAGCCGACGGGACGGGGTAGTTTCCGTAGACGCGCTTCCACTTCGTGAGCGAGATCGTGGCCGGCCGTTACGGTAATGTCGCCGGGCACTTTCAAATGCAGGTCGGCGAGAAGTGCGAGCCCACTTTTCCGGACTCGGCAACGCCCCACCCCCACCACCCCGGGTACGGCGGCCGCAGTTGCCCGAATCGTGGCGACACACGCGGCATCCGCACTGGCATCCATGAGTTCAGCAATCGGACGTTGTAAGAGACGGATGCCGTTGTAAGCGATCACTAAGCTTGCGAGCAAGGCGGCCCAAGCATCGGCGGATTCCCAGCCTGGTCCGCCCCACTGGGCGATGGCAATGCCCACAAACGCCGCCAGCGAAGTAAAGGCATCCAGGCGATGATGCCAGGCATCGGCGCGAACAGCGGCACTATCGATTTGTTCACCGACGCGGATCACCCAGCGGTACAAGGCCTCTTTGAGCAGGATAATCGCGCCCAACACCACCAACGTGAATCCCGCGGGGGCCATCTGTGGAACGTTGATGGCTCGCAAGCTAGCCCACGCAATGAGACCCGCTGCCGCCAGCACGGAGACGCCCACCATCAATCCGGCGGCCGACTCGGCTTTCCCGTGCCCGAAAGGATGGTCCTCATCCGCGGGCCGGGAAGCGTACAAGAGACCGCCTAACACGACGAGTGAGCCAATGACATCCGCCGTGGACTCGATGCCGTCGGCAATGAGGGCCTGGGAATGGCCGAACACGCCGGCGCTAATTTTGGTGAGCGCAAGGACGACGTTGGCCGCGAGGCCCACTCCGGAGGTTCGTATGCCGGGTCCAATCGGCTGCATCCGCAGGAAGTTGACGGGCGAAACGAGCCAGTGCGAATCTCAGGAACAAGCCCGTTTTCTTGCGGAAGGGTGAATTTCCTGCGGCTTTTCGTGCTCTCTAGCCCGCATATAAAATATCCGAGTTAGCGGCTGCGGATCGGATTGTAGGATGGTCCCTATACCCTGAGCTTACGCGGCCACTGCTGATTCGCCTCCCAAAAAGTCTTTTTGTTCTTGATCCCTGGATCTTCGGCCGAGGGCTGACGGCGTCCGTCCGCATCAGCGGCGCGAGACACGAGGCTGTGTTCGCCGGGGGCCGGATTTTTCCAATCGAAATGCCACCAGGTCCAGGTGTATTTCGCATCTCGGGGTTTTCGTTCTAACGTGACGGGTTGCCAGGGTCCTTCGTCGATTTTGACCTGCACGGAGCTTAGCGGCGTGCCATCCGACCACGCCGCGCCGGTGATGCGAATGGAACCGTCGGCCCGACGAACCGCCCGAGCGGCGATCGACTTGACGTTGATGTTACACACGCTGGTCTCTCGCCAATTGAGATCGTGTTCGGGTCGTTCCTCGCCGCGAAGGGTCACGTACTCGCGGGCCATCCATTTGCCCATGAAACGGCGATCCAGAAGGTCAATGCGGGTGAGCCATTTCACCCAGGCGATTCCGAACCAGCCGGGCACCACGAGCCGCAACGGTGCCCCGTGCAGGTGGCTGAGGGGTTGATCATTCATGGCCCACGCGAGCAGGACTTCGTCGGCCAGGGCATGATCGATCGCCAGACTGCGGGCGAAATGTTGATCAAAATCTTGGTCGCGGATTTTCTCGGTTTTTTGGTCCGCACCGTAAAACACCACTTCCTGGGATCGTTTTACCATGCCGCATTCGCGCAGCAAGGGACCCAATGGAGTACCGGTCCATTTGATATTGCCGATGGCTCCCATGAACCCGACTCCGGCGCCATTACCCCCGCATTCGAGCGTGGCGAGGATGCTTTTTTGGCGGCGTTTTTGAAGTTCAGCCAACGTGAAAATCCGAGGGATTTTCACGTAGCCCGTCACTTCTAATTTCCAGTTGGGATGATCCGCCTCGGGTATCGGTGCGGGCTTCGTATAATGGGTCACCTCGTAGAGGTCGTCGTTGGGCGTGACCCAGGAGGTTAGATTTTGCCACTGAATTCCGCGGCCTTTGGGTTGGATTTCGAGCCACGGGAGCAGTTCTTCCTGTGGACCGGGGCTGAGACCGACCGCGGAAAGCGGTCGGGAAGCCAACGTGTAGGCCGCTAAGGCTACCGATCCGCGGAACACCTCACGCCGAGAGAAAGTGGAGACGGGCATCTGCGCAGTTTGCTCCCAAAAGGGGGCGGAAGGCAATGGTGGTTTCGAGCGTTGCCAGTGGGGCGCGACGCTGTATGGTAACTGGGATGAGTGTGAACACTGCTACCGCCCCCGCGACGTCCGCGCCGAAAATCATTGCCTACCTTAAGCCGTCGTGCGGCTGGAGCATGGGTATTCGTGCGGTCATGAAGAAATACCATCTGCCGTTTGAAGATCGCGACATCATCAACGATCCCGCGCAACGAGCGGAGATGATTGAAAAATCGGGCCAGATGTTGAGTCCCTGCGTCGAGGTCAATGGCCAGATGCTGGCGGACATCAGCGGCGAAGAAGTTGAAGCCTGGATGTTGAAACAAGGACTCCTGAAGGCGAATGATCGCGGTTACGAAGCCCCGATCAACCAGCCCTGTGCGCATGAACTTCCGGGCGCGGCGCAGGCTTCAGGAATCGGTTTCCGTCGCTGAAATAGAATGAAGCTGTCTGAGATCGGTCATTTTGGCGCCATCGGCGACCGACTTGGGACAGCGGGTCAGCCGACCGAGAATCAATTTTTCGATGGTGAGCGAAGCGGGATTTGGGGTTGTGATCAATCTAGCGCTCCCGACCTCCGACAATGCCCTCGCCAATGCAGCAGTTCTCATCGGTAACTTCCAGCACCGTGTGAAAAAGGAAGGCCAGGATGTTCAGGGTGGCCAGCAACTGTTCCGACCGCGTTTGACCGGAGTTTGCCGGAAGGAAAAGAAGAACTCCTGGGACTTAAAAATTCCCTTTTATACGGGGCCTGTATCGCGGGAAGAAAAATTGTCGGTCGGGGCTTCGTTGAAGCAAGGTTCCAATGGCACAGTTCAATTCTGGGCCGCGTATTCATGAAGAAGATCGAAGCGATTATCAAACCGTTCAAGCTTGAGGAGGTCAAGGCAGGTCTCCACGAGCTTGGCATTCAGGGTATGACGGTGGGCGAAGTGAAAGGCTTTGGCCGACAAAAAGGGCATACCGAAATCTATCGGGGAGCAGAGTACACCGTCGATTTCTTGCCCAAACTCAAAATTGAAATCGTGGTCGCCGACGCGCAATTGGCGTCCGCGATCGATGCCATTATCAAGGGGGCTCGGACCGGTAAGATCGGCGATGGTAAAATCTTTGTAACCACCGTTGAGGAAGTCATCCGGATCCGGACCGACGAACGCGGTGAGGCCGCAGTTTAGGTCGGTTTCTAACACTACAGAGACACTTTGCCATTTTTTCCGCGGGGACTCTCGTTCCACCGCCTCACCCGCGGCCCGGTGGTGCGAGAGTCCGCGCGAGCCAGTCGACCTTTCAAAGA
>JAYVTS010000495.1:0-10881 GCA_043788645.1 Verrucomicrobiota bacterium
TTTACACCTACAATTCGATTGGCCGTTTGGCCAGTCGCTTTTCCCGCACCGGCACGGGTGCCGTGACCACCGGCTACACCACCTACTACAGCTACGATACTATGACCGCAAGGGCAACCGAACCAGCTCGAGCAACTACGAAACCTTTGTATACGACGATGAAAATCAGCTGGTGCAAAACCGGAACGAACCCCCTGCGCCCGGGCTAAAAACCGATTTTGTTTACGACGCCAAGCTTCGGATTCGGATTCGCCGCGAATACACCGGCACGACGGGCAGTTGGACGCTCCAGAGCGAAACGCGATACTTGTATGATGGGATGCGGGTGATTCAAGAACGGAATGTCAGCAAGGTGCCGCAGGTGACCTACACGCGAGGATTGGACTTGGCCGGTAGTTGGGAAGGTGCCCGTAGAATTGGTGGTTTGCTCGCTCGAACGGCGCATTCTGGTGCGACCGGTGCTACATACGCACACGCTTTCTATCACGCGGATCCGGGCGGCAACGTTACCTACTTGCTCAATGCCGACAACAGCCTCGGTGCAGCCTACAAGTATGATCCATTTGGGCGGACGCTCACAAGCAGCGGGGCGTTGGTTGGGGATTATGGGAGCCTTTTGAATAACTGTAACGACTGGGCAAACGGTGCGGCCAAGGATTGTGGCCTCACTTGCTTATGAAACGCTCGATTTTTGCCATCTTCGGCTTAGTTCTTAGTGTTTTTCTAGCAGTAATTATTTTGATTTACGGCGGGCGCATTATCACTCAGCGGCATCGAGTGGCAGAAACAGCTTGGATTCTACCAACAAATCAGGTCGCTGAGTTCTCCGAGAGCTTAATTTTGGAAGGCGTAGACCGGGCGCTCCGTAGCGGCTCGCTCCTCCGACGCAAACGTCGGCGCGAATATTACGGGTCGGACCTCGCCGGCGCGTTCGTCGTTGGAATACCAAAATTTGCCGGGAGTTTTAGCGCAGTCCGTAGCCCCGCCTGAAAGGCCGGATTCACGTTTTCATCCGGCGCCAACAGGTCTCGCGCTACTTGGATTTTCATTTCTTCAAAGGACGGCATTTGTGTTCGTCCCTTCTGCCCCGCATTCAAGCTCGTTCGAGTCTCGAAATGCCAATGAATGGTGCCCGCCATTTTCAGAAGCGATTGAGCCCGTTCCGGATCACCCGCCACGAGTTCGGTGAACGCCGATGTGATCGGCCCCTGAATCATCGCCTTAATACGATCTGGACTCGTCTCATTGATGTCCTCGCCAATGCGACTAACGCAATAGTCTTCGACGGTTTGATTTGGTGGAATCCCGGTGATTTCAAAATTCTTCTTAATATAATCAAACCACTGAGCGGCTTCCTTTTCCCGGCCGTAGGAGAACAAAAAATAGACGGCGTCCTTCAGGAAGTTCCGATGGGCCGTGCCGAAGTGTTCGGCCATTTCGGGATCGGCCAAGCGTTGCGCCAAATAGGCGCGATGGCTATTGGGGATCATCTCCAAATTCGGCGCCGACATAAACCGCAATCCCGCCGGAACATTGGTGCGCCCAATGTATAGACGGTTTTCCACCAAACGACCGCGCTGGAACGCAGTTTGCATCGGCTGAAAGATGTTCCGCCGCAACATTCGCTTATCGCCCTCGCCATTCCCTTCCTTGAGCCCTTGGGAGGCCCAATAGATGGCGTGGGTTTCGGGCAGACGCCATTCGAGTGGACCATAGGTCTGATCGACCGCTTGCATGGCGGCGGGGTCCATTTTGTACTTTTCACGAAGGCTGCGAACTCGCTCCGTGGCATCCGGAGATTTCGGGGCCAATAGCTCGGCGTAATTAGGTCGGCCACCTGGTAGGATGGCTTCCATTTCTCGATACCAATGGTACTTATAGACCAGGTGCGCATCATCCAGGTAGGCACCCATTTTATGCTGAAAATGGCGGGCTAGCTCCGCGTAAATATCGACTGAGTGCGGATTGTATTTCAGGCCTTCATCTCGAAGGAGTTCGATGCCGCGTTGCACCCAATTCCACCGATCTTCCGGGTCCGGAAACTTGACGGAGATATTATAGCTCATGTTCCAGGCCAAATTGACCCAGACAGACGCGAACTGAGGTTGAAGCTTGGTGATCAAATCCGCCAGTTGGACCGCCTCGAAATAACGACCGTCGTCTTGGAGTTCGTTGGAACGAATCCAGAGTGCATTAACAATAATGCCTCGAAAACCGCCCAGCGCGACGGTCGTAAACGCAAGGACTGGCGGGGCGTTTTCCAGGGGTTCGTTCCGCGTGAGGCCCAGCGCACGGCGGGCGTCATTGAGGTGCGGTTGGATGAAATGGCTGCCGAGGATCGCCAGTACCGCACAGGCGATATAAACTGTTTTCCGTGCGTTCATGTGTGCGGCATGGCGATTTCTCGTCGGGTGAGCACGATCATGCTCAAAAGCGCCAGGCTTCCACTCGCCAAGCCGAGAACTACGGCGACACAGCGGGCGAGGTCGGCCCAAGTAATCGCCCGACCGGAACTGAGCGAACTGACGGGAGAAAAGCCGACGATTTGTTCCAGAACCCAGTGAGCCGATCCGTAGATGCTAACCGAAGCGCGATTGATGAAGTTAAAATCCGTAACGGTGCCGGTATCATGATCCAATCCGACAATCCCGCCTTGTTCGACCACCGACTTTAGGGTGCCACCAGAAAGCCCGACCAGGAGGAGGGCTAGTGAGACAAATGCAGCGACGTTAAATTGAAGAAAACTCGCAGAAAACAAGCCAATCGCGGCGAGCAAACCGATCCAACAAAGGATCACCAGTAGTCCGCGGATATAATTCGAGGTAAAGCCACCGACGGGGGCGAGGAGTTCGATGCCACTCTCCGGGGGAATCAAGACGGTGAAGGTGGATCCGTTACCATAGTGAAGAAAAAGTTTACCATCCTCGCGGATTTGCTCCGATGGAATCGGGAATTCCGTGGGTGTATCGGCCCCAAAACTATTGCGCAGAATGGCAATTTTTTGGCCCTCACCTCCCACGGCCCAGAAGTGAGCCCAGGTAGCACTGAGACCGGCGTACTCCGTGTTAGGGATATGAAAGCGGACCCGAAGAAAAAGGGGATGCCCGGCAAAGCGAGCTTTGGCGTCTGGCCCCAAATCAAAGACCCAGGGCAGAGGCCGTTCAAAACCCGGTGCCGTTGCGTTTAAACTCGACTGGAGTTGTTCCCGGATCTGTTTTCGGACGAACGCGGCGCCCATACTGGCCAATTCCGGTTGGCGAATTCGTTCTTTGAAAACGCGCTCGACGTCTTCTGAGAGATCGGGTATTGGCGGTTTAAAAGCGATGCGAGAGACCAGGACTTCTTCACGGAGTTTGAGCTGTTGATCGGGCGGTAATTGAGCCGCTCGCGCCATCATGAGTCCGTAGACGATGGTCCCGGCGAGCGTCACGAGACCGACGTTCATGACCATAATACCCGTCCATTTCGCCAACCAAATCTGCCAACGCGGGATGGGTTTTACCACGACGCTGAGCAGGGTGAGGTCGTCAATATCACGAGCCAAGGTGCCACAGGCCAACCACAGAGTTGCACACCCCAACAGCGCCGTGATCGTCGTCAGCGTGTAGCTCAGGAGGATTTGAGTAAAACCGTTGGCGGTGCCGTCATGTTTTAAAATGGCGGGTAAGACGAACACCGTGCCGATCAATAGTGAGACGAGCACGAGGACCAACCGAAACCGAGCAGCCGCCTTGAGGGTCAGTAGAACCATCGCCACAAAACCGCGGAGTTTCGGTGGAACGAAATCCGGGACAAACAGGACGACGCGGGAGCGCCATTCGGGCAACGGGACACCGTTGAGCTGAGCGAGTTTCGCCATGGCTCCGGCGCCATGGGTGGCGGGAATGGTGGCGGTATACTCGAGTCCGGCACGTTCGCAGCGGTTCGCGAGTAATCCGCGAGCGCGGAGGGCCAGAATGAAATTGTGGAGCGCCAAGGCTGCCCCATAGATCCAAGCCGGTGCGTGATAGACAGCGAGGATGCGCCCGACAGTAATCAGGGGCAAAAGGGAGGCGGGGAGCGCCAGCCAGAGGCGCTGCCAAACGAGCCAGACCGGCCCGAAAAGAAAAGCAGCCCACGAAAAACCCACCAGCACGGTGACTTTTTCGCCAATACTTCCCCGATAGACTTCAAACCGGCGGGTCATGGCTTCTTTCCACCCAGGAGATTAGCTAATTTCTCGTTGGCTTTGGACAATTCAGCCGGTTGAGACTTAGCTGGGGTGATAGGCCCAGGTGGAGTCGGAGTCGGCTTGGACCCGCTCGTTGTTTCCCGAGTGCTGATCGCTGGAGACCCGTCGCCCTCGGAAAATGGCCGCTGCGGACTCGGAGGATTAGTTGAATCGGTCACCGTCGGCCTCAGCAGCGCGTCGAGCCGGAGCGTATTGATCGTTGCCTCTTCCGTCACGACTTCGGCCGTCGGCGCCACCGAGGCAGTCGTTGAACGGGTGAGGCGGTTCAGCACCGTTGCGGCCTGGTTACGTTCGGCTTCACCGGCTTCGCCTCGGATAAATTCCGCGACCGTGTTGCCGCTCGTGGCACCGCTGGTGGCACCCTGGCCTCGGGCTCGTTCCACGACTCCCAGGAAATAGGATTCAAGGTTTTGGGTCGGATTATCGAGCCGAACATGATCGCCCACTTCGGCCCGCAGGATTTCGAGAACGCGTTGCGTGGTTTCACGGCTCAGAACGGGAGAGGTAATGCGCACTTCATCGGGCGCAGCGAGGAGTTCGTGGAGCGAGCCGCTGGCTTGAATCTTGCCCCCATAATAAATCACCACTCGATCACAGACGTCCTCGACATCGGCCAAGAGATGGCTGGATAAAATCACCGTCTTGCCGCGCTTGGCGAGGGCGAGAATAAGATCCTTCACTTCGCGACAACCGAGTGGATCCAAACCCGCGGTCGGTTCATCGAGGATGATCAAATCCGGGTCGTTAATCAATGCTTGGGCAATGCCAATGCGGCGTTGCATGCCCTTGGAGAATTCCCCGACCGTTCGAGTGCGGGCTTGATTCAGGCCGACCATTTCAATGAGCTGCTCGGTCCGACGCGCACGTTCGGCGCTGCTGAGTTGAAAGAGGCTACCAAAAAAATCGAGCGTCTCGCCCGGATTCAAATACTTATAGAGATAGCTTTCTTCGGGAAGATAACCGATCCGGGCTTTGGTTTGGACATCGCTCGGTGATTTGCCAAAAACGGTGATATAACCCTTGGTCGGGTAGAGCAAACCCAGCAGGAGTTTGATCGTCGTGGATTTTCCGGAGCCGTTCGGGCCTAAAAGTCCAAAAATTTCGCCGCGTCGAATTTCAAAGTCGACATTGTCCACCGCCCGCGCCTTGGGACGGCCCCAAAAGTCTTTGAAGACCTTGGTCAACCCGGCCGCTTTGACCACGGTCTCGGCAACGGAAGGAGCGGGAGTAACGGCCATAATGGAGCGACGATTGAGCGGTTAAATACGTGGGGTAAGCGATCGGGCGGCGAGATGAGGATTCATCGCTTCCTAAACGGTCTGCGGAATCAGGGTGGTTGGCCCCGGCGTACCCGCCCCCGTTTCGCGACTCACGGCGTGAAAAGGTTCGAGTTCCTCGCCTTGGCGCACGAGGCGGGCGCTGTTAAAAACCACGAAAAGCGCGCCAACATTGTGCAGCATCGCCGCCATAATCGGATGAATTTTGCCAATCGCCCCGCCAATCATCACCACCACCACGAAGAGCACTCCGAAGAGAAAATTCTGATTGATGACGCTGCGGGCCATCCGGCTTAGTTTGACCAAAAAAGGCAATCGCCGGAGGTCGCTATTCATTAACGCGATGGTTGCGGAATTGATGGCCACTTCGGAACCGGCGGCTCCCATCGCGATACTAATATCACCCGCGGCCAGAGCGGGAGCGTCATTGACGCCGTCGCCAATCACCGCCACGCGGTATCCATTGGCCTTGGCGCTCTTTACGAATTCAACCTTGTCTTGCGGGAGGCACTCAGCCACGACCTCGGTCATTCCGATTTCGGCCGCGACTCGTTCGGCGACCGGTTTGCGATCTCCGGAAACCATGGCGATCCGACGAATCCCGGTCGCTTGGAGTTCCTTGAGCGCCGCCGCTGCTTCGGGGCGGGTCTGATCCTGCAAACCGACCCATCCGAGAAAGTGGGCATTTCGAGCCACAAACAAGAGGCTGAATCCAGCGGTTTCATCTAAGTCGACGGACTTTAAGAAATCGCTCGTGACTCCGTTGTCTTTCAGCCACGCAGCGCGGCCGACGACCACTCGGGCTCCGTCCACCGTCGCCGCCACACCGCGCCCGGCGGTTTCTGTAAAGTCTTTAACCACCGACAACGGCACGCCCGCTTCGGTAGCGAGGCTGGTGATGGCTTTCGCCGTGGGATGATTGGAAAACTGTTCTGCACTGGCCGCGGCGTGCAGGAGTTCGGCGGGAAGAAGATCACCCACCGGATTGAGTCGGCTCACGACGAGCTTGCCGGTAGTCAGCGTTCCGGTCTTATCAAAGACGAAGGCGGTGATCCGGGCGGCCGCTTCCAGATCAGCGATATTTTTCACCAAGATTCCCAGGCGAGCGGCGGCGCTGAGCGCGGCAACCATGGCTGTGGGAGTCGCGAGGATGAAGGCACAGGGACATGCTCCAATGAGAATCGTAATGACCCGATCCAAATCCCGCGTAAAAAACCAGACGAGGGCCGCGATCACCAAGACCAACGGAGTATAATACCCCATATATTGGTCGATGATCCGCATGAACGGCAGCTTGGTCTTTTCGGCGGCTAGAATGAGTTCGCGGACCCGGCCTAGGGTCGTATCAGTTCCGGCCTTGGTTACCGTTACTTCCAAGACACCTGTTAGATTAATCGTGCCAGCAAAAACCGGATCGCCGGTTACCTTATCGACCGGCAACGATTCGCCGGTAATATTGGCCTGATTGATGGAGCCTTGTCCGGACGTGATGATCCCGTCGGCGGCGATATTATCGCCCGGTCGGATTCGGATCGAATCTCCGACGCTGAGTTTGCTGGCGGCGACTTCCTCTTCTCGGCCCGCCAGCAGGCGGCGGGCTTTGGTGGGGGTGAGTTTGACGAGGGATTGGATGGAAGCGCGGGCTCCGGCGGCAGTACGAGTCTCGATGATTTCACCGAGCAACATGAAAAAAGCGATAATACCAGCCTCTTGAAAACGACCTCCCGCGGCTGTGGCCAGTACCCCCAAAGCCACAAGTTCGTTGATGGACAGGCGTCCTTTCAATAAATCCTTCCAGGCGACTAACAGGATGGGCCAACCAAGAATGCTCGCCCCGATCAAGGCACTGAGTTGGGAGACAGTGCTGCCTTGAGTGAAGGTCCACTCGATGAGATAGGAGTTCGCAACAAAGATGGCGCCGAGCAACGCCCAGCCCAATTTCATGTGGGTGTGCGAATGGTCGAGCCCTCCGTGGGCATCGCCGCACTCGCACCCGTCGGGGTGGGCGGCTGGATTTTCATCGAGACTGAGCAGCGAGGTGACTTGCATAGCGCGGGAAATCAGGGAGTGTTGGTGTTGCGGTCCTATTTATTTTTTAGTGGGACCTTCAGGTTCGCGGCTGAGATTGAGGCGAAGCTCGGTGGCGCCGGAGGGTAAATACCACTTGTCGGCAGAATTGGTAAAGACTCGCTCGATCGTCGCAAGCCGGAGTCGTTCGCGGACGAGATGGGGAGAGCGGCGATATTCAGCGACCTGATCTTGAAAGAGCTGTGCTTCGCCGGCCAAGCCCTGCACCAGTGAGTTGCTGGCAGACCGAGCCGTATCCAAAATTCGGGCGGCTTCACCGACGGCTTCAAGCGTTACTTTCTGGCCCTCGCCCTCCGCTTCGTTTTTTCGTTTATTAAGGTCTTGTTCCGCGTCCGTGACTCGAAGGAAAGATTTTTTAACAAACTGCGGGGCTTCCGTTCGCACTTCGACTTGGTCAATGGTCACACCCAGATGGATTTGTTCTATCAATTGGGCCACTCGGGTGCGAACTGCGGTTTGAAAACCAGGAATGTCCTTATACAGGGCATCGTCGGCCGTGGTGCGAACCGCCGCCCAGTGGACCGCATTATTCAGGCAATTGACCAGGAGACTCGTTGGATCGCTGAAATTAAACGTATAAGCCACTGGATCCGAGAGGCGGTAGCGAAGGAGGGCGCGTACATGGAGGATGTTTCCATCGGCGGTGATCACATGGGCGTCGCGGCCTGGGGTGAGCCGATCTAATTCCTCGGGGGGTTGTCCCGCTGCGGCTTCGGCGTCCGATTGGAGATACCAGGAGGTGGTGGAACGAATGATCCTCGATTCACCCTGCGGAATCTTGACAATTTCATCAATCGGATAGGGCAGCGCCCAATGCAGCCCAGGGCCAAGGACTTGTTCGGAGGGCGTCCGGCCGACGGGGCCACCGAAGCGAAGGATGACCGCCACTTCATTTTGTTTTACTTGGAAAACGCAGGAAAAAACAAAGCCTATTAACAGGGCAATGATCAGGAGTCGGACCAGAACAAAGCTGCTGCGCAGGGCTTCGTTCAGCGCCTGACTCGAGGCGTCATCGGCAGTGGGGACGGCAACGCCATTGGGGCGCAGGCCGGACAGTTTGGGATCAGGGGCGGCCATGGTGCGTCACTTTTTGGGCGCCGAAGTCGCCGGGGCGGAACCGCGGAGCAGGTCCAACGGCGGTGTCTGCGCATCCAGGATGAGCGTGGTTCGATCCTTAAATTGTTCCAAGGCGCGTACTTTGAGAAGGAACTCGGCGAACTCGGGTTCTTGGTTGAGCACTTTGTAAGACTCGGTCGCCTTGGCTTCAGCGCCGCCCAGAATCGCGCTCGCTTCGCGGCCCGCATTGGCCAAGAGATCGGTACGTTTTCGTTCGGCTTCGGACCGAATGGTGATCGCTTGGGCCTCCCCTTCGGCAGCAAACGCTTTCACCAGTTTTTCCCGTTCCGTTTTCATGCGATCAAAAACTTTGGCGGTGAGGGACTCCGGCAAACCGAGCTGTTTGATACCGACCAGTTCGATTTTTACGCCGGCCGCCTTCTGAGCATTGGCGTCCATCGCCTCTTTCATCTCGGACTCAATTTGGTCAAACTTGACCTTCGCCGGATCCGGCGAGACAAGTTCTGAAAAATCGTGACGACCGATGACGGAATTCTTGGCATCGCGCACGATGCTTTCCAGGGCGAGTTCGGCCTTGGCCAAATCGCCGTTGTGAAGCTCCAAAAACGCTCGTCCGTCCGCAATCCGCCAGCCTACGAAAACGCTGATGACCGGGGTTTTTTTGTCACGGGTGACGTTTTGCTCATATTTCCGATCAAATGTCTGGATGCGTTGATCAAACTTATAGACTTTTTGAAACGGTTGGGGCAGTCGGAAGTAGAGCCCCGGAAGTATTTCCGTGCGCGACCAACGGCCAAACGTCGTGACGACGGCTACTTCTGTGGAACGGACCTGGAAACAAAAAATCAGGGCCAGAAAGATCAGGAGCAGCAGGCCGCCGGTGAGGAGCGAGATCGGATTCTTTTTCATCGGTGCAAGAACAGAAAATTGGAGTTTCGAGTTGGGGGGGGAGAGCCAGCTTACTTCTTTTCGGCCGGCTTATCTGGGTTCACTAAGTTGGCGTCGAGGAAGTCTTTCCGGATTTTGTCTTCCAGATTGAGGCTGATCACACTTTGAAGTTGGTTGGGCACCACCACGTATTTACGGGCATCGGCGACGGCTTTGGTGAAAGTCTCTACTTGGGCGCGGGTCTCATAGACCGCGGGCGCGGCATGGTGCGCAATCATTTGGCTGGCAAATCGACCGGATCGACCCGCGGCGTCACTCTCACGGCGGATAGCGGTGTCTTTGGCGTCGTTAACGAGACGGATGGATTCCGCTTGGGCACTCAGAACAATCCGCCGCGCATCGCCTTCGGCGGCGAGGATGGCGGTAGCGCGATCTTGTTCTGCGCCGATCAATTTTTCGTAGGCCGCCGCCACACCAATCTCTTTGGTTCCAGTGGGAGGATGGATGTCCTGAAGTCCGACAAAGACTATTTCTACTCCGAGCTTAGCCGCATCGGCCGCTTTTTGGATCGCTTTTCGCAGGGCGACAGCGACCTCCGCTCGCCCAAAGGACATCACCTTTTCCATATCCACGCTGGCCAAATGACGGACCACTTCGCGATTAGCGATCCGTTCGAGTGTCCCGGCCGGATCAATATGTTCATAACCCCACTGGGCGAGGTCGCGGACGAAGAACTGCACCGGGATGCTTGCCGTCAACAGGTTCACCGGGACGGTGTCGGTTTGATTGGTATTAGCGCCTAAACCCGTATTCTGCTCGCCGGAAGCCACGAGGAAGTTAATCTCTTCTTTATAATGGGAGCGGGTCCAGACGATGGTGTCTTCGCGTTCCAACGATTGGTCCGTGACAAAGCCCACATTGATGGATTGGAGCAAGCGAGTATTATACCGCCGAATTTCATCAATCGGATAAGGCCACTTAAAATGGAGGCCGGGTTCAAGCACCGCCACCCGGGCACCAAAACGCTCCTTCAAAGCTTGTTCGCCCGGATCCACCACAATGATCGTGGTGGCTAACCAAATGAGACCCGCTTGAACGAGGAACAGTTTGAGGATATTTTGTTGGAAGAATTGGTAGAACCAGGTTTCGCTGACATGAAAGCCAAACTGGTAATCGACGGCTTGCGCAAGGGTGCTAAAAATTCCGGTCGGTTGGCCGAGCAAACCCATCAGCCGACTTTCATAGATGAGGCGTGATTCCTGGCCCGTTACGCGCGGCCGGTACGCCTCAAAGATCAGTGCAAACAGCGTCTCCAAGGCG
>JAYVTS010000496.1:0-4759 GCA_043788645.1 Verrucomicrobiota bacterium
GCGAATTTTTCGCGGTCTAAGGCATTAAATGCTTGGGCAGATCTCAGACCCCGTGGCAACGGCAATGATCCGTTCACATCCATGCGGGAGGCCGAGCAAATTCGCTGCTGTCCACCGACAATAATCCGCTCAGGATCACCGTTGAGGAGGCCCTTGATTAAATCGCCGCCGTGTGGCTTAAAGTCTTTATCCATCGCCTCGGCAAACAGGCCCAGACGGAAGCCTTCGCGAAGGCGCAAGTAATGGGCGGAGTAAAAACTCTTCCCGTCTTGGGACTGCGTTTCCGGGTCGATGCCGATGCCAATCTGATGCTCGCGATCCGCAATTTGATCGTCCTTGAGGAAATGGTCGCAAGTTTTCTCTAAGGTCGGTGCCCCAGGACGGCGAGTGCCAGCGGCGGCGCCGGGTCGCAGGCCGTCTTCGAGATAGGCGTCAAAAGCGTGAGTGCTGATCCAGGGTTCGCCACCGGGTTCCTTGTCGGGTGGTACGGTATTGGCAACCGCATATTCGAGTGGATCTGGGAGACTGGAATTAAGCCATGGATCATCGTTCGTGTCTTTGCTCAGCGAGCGCACGGGGCGCAGCGTCACCGCTACCGAGCTGCTGGTTTGCGCGTCCTTGGGTCGAGGAAAAAACCACTGTTCTGCACCATTCACTGGAAATGGCCCGGCGGTGACCAAGGATCCAAATTTCCGGCCGTTATTTTTCCGGTTGTCGTCGGAATGATCTCGCGGTTGTGAAGCTCGTCCGGGAACATGCTTATGGACGTCGTCCAATTCCGCCCGATGGAGCGCGGCGTGGAGCGCGTGATTGGTGACATCTGGGAGCGGCCAGGCGGCCGTATGACTGGCAAGCGAACCACTCATGGGACGGCCATCCCGGAAGAACAAGACATCGCTCGGTTGAAGTAGGATTTGATTCAGGTGGCTCATTCCAACGTGCCTTTCGGCGATCAGTCTTTGGCGGTGCGGTGGGCGAAAGCGACGGTCTGGCAGAGACCGATGAGAGAGGTCACTTTGTCAGCGGCGCTTGCGATTTTAGCAAGATATCGCTCCGCCGCCGGAAGGAGGGAAGTATCAACAAATGCCTGATCGTATTTCGCACCACGTTGTCGATCGGTTGCGACTCCCAATTCACGAAGGAGAATTTCTTGGGCGATTCCCGCCGTAAAACAAGGTGCTTGTTCCATCCCGCCGAGTTTGCCGCGCAGGTTCGTCAAGTACGGCTCTGCCAGCTGAATTATGCGGTGTGGAAATTTCGAGCTGACAATGTCCCTATCCAACGCAACGAGAAAGCAGTTGAACAACTCCAATCCCCCATCATGCCAACGAGTGCCCCAATAGTGGATTTCGCCACTGCGTTTTACAAGCGTTACCGCGACGGCCTTTCGGCCGAGTCCATGTTTTGCTCGTGTTTCGGCCCGCCGAGCTTCGCGGACCACGTCCTGCAATGGAGCTTTGAAGTGTGCGATGGCAATACCGACGGAGCAATCCGCACGCGGCCCAGGGACTAGGAAGGGAATTGGGCGTCCGCGTCCGTGAGCGTCCTTCCAACTTTCACTAGCAAGGAATCCTGGTGCGGGACTGCTGAACAATTTCGCGCCATCCGGGCCTGCGACCTCCGCACCTTGGAAAGCGGCACGCAAGGCGCTGGCACAAGCCAGCGCGGTGTCGGCTGGCAGCATGGCGACGACGTCGTCGCCACCTGCGTAGATTAATCGACCTGAGAACGCCTCGATGATCACACGTGCGCACCTTATCGCAAAGTTTCCCAAGGACTCGCTGAACTGGAGGTGGTAGCTCGGTGATAGCGGACGCTGTGCTTTTAGGATTTCCTTGAACTCGGGCCGCTCGAAATAGACCCTGGCACCAAATCCGGAATTGCCTGAGCCGTCCTTATAATCCGCAAGTTGAGAGCCAAATGGCGGGTTTTTTTCGCCGCTGACCCATTTGCCGATTTCGTCACCATCCAAGGCGAGTACCGCAAAGTATTTTTCGGAGGGAGGGGCATCTTCGGCGGTCTCGTCGTCACCGCAATCCTGTTCCGGTTCGTGGGCCGCAATCCCACGGGTGTTCGGCATGGGAAAATCTTGTGCTCCGGTCTTTAACCCCCACACCGCCTGCAAGTAGGCCTGATGCCATACCCGCTTGACCAAAGTGGTCGCTCCGAGCCAATCACCCTTTTTGAAGAGGGAAGGCCAATAGCCGCCAACCTTTGCAGAACGTTCAGACCACGTTACGCCACCAGCGACGGCCTCTTCTCGTCCAGTAAGCGCGTCCTTGTTGCTAAAGGTGCCAATTTCCCAACCACCCACTTTTGAAGCGGGGAAATGACGGGTGTGGCGCACCGCATCCAATTGCCATCCGTTGAGGGCGCAGAGGACAGACCAACCCAGACCGACATTATTGAGTTTCTCTTTAGGGCCGTCGTTACCGCCAATGTAGTAGCGCCCGTCGCGGTGCTCGCTGGGCATCTGCGATTCTGCCGCCGAACTCACGGCGTCCACTCGGAGCTTAGCCTTTACGATGGGCATTCCTTTCTCAAATCCGCTCACCAGTTTGGTGATCTCATCGAGCGTCCTCGGCCAAGGCGTGGATTGCCAGGTAGGCGAGAGAAAAGCGGCGATCTGGCCATCAAAGCGGGTTCTACGTTCTGATGCGGTGATTCCGGCTTCATCAGCGGTAAGACCTTTACTTTCACATTCGTTCCAGACTTTGGCCGCGATTTTCACCCATTCTTTCTGAATCGCTTCCGACAGCTTGCGCCCCAATTCCTCGGCCTGATCGGCGGGAATGATCGCCAGAAGGACATTGGGCAAGTTCGGTGTGAGCAGGTCACGAGTCTCCCACGCCATCGATTGCCAAATTGTTTTCTGATCACTGATTGAGACCTTGTTCCAGAGATTTTCCCGCCAGTGAAGGTCGAAAAGCGGTTGGTTCCTCAGATTTGGATAGATGACCGCAGCAGGACCAACTTCCTCCGAAAGCGCTTTCAGTCCCGCGGCCATCAACCACGAAAGGAGATAGCTGCCGCTCCACAGATCCCGTGTGCTACGAGCGGCGTCGATGAAATCCTGAACTGGTCCAAGCTGAAATTTGAGGAAGGCGGGTTGCCAAATACCGTTTCGGCCAACGCAACCATCCAACGCCGAGACCACTTGCATGTGCGTCCAGATCGTGTGATCGGGGATTCGGGTATCAGCAGGCAAGAGGGCGAGACGGTAGTCCTTTTCCATTGCGTGCTGCGGCCAAAGCCGCCAGTGGGCGAAGAAGCGAGCACGCCAGCGCTCATCGTCATTTTTAAGCGCGCCTAGCGATTTCTCTGAGAGCGCGGGTTGCACGTCACCCTCACCCTCAATGCCTTGTTCAACGGTTTTGAACTCGGCGTGGAAAGGGAGCGGATCGCCCGACAGCGGGTGGCGGAAAGCATTTCGCACGCCATCAAAGGCGCATTGCAAACCGGCTGCTAGTGATCGAGGGAATGGGAATCTGTCTGCGGCGGCAGCCGTATGGTCGGCGTACGCGAAGTATTCTCCCACCTCGGTATCCACAAATCCTGCCTGGCGAAAAGCAGTTTCCGAGCGTTCCCCATGGGTGCGGATATCCAGGCACTTGCTGGGCGGATCATGCAAATATGCGGCGAGCTTTCTTTTCCAGTAACTCATGGTTGGGCGGAGTGAACCGTCATCGTGGGAGTGAGTGTGGGGCGTGTTTTTCAATCCGCACCTTCGCGGATGTCCGGGGATGTCGACATTCACCACCGAGAGCGGTCAATGGAAGCCACCGAGAGAGTTCGATGCCACATCGCCAAGGAGGCAGACACAGGCAGCCGTCATCGGCCGAATTTTCAGCCGGATCAGAGGTGACGGACAGTTCGTTGAGCGGTCGAGCGACAGGGATAGTCCGCTTAGACTGCCTGACAGCTTCGGCAAGAAGCAACGACAATCTGCGTCAACATTTTAGAGAGAATGACAGGATTTACGGGATAGAAGTACTGCCTTGCTGGGGTTACCAGGACTCGAGTAGCTCGTCCTCTCGCCCCTTGGTTCAGCGCGTTCAAACCCTATTTGGAAGATCACCCTTTTTGATTTCACAAAGAGATTTTTTCACTCCTAGGCGCGGAGGTACAAAGTTTTTTATATTTCCTTTGGGACAGATTCTTGGAAACTGCCGTGTCAACTTTTGTTTAGCGCGTTGGGCTAAGGTGGAGCGAAAGTCTCGCGAGAAAAAGCAACCTTCTGAGCCTTTCGGATGCACGGCCTATTATAACGTTGGTGACTTGGTTTGGAAGATGATGAATTCCCTCAAGTCTCCAATGCCTTTCGGCTGCGGGGCCTATCAGAACGTTTTCGGCGACCTCCGGTCAGATGAAGGGAGGCAAGGTCTCCAATGCCTTTCGGCTGCGGGGCCTATCAGAACGTAGATCCGTTCGTGGTGCAGGTATATTACGCAAGCAGTCTCCAATGCCTTTCGGCTGCGGGGCCTATCAGAACATGTCCTGGAATGGAATGGCTACAGCCACGATCAAAGTCTCCAATGCCTTTCGGCTGCGGTGCCTATCAGAACAATAACACACTTTTCCCCGGCGGGCATAGAACCAGAGGTCTCCAATGCCTTTCGGCTGCGGTGCCTATCAGAACGAAAATCAAATCACCTATATCAGCCGAGCAAATTCAGTCTCCAATGTCTTTCGGCTGCGGTGCCTATCAGAACCGCGTCCGCTATTGAGAAAATAAAGGCCGAATGCGGCGTCTCCAATG
>JAYVTS010000497.1:0-10862 GCA_043788645.1 Verrucomicrobiota bacterium
TGTTGGAACAGTCCTGATCGCAAAACCGCAGAATCAGCCTGCTAAATCAGGTCAATTCGCAGTAAGGCCCGAAGGCATTATGAAATATCCGGGCTAGGCAGTGTCGCTTCGTCATTTGGCCCCGCTCCCGATACGGGAGGTGTGGCAATGGATCCCCAGGGGAATGTGTACGTGGTCGGCAGCACCAGCGCCCCGGACTTTCCCGTGACGCCAGGAGCGTTTCAGAAAACGTTGCGCAATGATTTTCACGACAGTTTTCTTCGCACCGATGCCTTTGTTTTGAAACTGAACGCGGATGGCACGCTGGGCTATTCAACCTACCTTGGAAGTAATGGCACTGACCATGGCAATAGTATCGCCGTCGACAAGCAAGGATCGGCCTATGTCACTGGAAGTACTCTTTCCTCTGATTTTCCGTTAAAAAAACCCATCTACCGGGACGCCCAGGGAACGACGGCATTTGTTACGAAACTTAGTCCGGACGGCTCGGCCTTAGTCTATTCGACCCTGATCGACGGGGCGAGTAATGGTCGCGGCATCGCGCTCGACGAGGCCCAGAACGCTTATCTAACAGGGGTTGCGGGCGGTCATGGACTGCCAACGACGGTCAGTTCATTTCAGTCGCAACCAAGTAACAACGGATCTCAAGATGCTTTTCTACTGAAACTGAATGCCTTCGGGTCGGATATTCCGTTTGCGACGTATCTGGGCGGTAATGGAACCGACCAAGGTCTGGCGGTCGCCGCCGACCCTGCTGGCAATGTTGCGGTCACCGGATTTACCGGTTTCACCGGAACCACTCGCTTTTTTCCTACAACCAATTCACTTCAAGCTTATGCCGGAAACTTAGACACCTTCGTGGCAAAGTTCGATTCCACCGGCGCCGTGATCTACTCCACTTATCTCGGCGGAAGTTTGAATGAAATGGGCGTGTGGATCGCACTGGATAAAAGCGGGAACGTCTGGATTGTCGGAGAAACAGAGTCGGCCAATTTCCCCATCGCCAGCCCATTTCGCGGTGATTTTCGAGGCCAAGACGCGTTCATCGCAAGGATATCCGACACGATGTCGACCAATTCGTCGCCCTCGCAGTTAAAGCTTTTTAATTCCTATGGGGTGAGCTCGACCGGCAATTTTGATATGAACATTCAGGCGGTGCCGCTCCTCCACTATCGGTTGGAATCTTCGACCGAACTTCGGACGTGGGAATTACTGACGCTTTTCGAAGCCGATATCAACGGCACATTCCGTTACCAGGATTTCTTCGATCAAACCTCGCTTGAGCAATTCTATCGAGTGATCCTCAATACGAACTTCCCGGGCGGAGGAAAGATGTAAGGATTGGCTGCTTTCGTAAACTCCGCCAATCCAGGCCATCTGCCACCACTTTTCTTCCGCAGTGATCGGTAACTGAGCAGCAAGGAAGGCTGGCAGCGAACGAACAAACAAGCGAATTGGGTTCATTCATTTCTGTCTGAGTTCCTAGGGAATGACCTGGATACGTTCGGTGGAAAAGAAAAGACCGCACAGCAGTTCGCCGGGCGGTCGTTGAAAAATGTGGGACGGAGAATCAGGCGCGCTGACGGCGCAGCGCGAAAATCAAACCAATGGTTCCCAACCCAAGAAGGGCCACCGTTCCAGGTTCCGGTGTTACTGTCACCTCGCTCACACCCACAATGGTGTCCTGATTGAAGCTGCCAGCCGTGAGAGGAATCGCCGAATAATGACCGAGGCCAGTGAAATCGGCGCTCACACCAAAAATCGCCGTGTGGGTCGAAGCACCACCGGTCCAGTCCAATGAAATGCTCGAAATAGCCTTGGCGCTGTCCGCAGCCGATAGACTGTAGGCAATGGAAAGGATGCGCGGATTGTCGGAAGCGACGTTCGCAAAACTGTTGGCGGGAACGTCGATGCGTCCTGCCACCGTTTGAACTCGAGGAGACCCGCCAAACCAATCGCCAACCGCACCGTTCCCGAGGACATCGGAGGAGCCGTCTGCAAAATGAAGCGTGGGCTTGACCGTTCCGCTACCGTTACCGGAGGATCCAGCGAGGACGAACCCAGAAAAAATCAGGGGACTATTGAAGATTAAACTTCCTGAGTTCTTTGCCGCGTCGAGAAGCAACGTATTCAAACCAGCTGCCGGTTGGAATAGAAAGGTAGAGAGCGGGTCGGTTTGGCCAACCACCAAGCCGGTCTTGAGACCCGTGGTTGCCGCCGCGATATTCACACCCAGTTCGTACCAGGTGTTGCCAGTTTTAGCGATACCCCCGTCCATGGTCGCAGTGACCGTGGTCTTGGGGTCAACGGGAACTGCGGCCGCCTGAGCAGCGCCGACGAAGGCAAGCAATGCCAAGACGTTTTTTGAAACAAAATGGATTTTCATCATGTGTCCGATGGGTGACGACCAATCTTTATGCGTTGAGGACGGTTGAGTCAAGACGTTTGATGACATTTTTGTGACATTTTTTCCAAGAGTTTCGGGCGCACGATTTTGACCGGTTTTGGCACCTTACCTGTGAGTTCCGGGAGGCTCTCAATACGCCTTTTTTCTGGTAGATGCCTTGAAATTGTCCAAAAAAATTTCGCTTCATCTTACGTTAAGGTTCGAGCGGGTCGGCTGGCGAGGTGAATCTGGTCCATGACGACTTAAGGATACCCTAAACCCGCAGCCTCTGAACTCGGAACCTCCTGGGAAGATCCACAACCGCCGAATTCGCGGAAATGGATGCTTAAAAATAGAACAACCGACGCGTTACATTTATAGCCTGGATACAAATAAATAAACGGTGAACATTGATCTATGTCAAATTCTCAAATATGATTTTAATTATGTAAATTATTATGTCTGATATACTAATTGATATTTCGTTAAGTATTATTATCATGACATAATAATATGAGAATTTGACAAACATTATTATCATGACATATTACGCAGAAGACCGACCTCCCGTTGATACCTTCGGCCTCGCCTACTTTCTGCCCTGGCTACTTTGTCGGTAGCCAGATCATGTCAAGGCCGATTCGGACGATCGCCCTGAGTGGTGGCGGCGCTGGCAGTTGGCTGTCGTAGGGCGGAGCCATGTGCTTCATTGGAGAAGTGCGGTCGGCGGACTTCGATTTTGTATTACCTCCCGAATTGGTGGCGCAACAGCCAACCTCAGAACGGGACGCCTCCCGGTTGCTCGTCTTGCACCGGGCGGAGTCTCGCTGGGAACATCACCAGTTCCGCGAGTTGCGACAGTGGCTGCGGGCCGGTGATTTGTTGGTGTTCAACGACTCCCGAGTGATTCCAGCTCGGTTACGAGGGGTTAAAACGGAGAGCGGAGGCGAATTTGAAATCCTCTTGTTGGAACCCACTTCACCCTGGGAATGGTGGTGTCTCGCTAAGCCCGGGAAGAGTCTACGCCCGGGAACAACGTTGGCCTTTCAACATCCGGGAGCAGGGCCGAAAGACGCTTCCAGCAAATTGACCGCAGAGGTCCTACGAACCAACGATCAAGGGCACCGCCACCTCCGGTTCGCAGGCGTGCCCCATCTGGCCGCCGCGATTCGGGAGTGGGGCGAACTGCCCCTTCCACCCTATATTCGTCGAATGACGGCGGGAACCGGTGCTGCGGATCGAGAACGATACCAAACAATTTATGCTCGCGTAGAAGGTTCAGTCGCCGCACCCACGGCAGGTCTCCATTTTCGTACGGAAACATTGACCGAATTGAAGGCTCATGGGGTGGAAGAAGCGTTTGTGACCCTGCATGTCGGTTTGGGAACTTTTAGTCCCGTGAAAACCGAGTCGTTGTCCGACCATGTAATGCACGAGGAACGATTCGAACTTCCCGCCGCTACCGCCGAGGCAGTTAACCGTGCTAAAAAGGAAGGGCGTCGCATTATCGCTGTGGGAACCACCAGCGCACGGGTGCTCGAAAGTGTCGCTCGGCAACAATCTCCCCGCCGTGAACTGCAACCGGTGTCCCATGGGCGTACTCGCCTTTTTTTGTATCCGCCGGCCGAGTTTGGCGTGATTGACGGTTTATTGACCAATTTTCATCTACCTCAGAGTACCCTGCTGATGCTCGCGAGTGCCTTCGCTGGGCCGGGCGCTTTGACGGGTCGGGAGCTGGTTTTGCGGGCCTATGCCGACGCCATTCGGGAGCACTACCGGTTTTTCAGCTACGGGGATGCCATGCTCATTCTTTGAACCCGTTGAACCCAAATTTGAACAGACCAAAGATTCGGCAGGAAACTCCGTTGCCGTTTGTCTTCGTGAATATGTCAATGACGGCCGACGGTAAAATTGCCTCGGCGGATCGGCGTTTAACGACTTTTGGAAGTCCCGCGGATGCCCAGCATTTGTACCAATTGCGAGCGACCGCCGACGCGATCCTGTGCGGAGCGCGCACCATCGAGCAATCCCATTCGACCTTGGGAAATGGCCCCGAACGATTCACTCAGGCTCGACTTCAAGCCGGACGGCAGAAATACCCACTTCGAGTGGTGGTGAGCGGGTCCGGTTCCATTTCGACCGGCGCAGAACTATGGTCGAGACCCTATGGCCCCCTGATCGTGGCCACCACACGGCGCGCGTCCGCCGCACGATTGCGCTGGTTCCGGACGCGATCAGCCGCCGTCTACCAAGCGACGACGAACGAACTGGATTGGTCACATTTTTTACGTTGGCTGCAGGCAGGCTACGGCGTGGAGCGAATTTTGAGTGAGGGCGGCGGCGACCTGAACGAGGCGTTGTTTCGGGCTCGGCTGGTTTCCGAACTGCATTTAACCTGGTGTCCGCTGCTCCTGGGCGGAAGCCGGGCATCGACCATCGCGGACGGACGAGGAAGCTCCGACTTGGCCGCCGCCGTGGGTTTTAATCTGATCCGAGCGCGCCGAGTGGGAGATGAGTTCTTCCTGACCTACCGCTTTTTAGATTAAACGGACTTTTGCTTCTTGCTTTGAAAACCAGACTTTAGCGGCCTCCGATTGGTGCGCCCGCCGGCATCAGTCCCAGAAGCTGAGTCAGGATTGAATTGAAACTATGGCTGCTACTACGTCACCGGATCTTGCCGCCCAATTAAAGGCCGCCGCGCAGCACCTTGCTCAGGTGCGCACGGAGGTCGGTCGAGTCATCGTGGGCCAGCGTCAGCTGGTTCATCGCCTGCTCGTGGGCCTCGTCGCTCGCGGGCATATTCTGCTGGAGGGTCTACCGGGTTTGGCCAAAACCGCGAGCGTCAGTGCCCTGAGCGGGGCCACCCATTGCCAATTCGCTCGGATCCAATTTACTCCAGACCTCTTGCCCGGCGATATTACCGGCTCCCTCATTTACGATCCGCTCAAGGGCACCTATTCGACTCGCCGCGGCCCCATTTTTGCAAACTTGGTCCTCGCCGATGAAATCAATCGCGCCCCGAGCAAAGTGCAGTCCGCACTGCTCGAAGCCATGCAAGAACGGCAGGTCACCATTGGGGATACGACCTTCAAACTCCCCGATCCATTCCTCGTTCTAGCAACCCAGAATCCAATTGAGCAAGAGGGCACTTATCCCTTGCCCGAGGCGCAGATGGATCGGTTCATGCTGAAGGTTATTGTCGGCTATCCGACCGCGGCGGAGGAATTGCAAATCCTTGATCGAATGGCAACCACTCAACCTAACTTTTCTCTCGATGCCGTCGTGTCGCCCGAGGAAATCGTCGGTTATCAAGCGTTGGTGAATGGCGTTCATGTGGACCCGCTCGTGCGGGACTATATTGTACGATTGGTGATTGCCACGCGGGATGCGGCGGCGGGTAAGGGTGTGGCTGCGGATTTGAAGCGATTTGTCCGTATTGGAGCCAGCCCGCGGGCGACCATCAATCTCACCTTGGCGGCGCGGGCGTGTGCGTTGTTGGACGGCCGAGCGCATGCGACTCCCGACGATGTGAAATTAATCGCTCCCGATGTACTACGACACCGCCTTTTAATGACCTACGAAGCCGAAGCGGAGGAGGTAACGACTGAGAGCCTGGTCCAGACATTATTAGGCAAGGTCAAAGTGCCGTGATGCCGTCTTGAGATGCTCCCCGCCGACTATCTCAAACGCCTCCGCCAAGTGGAGGTTCGCGCCCGAGTGGTGAGCGAACAGCTCATGGGCGGTCGTTTAAGTAGCGTCTTCAAAGGTCGCGGGATGGATTTTGCAGACGTGCGCGAATATGTCCCGGGCGACGACGTACGCCGCATTGATTGGAATGTGACGGCTCGCTTGCGGAAACCTTATATCAAGCGCCATATCGAAGAACGGGAATTAGTCGTGATGTTGCTCGTCGATGTCTCGGCCAGCGGACATTTCGGTACCACGGAAGGGGATTCTGCCCAAGCAGCGACCAAACGTGAATTAGCGGCGATTCTGGCGGGGGCTTTGGCCTTCAGCGCAGTGCGGGAAGGTGATCGGGTCGGATTGATCACCTTTTCCGACCGGGTCGAACGATTCGTGCCCCCCCGCAAAACTCGTTCTCATGTGACTCGTTTGTTGCACGAACTATTATTTACCACCCCGAAGTCTGGTGGCACGGCATTGAGGGCTGCCTTTAATTTCCTGAACAATCTCCTGCATCGGCCGGCGTTAGTCTTTGTCGTGTCCGATTTTCACGACGCCGATGAGGCGGCTTGGACGCAGGCACTCAGAGCTACGAACCAACGGCATGAAGTCATTGCCCTCCGATTGGTCGATCCACGGGAACTCGAACTGCCAAACGTCGGCTGGGTGCTGGTGCAAGATGCGGAGACCGGTGAGGTGCGTGAACTGAACACGGGCGATCCCTCCGTCCGTACCGCCTACGCGAACGCCGCGCAACAACGGGCCGATGCATTTCGAGCGGTCTGTCGTCTGAGCGGAATTCCTGACCTAAATTTGCGGATGGATCAACCGTGGCCGCAAAAAGTGCAACGGTTTCTGGATACGGCCGCCAAACGGAGGGTTGCGTGAATCAGACGAACCTGATCGAGGATTTCACCCTCGTTCCTTTCCCGATCTGGTGGCAAAACCCATGGCTCGGACTGTTAGCAATACTGGCGTTGGGTGGCTTAGTCCTGGGGGGCATCTACTGGTTGCGACGCCCCGGCCGTTTGCTAGTACCGCCCTATGTGAAAGCGTTTCCTCCGATGCCCGGAGAAGAAGCGTTGCGGCGCTTAGGACTGCTCAAGTCGCGTTTGCCAAAAATGAAGGAATATGAACTATCCATTGAGGCCAGCGACGTCTTGCGTGCGTTTATTGAGGGGCAACATCAATTCCCCATTCAGTACCAGACCTCACGCGAATTTTTGGAGGCCACCGCAGCCCAATCAACCATTTCTAAAGAACAACGCGATGACCTCACGGGCTTCTTGAGCTTCTGCGATTTAGTAAAATTTGCTCAACGTCCCGCCAGCCAGGCAGAAATGTCACAGGCGGTCGACGCCGCAATTCGTTTTGTTCAAACCACCCTCCAGGGCGGGGCTCCAGGAGGTCGGCCGTGAGTGGGTTCGAATTTTTGCATCCGTGGTTCTTGGCCGGATTGCTCGGCCTACCCGTGATGGCTTGGTGGATGGGGCGACGCGCTCAACTCCCTTCGATCACGATTCCGACTTTTCTGGGGATGCCAGGCCTCGTGGCCCCGCCAAAACGTCGCCGGGGCGCTTGGGCCTCGGTGTTGGCATTGGCACCCATTGCGCTCGGAATCCTCGCGCTCGCTCGCCCGCGGCTGCCGCGGGGCGAGACACCGGATCCCAGTCGTGGCATTGATATTATGCTCACGTTGGACTTTAGCCGCTCCATGGCTGAAGAGGATTTTCGATTAGACACCAAACGGGTCAGTCGACGGAAAGCCCTCGAAGCCGTCACAGAAAAGTTTGTTGCCGGTCGGCCCAATGATCGGATTGGCATCGTCTGCTTTGCCCGAACTCCGTTTCTCGTCAGTCCGCTGACTTTGGATCACCATTATGCGTTAAATGCACTTCGAGAAACTGACTTGGCCACCGGTACCGGTATTGGTTGGGCCGTTCTGGCGAGTGTGAATTTTCTCAAACGAGATTCGGATCGGAGCCGGGTTGTGATTTTGATCACCGACGGTGAAAATTCCACTGGCCCCCGTGCGAGCGAAGTCGTCGCGGCCGCCGTCCGTGAGCGAATCAAACTTTATGCCGTCTTGATTGGTCCCGAAACAGTCACCCCGACCGCCGCGGGCAACCATGACTTGAACAAGGCGGCTCGATCCACCGGTGGACAATTCTTCCAAGCCCGGGATTCCCGAACTCTCGAAGGGATCTACAAACAAATCGACACCTTGGAAAAACGAGAACTGGTGCAAAAACGCTTCGTTCGATGGCGTGAACTTTACTTGTGGTTCGTGGTTCCCGCCACGGTGCTGTGGCTGGGCCAGTTGGGATGGACAGTCCTTCGCCGTAGCTCTCCTTGAACCCTGGCAAAACCCCTTGCTGACAGCACTTCCACGGGTACACTAGTTGTTCGGATTAACCAGTTTTTGTATCGTGAATGTTGAATTGTGCCGGAAAGCGTTAGAGAAAGTGGGCGATCCCCGCATTCTCGTGAACCTCGTCTCTCGTCGTGTCCGCCAACTTAACGGCGGCGGGGGCTATGGCCGACCGTTGATCGATCCAGATCCGACCTACGGAACAGCAGATATTGCCTTGCAAGAGATTGTTGATGACAAGATTACCTGGGAATACGTCGGCGAACCCATTGTGGCAGCAGAAGTCCTTCAGGCTGCTCCGAAGCGGCGGCGTAAGGCCGCGGCTCCGGCCCCAGCGGCCCATTGATGGAGTTTCGCTCGGCTGATATTTTAATCGTGATCGGCCGGGAGGGGCAACCCTTCCGGCCGTTTTGCCTATGTCTGATCTTTTGGCCAATTCAAAGGCTCGCCGTGATTACCTCATCTTGGATACCTATGAAGCGGGAATTGTTTTGCAGGGTACCGAGGTGAAATCACTGCGAAATGGCAAAGGCCAATTGGCGGACGCGTTTGCTCGGGTGGAAGATCATCAAGTGTGGCTGTATAATTTTCACATAGATGAGTACTCTCACGGAAATTTTTACAATCATAATCCGAAGGCGAAGCGTCGGTTGCTCCTGCACAAATCCGAGATTCGTAAACTTTTTGGACTTGCGAGTGTCAAAGGAAACACCTTGGTTCCATTATCGTGCTATTGGAAAGACAACCGGCTCAAAATATTGCTGGGCGTTGGCAAAGGGAAAGTGGAGTACGATAAACGGGATGACATCCGAAAGCGCGATGACCTCCGCGAGATTCAGCGTGCAACCGCTAAAATTTTGAAAGGACGTTGATTTCCCTTGAACCAAAGGTGCTTGAATCGGATCGACCATCCGAACGGTAACGTCCCGAATCAATGCACTGAAACCATCCTCCGTTTTTAGCCCGGATAGTCATTCCCTTTCGTTACGAAACACAGCGAAAGCCCGTTTGGCCAGGCGGCCAAAGCGATCCCGATCCCGGCAGTATGGCTACATAGATCGTTCGCTCCTATTCAGAATGGATGCGACTTCGGCGTGTGCCTTCGGCAAGCGTGCGGAAGGGCGAAACTTCCTGGTTCGGGGGCGTTTCCGCGTGATTTCTACGGTCCCGGCGTCGGGGGTGCGAGCGGCCAGGGTCTCTTTGTAGTTCCAGGGCATCCACCGGCCCGGATCCTTCTTGAGCGCTTCGGCATTCCGGGCGGCGCTCAGCAGGTAGTCATACGGATTGGCCCCGTTGGCCACGCAGGTCTGGATCATGCTCATGAAGAAGTCGCCCACCGCCGCTCCTCGTTCCGTCTTGTAATGCAGGCTGTTCTTCGGGTGTAGAATGGCAGTTTTGAGCAGCCGTTCGTCGACATTATTGTCGATCGGCGCCCCGGGGATACTCAAAAACCGGGTCAAAGCGTCCCAGCGCTCGATCATTATTGCAACGCCTTTTCCCGAAAGCAGTTTGAGCTTGGGGCCCAATGAACTCGACCTGCAGGAGGGCTTCTGGGCCATTTCGCTTCGAAGTCCTGAGGGCGGTCGTTGGTACAATCTGAGTTTTGGGTTTCTTGGCCCAGGGCAATTGCTCATTTCCTCAATCCAGGGTTCACCCGGCGAGAGGAATGAAGGGCTGGAAAGGGCTCGTTCCCTGACGAAGGCTGCCCATGGGCTGCGCCCACCGAATCTGTTGTTCGAAGCCCTCAAGAGCGCGGCCAGACACTGGGGCATCTCGAGCATCATCGGAATTGATCCCAAGCACCACATCAAAGGTCGGTGGAATCAGAGGAAGAAACGACTCCGGTTTGATTACGTCGGTTTTTGGACGGAAGCCGGGGCTACCCTCGACGAAGGGGGCAATTGGAAAATGTCGATTGAATCCAATCGTAAGAATCTGGGAGAGGTTGCCTCCAAGAAGCGGAGCATGTATCGCAAGCGCTTCGAAATGCTGGACAAAATGGAGGACCAGATTCAAGCGGCCTTGAGACAATCGGCTGTCGGTCCTACCTCAAATGGCGGCGCGGGAGTCCTATAGTCCTATTGAAACCTTTCTTCCGCACACTGCCTGACGAGTCACTCGTAGCCGGGCGTCGATGAGGCAATTATTTCGTGAGTGGCTCATTGGAAACGGTGCGTTCAAAGAACGGGTAGAGCACGGCAACCAGGAAGAGGGTTAGAAAGGTGGCGGTCACTAATCCGCCGATAATAACCACTGCAAACGGGCGGGAGGTTTCAGTCCCCACCGCCCTCGAAAGACCCGCGTGCAAGAAATCGATCATGCACAAGGAACGGTGTACAACATTCGAGTCTAAAGGGTGGCGTATAATACAATTAGGCGTGGCATGGCGGCATCCCAGGCGCTTCGATCCAAGAGGCTGGA
>JAYVTS010000498.1:0-2000 GCA_043788645.1 Verrucomicrobiota bacterium
TGCATCCAGGCCCCATCAATCGAGGAGTCGAACTCGAAAGCGAACTCGCCGATGGTGTCCAATCTGTAATTTTAGAGCAGGTCACCAACGGCCTGGCCGTCAGGATGGCCATTATGTACCTCTTAAACGGTGCCTCTTAACACCGGACACCGAATACCTGAAACCTGCCGAATATGACCGAACCGAGAGACATAAAAGAACGAACCTTCGAGTTCGCGATTCAGATTGTTGCCCTATGCCGGGATTTGGAAGCGATGTCTGGCGTTTCGTCTACTTTGGCGCAGCAGCTCTTGCGGTCTGGAACCTCGGTGGGAGCGTGTGTTGAGGAGGCGCATGGAAATCAAGGACGGCCGGATTTCATTGCAAAAATGTCACTGGCCAACCAGGCCGCTCGGGAGACCAACTACTGGCTTCGGCTTGTGGCGGCCGCTGGGATTGTCTCCCTCAAACGATTGGCGGCGCACATTGATGAATCTAGCCAGCTCATCGCGATCCTGACCACGATCGTGAAGCGGTCCCGAGAAAATGCTCCTCAATGATCCGTCGTGTCTCCGAACCGGAGGTGAACGGCGCGCACGGCGCAAAAGCAAATTTCACGGCCCCTTTAGGGTTTGACGATATAACCTTGATATAAACCCAGATAATAGGGCAACAAAAAGACCGTGCCGCCGCCGAGTTCTCGTCCATCGCCACCGTAATCGAGATCCCAGGGATCGGTGTTCCAATGATTAAAATGCCGGTTTTCTATCGGCAATACGTGGCCATTGAACTGATGCCCGCGGCCCGCGGCGGTGGGTTCGTAGAGGTCTTTGGATTTCTGACGAGCCAGCGGCACGAGGTCGAGGCGGTGGGCGTTTCGGTGCGCCCAGTTGAGGCGATCCAGCGGAAAGCCGTAAAGCGTTGCCATGGAATCCTCCTGCCATCCGGCCCAAGGATTGATCGAATAGGTTCCCCAGACATTGGTGACCTGTTTTCCCAGACCGTGTGCGGCATAAGTGTAGTTGAAAAAGGGATTGAGTTCCGGCGCTTCATTGGCCCAGTAAGCAAAGAAGGAATAGCGGACACTGGCTTTGAGCGCTTCGTCCTTCGAGCAATTCAGCAAGGTATAGAAACACATGAAGGCCATTTCATCGTCAGATTGATTTCCCGACCCCGGACCGTATTGGACCTTCGGAAACATTAGATTTTGGGCATACCCATGTCGGTCAATGAGTTCTCGGGCCGCGGCGCCATATTTAGCGTCTTGGGTGAGATGTTCCGCAACACTCAGATAGGTTAGAATACTGAGTGAATTTAACCCTCGTTCGGCCCACCATCGAGCGTCGTGATTGAGAACTTGCGGCCCATACACGCCCCAACGAGTGGGTGTTCCGTCAGGGTCGGTTAACGAGAATCCATGAGCGATTAAGTGGTCGGTCAGCCCACGGACAACTTCACGGACTCGGTCTTTTTCGGTATTCGTCTCGGCGACCAAATCATAGTAGAGTGCGTAAAAGAAATAGTGCCCGTCCAATTCGTCGCTACTGGTGTCGCTTTTCCAATACCACTCGCCATCTCCACTCTTCGGCCAGCGAAGTTCATAGGCTTTCCAAAGGGCATCGTTTTTTTGGTTAGCCCGGTCCTGTTCCAAGCGGCCAGCGTTGGGGTCTGGCCAATCCTTGGGGCGAATCGTTCGTGCGACATAGCCTTTCGGTGCTGCTGGGGAGCCGCCTTGGGTGACGGTTTGAAGGAAGTGGAGTGCCTCAAAGGCCTTGGTCGCTCGAATTTTCGCTTTCGGATCATGGGTGGCGCCATAGGCAAAGCATTCTCCGGCGCCGTACATGGCGGTCCATAGCCCATCGTTGTCGGAGTCAGACCTCAAAAAAGCCGGGGTAAATCGTCCCAAGCAGTGACGGATTTAAATCCCTGATTTTCAGTCGACCGGGCGCTGGAAGCGGCGGGCACAAATTTCGGGCCTGCCGCGCGGGGTTCCGCCGCCTTGGGCGTTGGTGCGGGCCTGG
>JAYVTS010000499.1:0-7663 GCA_043788645.1 Verrucomicrobiota bacterium
GAGATTGTGGCCAAGGCCCGCCAAAGCGAGGCGCCTAGGCTTATTCCCCTGGTGCGTGGTGATCTGGACTGGATCGTGATGAAATGCCTCGAGAAGGAACGGGGCCGCCGATATGAGACCGCCGACGGTCTGGCGAACGATCTCCGGCGTCACCTGAATAACGAACCGATCACGGCCCGCCCGCCCAGTCGGCTCTATGAGTTCCAAAAGACCGTGCGCCGGCACAAGGTGGGCTTTGCGGCGGCTGCCTTTGTGATGGCGGCGCTCTCCCTCGGGCTGGCCGGAAGCCTGTGGCAGGCGTCCCGAGCGCGCCGGGCCGAGCGCGATCAGCGGTATCGGGCCTACGTTGCCGACATGAACCTGGCGCAACAGGCCATGACTGAGGGCGATCTTGGCCGGGCGCGTTCGCTCCTTCGGACGTATGTACCCAAGAGTGGCGAGACTGACTTGCGCAATTGGGAGTGGCGGTATCTGGCCAACGAATGCCGTGGGGATGAATTGTATTCGCTGGTCGGCCATAAAGGGAAAGTGACCAACGTGCGCTTTTGGGATGCGAATACGTTAATAACGACGGGAATGGCGGACTTCAGGACGATCCTTTGGAGCCTTCCGCAACAGCGTGTCATAACCGTGATTACAAACGAGAATCACGGCGGAGGCATTGGCTTGCTGGCGATCGCGCCGAAACGGCGGAACGTTTACTATCGCGCCTCCTGGGGGCCCTCTCAGCAGGTCCGGAGTTTAGCGCTGGATAGTAAAATGGATAGCCAGATCGCCCTGGTAGACGATGCGGTAACTGCGCTGGATCTTTCCCCCGATGAGGAGATCCTGGCGATCGGATCAGGCAACCAAGTTGAGTTGCGCTCTCTGACGGTAACGAACAGAACCTTTTCGCCGGTCGTTACGCCAGGAGAAGTCCGGGCAGTTAATTTTTCGCCCGATAATCATTGGCTCGCAGTGGTGGATAAGCGGGGCGCACTTACCCTGCGTCATGTACCCGAGGGGACGGATATCGCCATAACCAACAGCGTTGCAGACGGCTCAAACATCACAGCCACGACTAATTATATAGACTCTTACACATGGTGTCGTTTTTCGCCCGACGGACGTCGAGTTCTGTTCACCAGTGCGCCAAACGAGGTGAGCGTCTGTAACGTTGAGGAGCGGACCCTGCTCAAGGCGTTTGAGGATTCTGCCCAGCCTGCGAGCGCGGCATTCTCGCCCGACGGAAAGTGGCTTGCGACTGTGGGTGGGGACACCTCGATTCGGTTGTGGGATACCACTACTTGGAAGTTGAAGTCCAAGCTCACGGGGCATACCGACCCGCAGAATTGCGTAGATTTTGCGCCGGACGGAGGGCGATTGGCCACAGCCTCAAGAAACGGCGAGGTCAAGGTCTGGTCCGTCGCGGAACTAACTGAAAGCTCCGATTCTGCGACCCTCGGGGAGGCGCAGTTCTCCGGGGTTGTGAAGGATGGGACCGCCTTCTGGCGGATGACGCATTCCAAACCCATGGCGGGAAAGAACGCGCTCAGCTTAACCGGGGCGGAAGTGTGGTCGGCCAGTTCGATGAAACCGGCCGGTTCCATTGAGATTCAGGACTTGCCCTTCAATGATTATAGCTGGAGCGATTTTTCGTCGGGTGGTCGTACTTTCGTGATGGCAACGGCTGACGAAAAGGTTCATTTGCGAAGCTTAGGAAATGGAAAGGACATCTCGCAAACGGGCGCTCTCGAGAATCTCCGCTGGGTGCAGATGTCTTTGGATGGTTCAATACTCGTCTCCTTGTGCTTTTACGTTGGCCCCCATGAGGAATATCCGGTTCGTGTCTGGCATCTTCCACAGATGGAATTAATCACGGAACGGAAAGATCTCGGGGATGTTCACAGAATCTTTCTTTCCGAAGATGCCACGTCCCTCGCTATTCTGACGGGACATGGCGAAATAGGAGTGCTGAAGGTGCCTTCCCTGGAGGGACCTCCGCCGTGGAAAGCAGTTGGGCGTGCCATGACATGGACCGCCTGTGCTTTTTCGCCCGATAAACGTCGCCTGGCCACTGCAATAGGGACCGGAGAGGCATTCATTTGGGACCTCTCCACGCGGCGGCGATTGGTGCTGGCTCGCAGTCTCACTGAGTACGCTTCGATTGCGTTCTCAACGGATGGGACTCGCGTGGTTGCAGCCGACGAACGATCGATCAGTGTTTTTGATGCGACGACCGGTCAAAGGGTCGTTGCGCTGAATATGGGCGGCGCAGAGGTGGCATTTACGCGACCTGTTGACGGACTGCTCGCCGTGAACCGGAATCGCGCGCTTATGCTGCGCGCGCCGCCGGTGGAACAACTCCATTTCGATTGGCTGGCGGAACCTTCGGACTCGCGATCCTGGCAGAAGGACAAGTAATTCTGGCCATCCTGCCGGACGGCGAGAGATTGCTCGCCGTCAGTATGGACCGGGCCGTCGTGTTCCGCGCGTCGCGGCTGGCAGAGTACCAGAATTGCGATTGGCTTGCAGAAAGACCGTCTCAGGAGGCGCCCGATTATCCCGGCCCGCGCCCGTCTGGAGTGAGAATTGCCCCGCCGCGCAGCGGAAACACGCGGTAATCCGCCCGCCGTCTTTCGGTTAGCCCGGGTCTTCTTCAGGGCGCCACTGAAGAATTTTCCCCGAACCTGTCCGCTTTCACCCTGGAATTCCGCTTTGAAGGATGAAGGGCGATTCCGGCGCCGGTGCGCAAGCGTCGCATCGAGTCGGGGGAGCCCGAACGGAACAAATAAAGGCTAAAGCAAGAGACTCTTATGAAGGCACGCCTTCCCATCGCAAACCGAATGGCCCTGGCCGGCCCGGTTATCTGTCTGTTGGTGAGCCTCTTGTCCACCACCGCGCGGGCTCGAGCTCCAGTCGAACTTACCTCCGTTACCTCGACCACCAATGGCGTTCGCGTGGCGTGGACCGATCCGGTGCCGGGTAATGCCTACACCGTTCAGGTCCGCGAGTCCCTCACGACTGGTGCCTGGCGCAATGCGACGACCAGGTATCGCTGGCCCTGGCCGTTCGCGCATTGGGGAGACGCGCCGCGTAATCTTCCCGGCGCCAGATTCTATCGCGTGGTTGCACAGCCGGCGGCCACCCCCAACCGCGGCAGACTCCTCACCAGCTATTTGCGCGGCACGAATAGTACCAACGCTCTGAATGCCTTATTTGCGGGTTGGGGCATTACCAACTTCGCTCACCCAAAGTTTGGGACCGCTGCTCGCCCGTTCACCTATGAAACAGTGGACCCGTATGGAATTTCCATCACCAACTCCGCACTCTTGATGCTGCCCCTGGGCACGAACGGGCCACTGCCGCTGGTCAGCGATCAGCACGGGACGTTGGTGTTGAAAAGTGATGCGCCTTCGCAACCGGGATCCGGAGACATTTGGGCGTTCGTGTTGGCCTCCTACGGCTACGCGGTGGTGGTGCCAGACTACCTGGGCCTCGGAAGCTCGCCCGGATACCAGGCCTATCTCCACGCCCAGAGCGAGGCCACCTGCGTCGTGGACGCTTTGCGGGCGGGAAAATCTCTTTGCGCCAGCAATAACGTCACCCTGAATGGCCAGCTCTTTCTGACCGGCTATTCCCAGGGTGGCCACGTCACCATGGCCGCGCACCGCGAACTCGAGACCTACCACACGAACGAGTTCACCGTCACCGCCTGCGCGCCCAGCAGCGGTCCGTATGACCTTGGCGGCGTTACGATCAGATCGATGCTGACCGATCCCGCGTATCCCGGGTATTTCCCCATCATTCTGGCGGCCTATCTGCCGCTCTACCAACTGGGGGACACGCTGGAGGAACTCCTCGCTCCGCCGTATCGGAGTACCCTGCCACCGTTGCTGGACGGGACCCATACCGAGTCACAACTCGCTGCCGCGATGCCCGCCGACCCCATTGCGATCTTCCGGTCCGACTTCCAGGCTGACTTCCGGACCAATGTAAACAATGTGTTCCGTAAGGCATTACTCGATAACAATACCTATTCGTGGGCGCCTAAAGCACCGGTGAAACTGTTCCATTGCCAGGGTGATCGCGATGTCGTCTTTGCCAACGCGCAGGTGGCCTACCAGAGCTTTACGAATCGCGGCGCCTGCTGTGTGAACGTCGTGGACCCGGGCGCCCCGGCAAAATTGAACCATGACGATTGTTACGCGCCGAGTCTGCGCGGGGTCCTGGCGTGGTTCGAAACCCTCCGACAATAGGCCATGCAAGCGAGACCACTTCACCAAAACAAAATTATGAAAACAACTTTGCTTTTCATCCTGTCCACACTCTGGCGTTCGCCAAAAAGACATTTCTTGAAACTGCTCCTTCTTATTGTTGCCTGGCCTGTTGCCAGCATCGCTCAGGCGCAAGCTCCCGTCACGGTGGGGGTGTGGGGGGGAGACAACTCCGCCGGCTCAACGTCGGTGCCGCTCGCGGCGCAGAGCGGTGTGACGGTGATCGCGGCGGGAGATGGATTCAGCGCGGCCTTGAAGAAGGACGGCTCCGTGGTGGAGTGGAGCCCCTACAACCTGACGAGTGGGTTCGTGGCGGCGCAGAGCGGCGTGACGGCCATTGCGGCCGGAGGGGGTCACCTCGTGTTTTTGAAGAACGACGGCTCGGTGACGGCGTGGGGGAGGAACGGCAACGGCCAAACGAATGTGCCCGCAGGCTTGAGCGGGGTGACGGCCGTTGCGGCGGGAGGTGATTTCAGCGTGGCGTTGAAGAACGACGGCTCGATCGTGGTATGGGGAAAGACCTGCTGCGGCCTGACGAATGTGCCCGTTGGCGCGCAGAGCGGCGTGGCGGCCATTGCGGCGGGACACTATCACACCGTGGTGCTGGTTGCCCTAACTGCCCCTGCCATCATCACGCCACCGGTGAGTCAGTCGGCGAACGAGTGGCAGAGAGCGCGTTTGGCGGTGGTGGCCACGGGCTTCCCCGTGAACTACCAGTGGCGCCAGGGTGGGGCGGACGTCGCGGGAGCCACGAGCGCAACTTTCACTCTGCCGTTCGCGACGACCATTCAAGCCGGCAGCTACACCGTGGTGGTGAGCAACCCTGCGGGGAGTGTGACCAGCGCACCGCCGGCGGTGTTGACGGTAAACGCGGCCGCTCCCGGCGCCGTGGTGGCGTGGGGAGGCAACAACTACAACTTCGGCCAAACGACGCTGCCCGAAACGGCTCTGAGCGGGGTGACGGCGATTGCGGTGGGATATCACACCGTGGCCCTGAAGAGCGACGGTTCGGTGGTGGCTTGGGGGAAAAGCTCTTACGGCCAAACGACGGTCCCCGCAGGCTTGAGCGGGGTGGTGGCGATTGCGGTGGGTTCGTCTCACTCCGTGGCCTTGAAGAGCAACGGTACGGTGGTGGCGTGGGGAGCGGGTACGGTCAATCCAAGTTCTGGTGATGCTGCCCAAGACCGTGGCCAGTCGATCGTGCCCGCAGGCTTGAGCGGAGTGACGGCCATTGCGGCGGCAGCTTTGTACACCGTGGCCTTAAAAAGCGACGGCTCGGTGGTGGCGTGGGGAGAAATACCAACGAATGTGCCCGTCGCGGCGCAGAGCGGGGTGACGGCGATCGCCGCCGGGGGATCTTGCGGCCTTTCATGTTTCACTCGCATCGTGGCGTTGAAGAGCGACGGCTCGGTGGTGGCGTGGGGAAGGAACGACGACGGCGAAGTGACAGGAATTCCAACCACACCGGACCCTGATTCAGAAGTAATTTCCGCAACTGCAAATCCGCTCACCCTTGGAGGGCGGGTCTTATCCGGGGTGACGGCGATAGCGGCGGGAGGCAACCACACCGTGGCGCTCCTCGGTGGCGTGGCGCTGCTGCCGCGCTTGAGCGCGCGGGCCAGCGGCAAAGAACTTATTCTTTCCTGGCCCACAAATGCGGCGGGATTCAAGCTGCAATCCGTGCTCAATTTAACCCCGCCCGCGACCTGGATTGATTCCACCCCATCGCCTGCGGTCATCGGCGCGCAATTCACGGTCACGAATGCCGCATCCGGCCGCGCCCAGTTTTACCGCCTGAATAAGCCTTAACTCGCGGAGAACTCCCGCCCCAGTGCGGAGCTACTTTACCAGAACCATAATTACAAAAACGTATGAAAACATATTTGCCTGTCAACTGGGCCGTTGCCGTCATCGGCATGGTGCTCAGTTTCATCGCGGCGTTGCCCGCGCATTCGGCGGTGCTTCAGGTGCCCGCCGGATACCCGACCATTCAAGCCGCCATCAACGCGGCGCAATCGGGCGACGAAGTTCACATCGCTGCCGGTGTCTATAAGGAGCAAGCGATCGTTACCAAGAAAACCCTTACGCTGAGCGGCGAACCGGGCACGGTCGTCATGGCCTCGACCAAGCTGGTTCCCAGCACCCGTCGCAATTGGAACATCTTGTTCGAATTTGTCTCGGCAGACGTGACGGTGAAGGGAATCGACTTCGAAGGACAACAACTCGCGGATAACCAGCCGCGCGCCGACTACAATTTTGTCGCCCTTTACTACGGAGGTTCCGGAGGAAGGGTGGAGGACTGCGTCATCCGCGGCTTCCAAGGAAAGACGCACCTCAATAGCCGGAGTGCCGGGCTCTTGTCCTACAGTCCCAAAGGCCTCAATTTGAAGGTGGTGAACCTGGAGATTGTCCACAACACGTTCGCCGATGACGGCATTGCGATATGGATGCAAGGCGATGAGTTCGACAATCCCACCGTTCTCCGCACGACGGCCCTGATTGAAAACAATACCGTCATCGGCAGCGGCCCCAATAATACCAGTTCCGACGAATCGCAGGATGGCATTCGCATCGAACCAAGTGTCGGCGGCACGATCAGGAACAACCGGGTATCGAACTTCTATTCGAATATCCCCGATCCTATCTTTCATGCGTTCGGAATTCTTGCCTACGACAGTCCGAGGTTCCTCCAGTCGGCGATCTTCGCACTGCAACCCCTTCGAATCGAAAATAACGTGCTCGCGAACAATCAGAACGCGATCGGCGTGGTCCGAGGGGACAACTGCCAAGTATTAAACAATGTCATATCGGGCGGCCGAACCAACACCCAAGGCCTGAGTATCAGTGGAACCAACATCACCGTCAACTTCAACCAGTTCACCAACCTGACCCGGGGCATCGTCTTGTTGGGCAATGATCCTGCAACCCAAACCGCGACCGGCATCGCCGAGAAGGCGGCGGTGACCGACAACCGGTTTTGCAATGTCGAGACCACTCTCGTGATCCAACCGCTCGTGACCGAAGTTACGGAACAAGGCTCGCTCACCTGTCCTTTCCCGGATCCGACCCTGGAGATCGCCTCCGCTGTTTTCCTCTCTTGGCCCAGCTACGCCGACGGCTGGATCTTGGAATCGGCGCTGAGTGTTCAGGGACCGTGGACCCCGATGCACGCGATACCGGCTGTACAAAACGATCGCTACACGTTCTTCGTGAAGAGCGACGTCCAGCCGCGTTTCTTCCGGCTGCGGGCGCCATAGTTTCCACCACTCATCAATCCGATAGAAACGCGCACGACTGCGACCTTTCCACGAACCTGTCCGCTTTTGCCCTGGAATTCCGCTTTGAAGGATGAAGGGCGATTCCGGCGGCGGTGCGCAAGCGTTGGATCGGGTCGGAGGAGCCCTCAA
>JAYVTS010000500.1:0-11226 GCA_043788645.1 Verrucomicrobiota bacterium
ATCGCGGACACTCCGTTCTTGTTAAATCCCGGCGGCAGATTTTCAAACTTGTACGATAGCGCTTTCGTGGGCGCCAAATTTGCCACTGCCGATTTAATCTCAAAAAAAGGGTGTAGCGCGTTCCCACTGGAATCTCGATGACGGGTATCGTTGGAGGCCCACTCGTGAAGATCTGAACCTTGCCGCCGCTGATTCCGGTGACGGTAAACGTCGTTGAATCCGTGGCGCCGAACACCGCGTGAAACGAGCCCGCGACGACCGCTCCACCGACCATCCAGCGTACGATCGACACGATGGGGCTTGCGATGTGGGTCGTTGCCGCCTCCCAGCGCGCCAGGAAAGGAGCCAACTGCAGCCACAACGCGGTGAGCAGCGGAAACGCTTTTCGAAAGATCATGGACGCTCGTAAAAATTTTGTGTCTCCAAGTCGCTCGTTTAAGCGTTTTCCACGAAACGAGGCTCTCAGAGTTCGTGGGTGACTCTAGCGACGGGGCCGCTGCGGTTCAATGTGGCTCCTTCGCTGAACTCCATCTAGTTCAGACCCTCCAATCGGTCGGGGCGTTGACTTATTTCCGAGCCTCCAGCAGCGCCCGTTCCTCCCGGCACAGCGGCTCCAGGGGAATTCTTCGAGCCTGCCGGGAGGCGGCTTCACGCTGGCCGCTGGCGCCTAGAACGCCGACATAAACCGCCTGACTGCGAGGATCGGCGTGGGTCCAATCCAGACCTTCCGTCTCGATCACTTTCAAAGCCGCGCTCGGGTCGCCGCTTTTCCATTCGCACAGCGCCAGGGTGGCAAAGTCAGAATACTCGCGGGCCCGCGCCGGGACCAACTCGCGGATCCGGGCGAGCACCTCTGGTTTCGGCGTCCCGAAAAGAGCGTCGAGATAGGCGGCGGTCAGCGCGACTCCGTCCTCGCTCGGCATGAGGTCCCGAAGTCGGCTCAAAACCGGTCCGGCGGCGGCAAGATCATCCACCAACCGGGCCAGGCGCAGAACCTCCAATGCGCCTCGCAATCCGGCGCCAAACTCCAGCACCAGAGCACTCCGTCGAGCGAGGGCGATCTTAGGTTGGTCGAGTCGTTCGGCGAGCTTTGCGATGAATTGATGCGCCCGCGGGTCCTTTCCGGCCGCCTGCACCGCCTGTCCGCAATGAGCAACCGTCGATTGGGCCTGTCCTTTGGCGTGAGCCGCCGAAGCGCGCAGGCAGTGGAGCAGGAAGGGCGGAATTTCCGGTGGCGGGGCTTCGACGAAGTCGTGGAGTTCCTCCGTGCGCCCCCCTTCAATGAGCGCCTCCCATCGAGCCGCCCGCAAAAGGGGTGAGCCGACGATTCGTTCGGGTGCCAACAGGGGTATCAGCTCCGCTACCGCTTCGTGATCGGCCAACCATCGGGCAGCCGCCAGAAGCTCAACCGGATTGGTATCGATCCCGACCCGCTCAACAACCTTCGCGACAATATTCGACTTTTCGGCCGGACGGAGCCGGAGCCGGAGGTCGGCAACCGCCAGTTGGTTGGCCAGCGGGAACTTCTCGAGGCGCCGCAAAAGGAGGCCGGATTCCATTTCAGATAGGCCGGGTGAATCGGCCAAAGCAGACAGCGCGGGCAGGGAGAAGAGATTCGAACTGACCACCAACCCCCACAGGAGACGCTGGCCCTCGCCGCGTTCCCTCGGCGATTGACTGAGGGCAAGCGCGGATCCCAGCTGGAATTGCGGTTCGGGATCAGCCGGATTCCGGTCCAGCCAGCGCGAGGAAATGGCGGAGCGCAGTGAATCGTTTTTCAGGCTTCGAGCCAGCTCGAGTTCCAGACGATAAGGAAGCGGATCCTCCGGACGTTCGGCGTGGAGTTGGGCCAGCATCGGGTTGGCGAGGTCGGGTCGGCCCAGCGCCACCGCGACCTTCCCGTACAGACACCGTTCGGCGTAGGTGGCCTCTCCGGCATTAATGACGAGCTGCCAATAGTGCATCGCATTAGGCGACCGGGCCGCGGTAAAATAGCGCGCCGCCAAGCGGGCGCAGCGCAGGTCGGCCGGGGCTAACCCCAGCGCGGTGTTGACCAGCGGACCCACCTCTTTCCAGCGGCCTTGGTCGGCCAGCACCTCGCCGCGCGCGGCGATTTCATGAGCCCGATGTCGATGAATAGATCGCCAGGCGGGCTTGGCGCCCAAAACGGCCCCAAGACCTGCCGCCAAGACCACCGCCAGCGCCAGCATCAACCAGCGGTGTCTGGGCTGATAACCCGAGGGGCCGCGAGCGAAAAAAAAGCAAAAACCTCGACATCCGGCAACATCCTGACGGTTTTCATTGTCGCGAGTCAAAACTTAAGCCCAGCCGTAGCTTCACCGGGCCATTGCTTCTGAATTGCCACGTAGTTGGTGTTTCTGTGGGGGAGCGGGAGGCCGCGGAAGGTTCAGCGAATAAACTGCTGCGTGAACCTGAGATACGCCAGCCGACCGCCGGTTTTGCCGTGAAATTCAACGGATTTCATCAGCTTCCGCAGGCAATCGACCAGCTCGTCTAAGGGCACCGACTTCAAGGCCGACTCTCCCGGTGCGGGCGTTTCCTGGCGGCGTCCAAGGCGCCATTCGCAGATGTCGGACACCGCCTCGTAGAGCTTGAGTTCAATACCTGTTTCCTGAGTCGGTTTGGGGGTATGGCCACGGCTTTCAGCCCGATACCGTTGATAGGCCGCTTCATAGCCGCGAGCCACCGTCGAGTCAGACATCTCCGGATATTGCTTCCAGAGGCGATGGACGACGAATTCGATGTTCTGAAGGACATCAATGTTCTTGTCAGTCATGCCTAATTTTTTGAAAGTGGTTCGGTTCGGAGCAGCTTAAAGCCGTCAACCGTGTACTGCATGATCCTAGCCGTCGCATGACCTCAATTTGTCTTCAATACCTCGATAAAGGCTTCTTGCGGGATGTCCACGGAGCCCACGGATTTCATCCGTTTCTTACCTTCTTTCTGTTTATCCAGCAGCTTGCGTTTGCGGCTAATATCGCCGCCATAACACTTGGCCGTCACGTCTTTCCGCACCGCACTAATTGTCTCACGCGCCACAATCTTACCGCCGATGGCGGCTTGAATCGCTACTTGAAATTGCTGCCGAGGAATGACTTCCTTGAGTTTCGCCGCCAACGTACGCCCGCGATTCTCGGCTTTACTGCGATGGACGAGGCTCGAAAAGGCGTCCATCACCTCGTTGTTCACCAACAGGTCGAGTTTCACCATGTCGCTGGCTTCGTATCCCGCCGGTTCGTAATCCATCGAACCATACCCCCGCGTAATCGATTTAATCCGGTCATGGAAATCAATCAGGATTTCATTCATCGGAATCCGACAGGTCAACATGACCCGTCGGGTATCCAAGGTTTCGGTGTTTTTGATCAAGCCCCGTTTCTCGGAGATGAGTCCCATAATATCTCCGAGATTCTCGCCTGGACAGATGACAAACGCCTTAACAATCGGCTCGGAGATTTCCTCGATATAGGTGGCGTCCGGTAGAAATGCCGGATTGTCCACCATTTTCACTTCACCGCTCGCCAGCTTGACCTGATAGATAACGCTCGGGTAGGTGGCGATAATATCCATGTCGAACTCCCTTCGGAGGCGTTCCTGGACAATCTCCATGTGCAACAAGCCGAGAAAGCCGCACCGGAAACCAAAACCGAGCGCAGCGGAGGATTCCGTTTGAAACGTGAGAGCCGAATCATTCAACTGAAGCTTGGCGACGGCGACTTTGAGTCCCTCGAAATCCGCGGTGTTGATCGGGTAAATGCCCGAATAAACCATCGGCCGAATTTCTTGAAACCCGGGCAATTCCGTGGAGGGATTGCGTGGATCGGTGATGGTATCCCCCACCTTGACTTCCCGGGGAGTTTTAATGTTGGCCGTGATATATCCGGTCTCGCCGACTTCGAGCCGGTCGCGCACGTAGGGTTTCGGATTAAACGAGCCGACCTCTTTGATTTCCACGGTGCGGCCCGAGTGGAGCAATTTCACATGCATCCCCGCTCGCAATTCCCCGCTCATGATCCGGACGAGAATCACGACGCCTTTGTAGGTGTCGAAAAAACTGTCGAAGATCAACGCTTGAAACGACGCGGAACCGCTCGGTTTTGGTGCCGGAATGCGGTGAACAATCGCTTCTAAAATGTCTTCGATGCCAATGCCCTCTTTGGCACTCGCGAGAATCGCGTCATCGCCCGGAATCGCCAAAATTTCTTCTAACTGTTGTTTGGCCTGATCCACGTTCGCATGGGGCAGATCGATTTTGTTAATGACCGGAACGATGAACAACCCTTGGCGATTCGCGAGGGTGAGGTTCGCGACGGTCTGGGCTTCGACGCCTTGGGCGGCATCAATGATCAGCAAGGCGCCTTCGCAAGCCGAGAGTGACCGACTCACTTCGTACGCAAAATCCACATGGCCGGGGGTGTCGATCAGGTTTAGCTCGTATTGTTCCCCATTTTTGGCGGTATAGAGCATCGTGACGGGGTGCGCCTTGATGGTAATGCCGCGCTCCCGTTCCAAGTCCATGGCGTCCAGCAATTGGTCCTCCATGTCGCGCGTGGCGATCGTGCCGGTGCGATGCAAAAGGCGATCAGAAAGGGTGGTCTTTCCGTGATCAATGTGAGCAATGATGCTGAAATTACGAATGTGCGCGGCGTCCATCGGATAGCGTGTCCGGCCCGGCGGTGGACCGCCGGAAACGGAGGTGGAGAGTATCGGGGAAGCAGGCTGGCGAAAGGCATTTCGTGAGAAGAAGTGGGCTCGCCTTGGAGTTTGCTCTCATTCGTCACTTCCTTTGACCGGTTTCCGTCGGAAGCCGTGCTCAAACCAGAGTTTCCACACGATCCAGGCAGCCTCACGGACGATGGCTTTCGACATCTTTGAGCTTCCTTGAAATCGGTCGGTGAAAATAATGGGCACTTCCACAATTTTACCTCCACGTCGCCAGATCCGATGGGTAAGTTCAATTTGAAAACTGTACCCGTTGGATCCGACGGAGCCGAGGTCCACCGCGGCCAATGCTCGACGACGGAAACACTTATATCCGCCCGTAGGATCACTCACCGGCATACCCGTCACCAACCGGGTATAAAATCCACCCCACATGGAGAGGAGCAGGCGATTCAGTGGCCAATTAATGACGCGAATCCCGTCGCGGTATCGGGAACCGAGCACCAAATCCGCGTCTTGGCTCCGGGCTGCGTCTAGGAATTTTGGGATGTCACCCGGGTTATGGGAAAAATCGGCATCCATCTCGAAGATGAACTCGTATTGGTGTGCCAAAGCCCATTCAAACCCAGCGAGGTAAGCGCGGCCCAAGCCATTTTTCTCGGCCCGATGGAGGACGTGGACCCGGGAATCGGCCGCCGCGAGCTGGTCCGCCAACTCCCCGGTGCCATCGGGCGAACTATCGTCCACCACCAGGACATCGACGGGCACCGGCAACTCCCGAAGCCGTTCGACGATGGTGGGGAGATTCTCCCGTTCGTTGTAGGTAGGAACAATGACAAGCGTTTCAGCGGGCATAGATAGCAGCCGAGCAGATTGGTGAGTGTAGCGCGAAGAACGCGGGTGATTCAACCTCGAAACCGAGTGGGAAGAGAAGAATAGCGGACCTTGTCGGATACGAACCGGTTGGCGAGCTTAACCTCAGTCATGCCGGACCCTTTACCGCCCTATCGTGGACGTCTTGCGCCTTCTCCCACCGGCCGCTTGCATTTGGGCCATGCGCGAACTTTTTGGACGGCATTCATCCGGGCGCAGGCTGCTCGGGGAAGTTTGGTGTTGCGCCACGATGACCTCGATTCCACCCGATCACGACCTGAATTCGTGGCTGGATTTATCGAGGATCTTCGTTGGCTCGGCATTTCGTGGACTGAAGGACCCGACGTGGGCGGGCCCTGGGGTCCTTACGCACAGAGCGAGCGTCTGCCGCTCTACCGGCGGGCCTTGAGTCAATTACAGGCCGGGGGCTTCGTCTTTCCGTGCAGTTGTTCGCGACGAGACATTGCCGGTGCCATTCATGCACCGCACGCGGCGGATGACGAACCGATTTATCCGGGTACCTGCCGGAGTCAAGCGACGACGCCAAATCAAGGTCGAACATCCCTAGATGGTCAAGTGACTTCACGGAGCGCGGCTTGGCGGTTTCGCGTTCCCGACCACGAAGTGATCGAATTTCTGGATGGGTATTGGGGTCCGCAACGCTTTCAGGCCCAGCGCGATTTTGGCGATTTTGTGGTTTGGCGACCCGATGATTTGCCAAGTTACCAATTGGCCTGCGTCGTGGACGACGCCGGGATGCAGATCACGGAGGTGGTCCGGGGTGCCGATTTGCTGGTGAGTACGGCCCGCCAATTGCTGTTGTTTCGAGCACTGGGCTGGGCGGCACCCGCTTTTTACCATTGCCCGCTGCTGGAGGACGCTCAGGGAGTCCGGTTGGCCAAACGGCATGACGCGCTGAGCCTCAAGACCCTACGGGCACAAGGGATGTTGCCGACGGAAGCACGGGCAAACTGGGGCGGCTGACCGCTTTTGGCGGGGGGGCTAGATCATTTTTTTGGTCAGCCGTAATACGGCTTCCCGCAATTCTTTTCCGGGCTTGAATTTGACGACGGCTCGGGCAGGAATGGGCACATCTTTTTCGGGTCGATTGGGATTCCGACCAATTCGCGCCTGACGAATTTTTACTTCAAAGACGCCGAAATTGCGGAGTTCAATCGTTTCGCCGTTGGTCAAGGCTTCCGCCATGACATCGAGAGTGCGCTGGACGATATCCAACACCTGCTCCTGAATGAGGCCGCTGTCTTCACCGATCCGAGTTACAATATCACGCTTAGTCATGGCCAAGGAGGAGGAGACAATTCGATCAAAATAAGCTTGAGACGCATCGCGCGGCCAAGCGGTTTACACCGTGATAACCATCTGAAATCCCGTGGTCAAGCACACTTTACGATTCAATTTTTCGTGAAACTAAGGGTCGAGGACCATTCCGAGTTGAGTTAGGCCTGCTTTTCAGGCCTTTTTTAGGCCTTAATCGCGGTGCGTGGGCGGAAAAAGCAACTTGGCCAACGGATGTTTACCAACGCCTAGTCTACATCGCTCTTCACCATCGGTTCCGGCAACAGAAAGCTTAAGCAAAATCCCAACACCATCACGCCGCCCCCCATCAATGCCGCCGCGGTGGCCACTTGTTCAAAGGTGGAATTCGCGGAAATAGCGGGTGCGATCAGATTGGAAGTTGCGTAGGCCGCCGAGGTCCCGAACATACGGCCGCCGACGTTCGTGGCAAAGCTCCCACCGGTGCCCCGCAAGTGGAGCGGGAAAACCTTCGGCAAATACTCACCAAAATAGCTAAATTGGGCGACGACCAGGAACCCGCACAACGCGATGCCCCATTGGAAAACTTCGGGTTGAGACCGGAATAGGTACAGGTACGTCAACGGAAAAAGCACCAGCGCGGGTAACTGAAACAATCGTAACAACCGCCCGCGACTCAAGGCGGTCGCAACCAGTAAAGCCAGTGCAATCCGCCCACCCAATCCGCCCAGTTCCTGCCACAATTGAACGGTATTACCACGCTGTTTAATGATTTCGTCCGGGGCCGACTGCTTTTCGCGGTTGCCGGCGATTTGCCCCATCCATTTTTCGCGATCCAGGAGCGCCTTTTTCGCGTCCGGCGCGGCCCCGGTCAATTCACTCAGTTTTTGGTCGAGTTCACCCATCCGGTTGGACAACGTCGTCAATTGGGATTGCACGCCGACGGGAACCGGCGCGTTAGTCCCCAGTGCTTCCAGCGGGCGACGGGCCGTCCGAAGGGCGATCCGAAGCTTGGCTCGTTGGCCCGATAGCTCGACCAATCCCGGCACCTCGGAGGTCGCTTTCTCAAAGGCGGGCAACGCCGCGGTTAACTGTTCATTCAGCTTCTTCGCGTCCTCTTGGAGCGGCTTCAGCGCCTGCCGTTGCGGCGCCAAATCGGCCAAACCAGGCACCACTCGGGTCGGCGTCAATTGCAAGGCGCCAAAGGCCGCCGCATAGGCACACGCGGAGAGCGCCGCCGTTACCAGCGTTACGCGCCGGAGTTGAGGCGAAAAGAGTTCTCCCAAATTGGGTCGGCGCAAGGTGCCGGTCCGCCGCTTCTCCACCCAAACCGGCGATTCCGGAACGAACGGCAGGAGCAACGCAATCGGGATCGCGGGCAACAATCCTGAAATCAGGGTATAACGCCAAAAGGCATGTCCGTTAAAGGGCTCCGCGACGCCGATCAAAGGCAAGTCGGCCGCATGTTTCAAAATCCAGACATTCACACCGGTCACCAACAAACCTCCAATGGACGCAAACGCTTGGGTCCAACCCAAGGCCTTTTCCCGTTGACGTTTCTCCGGAAAAACTTCAGCCAACCAGGTGATCGCCGCGACGAATTCCACGCAGACACCCACAAAGGTCGCACACCGGAAAATGACAAACCAAGTCAGCGAAGTGCTCAAAGCGGCGCAAACTGGCGACAAAGAATAAAGGGCGATACTCCCCGCCAAGACCCTCTTCCGCCCCAGGCGATCCGTCAGCCAACCTCCCAATAGTCCAAAGACACCGCCACACAGCGCGGTGATCCACAACAACCGCCCCACCCAGTTCGTTACCAGCGGATTGTTGGCTGGAACTTGCAACAACTCGGACAAAGCCGGCCCCGCAATCAACGGCAGCATCAACAACTCATAGGTATCAAAGGCAAACCCAATCGCCGCAATCAGACAAATGAGCCAAGCAGTCCGCGTCATCACCGAAGCCACCGGGGCATTGGAATTCATACGTGTGCGTAGGAAACGGGGGAAATGGCCCTCGGGCAATGGCAGAGTTCGATTGGATTTTCTTGGGTGCGTCCGGTTTGGCAACCGTCCGGCCGTTCCTCAAGATTGCGTATGCTTTTGCGGTTTATTCGGTTCAGCCCATTTTGGGCGTTGGGATTACTGCTGATGGGGTGGTTCTTTCCGGCCACCGCGTTCGCGGCCGTCGGCACGACGAATCTCTTCTGGCATTGGTCTAGTCCGTTGCCCTTCGGAAACAACATCGCCGACCTGATTGGCGATCCGGATCGGGGCTACGTCGCGGTGGCCGATCATGGCCAAATCATCGTTTCAGACGACTTCTCGGAGTGGTTTTCATTGGAAACCGGTACGCGGAAGTATTTTCGGGCCGCCGTCTTCCATTCACTTTGGGGGGACACCAACACGGTCGTCGTCAGCGGTGAAGCCGGATTGATTCTCCGACTTGACGCAGCCCGCAATGTGTCCACGACCGACCTCGGCACCCCGGACTGGCTCGAAGGTGTGGCCGCGTCCCGCACGCGCCTGGTGACGGTTGGGGATCATGCCGCGATTTATTCCAGCGACGACGGTACGAATTGGGTTCGACGCACGGCCGGGGTGACGAATTGGCTCCGAAGTGTGACGTGGCGCGAATCTGCCGGACTCTTTGCCGCCGTGGGTGAAGGGGGCGTCCTTCTCACCAGCCCGGATGGAGTGACCTGGACGCGGCGGACAACCAACACCAAAGAAGACCTCAATCGAGTTGTCAGTGGTCCGACGGGTTTCGTCGCCGTCGGTAATTCGGGGACGATCTTATTGGGCAGCACCGACGCACAAAAGTGGACCCCATCCAGTAGCGGCGCCAGCGACGACCTTTTCGCTGCCAATAGTGAAACGAGGATCGTCCAAAATAGATCGGTCACCGTACCCCTCGTGGGCGGCGCCAGCGAACTCCGCTCGGCGGTGGCGGTTGGGAATGGTTATATTTGGACCGACGAACTCGATAGTCGACGCACCGCGTCGGCCCCGGTCAGCAGCTATTTCGCCGGAGTCTTTGATGGCACGCGCCATGTTTTGGGCGGACAAGCCGGACTACTGGTGACGGGCACCCGGAGCACCGGCACGGGCCAACCGCTGTTGTGGACGCCCTTTCCCAGCCCGCCGCGAGCTGTCCTATGGGATGTCGGCACGGGAATTTCGAGCGCCACCAATACGACCGTTAGTCTGGTGAACGGAGCGCCGGTGTTGAGTACGACCTCGACGACGAATGCCTTTTACTGTGCGGTGGGTTATGGCCCGACGATTCTTCAATCGGATCGCGGCTTGACTTGGACGACGTCTCTCCTTCCTCGCTCAGCGTCCAACACCGTGTTTCTCGGAGTGGGCGGACGCTCCGACTTGCTGGTGGCATCCGGCTCGCACGGTTACCTCGCCACGAGTCCGTCGGCCTACGAAACGTTGGTCAGCACGAACCGGTTGACCAATGGAACGACGGTTTTTACCGTGATTCTTACCAATCAAATCAATACGCTCGGACTCGTTTGGCTCAATGCCCCCACGGGGGTGACGAATGACCTTCAAGGGGTTGCCGCAAATCCCTCGCTGTTTGTCACCACCGGGGGAAACGGCACGATTCTAACGAGTCCCGATGCCTTCACTTGGACTCGCCGAGCAACGCCCACGACGCGCTTCCTCAGCGGGGTCGATGCGAGTCCCTTCAACTGGGTCACCACCGGCGATCAGGGGACCATTCTCCTCAGTCCGGATGGGATCGGTTGGACTGCTCAACTCAGCGGGACCACCCATTGGCTCTGGCGCGTTCGCTGGTTGACGGATCGCTACCTCGCGGTCGGCGAAGGCGGCACAATTCTCAGTAGTCGTGACGGCGCTACCTGGATTTCTTCGGTGTCGGGCGTCACCAACTGGATCTACGATGTCGAGCAGGTCGAGGGCACCTACTATGCGGCAGGAGGGCAGGGAACCGTCCTGGGCAGTACCGATGGCGTCGCGTGGACGCCCCTGGATACCATCACGGGCAAGCCGCTTTATGGACTAGCCACTTTACGAGGGCAGTTGCTGGTCGTGGGTTCGGAAGGCGTTATTTTGCGAAGCCAAGCGGGCTCATTCCCCATCGCCCCAGCACTGACGAAATGGCCCAACACTGCGAGCGAACAATTGTTCCTAATTCACGGCCAAATGGATCAGCGATTCAGTCTGGATCGTTCCACCACTCTGGACGGTTGGATCCCGGGGTCGGTGACGGAAATCACGGACACAGACGGCAGCCTGCTCTTGCTGGACACCACGACGAATGCTGTAGATCACCAGTTTTTCAGGGCGGCCGAACGGCGTTGAGAAGATTTGGTTCAGTGCGGTTTCTATTCCGCGCCCGCTTCAGTGAAATGAGCCC
>JAYVTS010000501.1:0-3944 GCA_043788645.1 Verrucomicrobiota bacterium
CTACCCAACGCCGAAAAGATTCCAAAGAATCCGCCCTCCAACCCGAGCCGCAGGCGGAGAAAGCAACCGAATCAACCTCACACTTGAGCCTTGCCGGCCGCTCAATTCCTCATTCTTCTGAACCATTCCGGGACATTGCTTTTCTTGAAACAGCCCTGCCCGCCACCCGCCAACCACACCGAATAGCATCGCGGGTGATGATCCCGGCCAAAACTCGTCTCTGTCAGATCTCCCTGACTAAAAACCGTACGCCCAAACTCGCCGCCCCAAATCACCAACGTGTCATCGAGCAAACCCCGTTGTTTCAAATCCAGAATTAGCGCCGCCGACGGCTGGTCGGTATCTTTGGCTTGGTGCCGAATGTGATCCGGCAAACTTGCATGTTGATCCCAACCGCGATGGTAAAGTTGGATAAACCGGACCTCCCGTTCCGCCAAGCGTCGTGCGAGCAAACAGTTGGCGGCAAACGTGCCTGGTTTTTTGGATTCGGAGCCGTAGAGCTCAAAGGTCGAAGGGGGTTCCTTGGATAAATCCGTCAGTTCAGGAACCGCCGCTTGCATGCGAAAAGCCATTTCGTATTGCGCAATCCGAGTTTGAATCTCCGGATCTTGATACTCCACAAAGTTCTGCTGATTGAGCTCGGCCAGATCATCTAACATTCCCCGGCGTCTCGTTTCCGAAATTCCGGGTGGATTGGAGAGAAAGAGCACGGGATCCCGGCCCGCACTAAACCGGACTCCTTGGTGTTGCAACGGCAGAAAACCCGAGCCCCACATGCGTTCGTGCAACGGTTGAGCGTTCGTTGGGCCGCTGGGTCGCGAAATCATCACCAAAAACGTCGGCAAGTTGGAGTTCACCGACCCCAAACCGTATGAAAGCCAAGCCCCCAACGCCGGCCGTCCCGCCACCTGACTTCCCGTCTGCAGCATCGTCATCGCCGGATCGTGGTTAATCGCTTCCGTATAGAGGGACCGCACCAGACAGAGTTCATCGGCCATCCCACCGATATAGGGCAGGAGTTCGCTCATCCAAAGACCGCTCCGACCTTGTTGACGGAAAGCAAAAGGCGTCGGAGCAATCAGTAGATTCTTTGCCCCGAAGTCATTCCCGTGAGGCGCTGTCCGGCCCGCACAGACTCGGGCAATTCCTTTTTGAATCGTCCCTTCAGTCCTGGTTTGTAGTCAAAGAGATCCAATTGCGAAGGCGCTCCCGCTTGCGTGAGATAAATGACCCGGCGCGCCCGGGGGGCCATCGGCCATCCCCCGCCCACTACGTCGGTGCCCCGGAGCAAATTCGGATCGAGGATCGAAGCCAAGGCCGCCACTCCCAGCCCACCCGAAGTTCGGCCCAAAAATTGCCGGCGAGTGAGTTGCTGCCGTTGGTTTTCGGATTCGCTCATGCCTCACTCCATGGTAATCGCCTCATCGAGATTCAAAAGCGTGCTCGCCACCGAGCTGTAAGCCGCCCATTCGATTGGATCCAATCGCCCATCCGGTTTCGATTCGCCGACGTTTAAGAATTCCGCGGCCGCCGCTGAATCCGCGCGAAAACTGGCCTCGGCTCGACGCCAACCGATCATGAGAACCGCCAATTCGGCAGACTTGGGACTTCGCGCCAGCACCCGCCGAAATCCATAACGAATTCGCGCCTCAATGGTCGCCCCACCTTCCTCGACCATCCGTTCCGCCAAAAATCGCGCCGCTTCAACATACGTCGGATCATTCAAGAGATTGAGGGCTTGCAGAGGCGTCGACGTGCGCGCTCGGCGAACGACACACGCCTCACGAAACGGACGATCAAACAACAGCAACGCCGGATTCGGGACCGATCGTTTCCAGTAAGTATAAACCGAGCGCCGGTAGAGGCTGGCCCCGTGGTCCATGACATACGTTTCTGGCCCCGAGCCCGCCCCCACTTGTTCATAGAGCCCAGGCGGATGGTAGGGTTTGACGGAGGCTCCTCCGAGTTGGTTCACGAGCAGCCCGCTGACGGCTAACGCTTGGTCACGGATCGCCTCGGCCGAAAGTCGAAACCGAGGTCCTCGCGCCCAAAGCCGGTTCTCGGGGTCCAATGCCAGGAGCTCTGACGTCGCGCGCGAATCCTGCCGGTACGTCGCACTGGTGACCAGCAAACGCATCATCAACTTGATATCCCAACCCGTACGTATGAATTCTGAAGCCAACCAATCGAGCAATTGTTTAGGAATCCTTGAGGCTAGAACCCTCCTTCCCGCGCAGCCGGCGATTTCCAATCCGGGGTTGACTGGGAAATCGGAGGGCGTACCGCGGGAAAATAGACACTTGAACGAATGCGGTCGGCTTCCCAGATAAACAGGTGGGTGGAGTTGCTAATCCCAGCCGGCGTCTGATAGCGGACGAGGTGGATCGCCGCGTCGAAAGGTTGCAAAACAAACTGCGAGTTGTTCGGGTCGGCGGCGTTGCCCCAGCGGCTGAACTCGACATCCATCTCGCGATCGGTGAAGGCGGGGTCGTCGCTCCAGGTGAACAGGCCGAGGGTGACATTGGAATCGAGATTGTTCGCCACGGAGTTCAGCTCGAAGCGGTAACTGCCATAGCCAAACGTGCGCGCGGAAACAAGCTTGGCGCATTGCCATTGCGCTCCGGGGGCACTGGCCCCGCCTTCGGCGGGGCGCGGATGTGTCGCGGCGACCACCCGCAGAAACGCCCGTCCAGAGCGGCGGGTACGACTTTTCAAATCCAGCCAAAGTGATGAGCGCCCGCGAAAGAATGCCTGGTCCAACGCGAATGGATTACCGGTTCACTCGGCCCGAGGTCGCACCACCCATGAGGGTTTCGATTTCATCGCGGCGATTAAAGTTATAATCACCCTCAATTGAATGAGACAGACAGCTCGCCGCCACCGCAAAAGCCACCGCGGTTGACGGAGCCGCAAGTTCCGGAGTTTCCATCGCAAAAAGGAGCCCCGCTGTGAAAGCGTCCCCTCCCCCGAGTCGATCCACCACATCGGTGATCTGATACGGTTCATAGGACCCCGCTTTTAACGGAGCGTAAAACGCCTGATCCATCGCCGCCTCATACAACAGACCACCCCAGCTTTGATGCGAAGCCGAGATCCCTTCCCGCAACGTCAACGCCACATGCTGCACGTTCGGAAACTGCGCCAGAACCCGTCGGGCGACATCCTGGTCCGAAAGCGTGCTCCTGCCAGCCTCCGTGGCGAGGCCAAGTCCCAGCAATTCTGTGGCGTCCTCCCGACCGCTAATGAAAAGCGTCACCTCCGTCATCAACTCTCGCAAGGTACGCGTCGCTAGTTCGCGGGGCGTCAACGCCGGATCCCAGCGCCAAAGCTTACTGCGGTAATTCAAGTCGAAGGCCACGCGCACCCCACGCGCCCGGGCCTCCCGTAAAGCCACCCGCGTCACCTCCGCCGCGTTGCGCGAAATCGCCGGGGTGATCCCAGAAATCATCAACCAGGAGGCCGCCGCCAGAATTGCTCCCCAATCATAGGCTTCTGGTGGTGTGATCGCGACGGCCGCCCCTTCCCGATCATAGATTACGTTTCCGGGCCGCTGGTTGGCCCCCGTTTCCAAGAAAAATAGACCGAGACGCCCTTCCGCCGGGCGCAAGATATGCCGCGTATCCACCCCGAAAGAACGTAGATTCGCCACACACGCATCGGCCAGTGGGTGGTTCGGCAAGGCCGTCACGAAAGCAGCTTCTCCCCCGAGATAGGCGATGGAGACGGCCACTGAAGCCTCCGCACCCGCAAAGGTGACATCGAGCGCGCCCGGCATGGTTTGTTGGAAGCGTTTAAATCCCGGAGCCGCCAACCGCGCCATGATCTCGCCAAACGTCACCACGCGGCTCATGCTTTGGCCTTTCGCACGCGGGCGACGACCTCTGCGGCCTGCCGAGCGAGATCCGAGATGGCCGCCCAATCCCGGCGTTGAATGACGTCGCGCG
>JAYVTS010000502.1:0-11327 GCA_043788645.1 Verrucomicrobiota bacterium
TGGATGCCGATGGTGACGATCACTTGGCCGCGCGAGGCAAGATCGAGAGCGTCAGCCAAAACTTGCTGAAATTTCCTGGGCTCCGGAATGACGTGGTCCGCCGGCAAAACGGCCATCGTCGCCGTGGTGGAACGGGCACCGACAATCGCCGCAGCCAAGGTTATCGCGGCACAAGTATCTCGTCCGACGGGTTCAGCCACGATGTTATCTTTGGGCAATTCTGGGAGTTGTTTCCTCACTTCAGCGGCCTGGGCTTCGTTGGTGATGATCAGAATCTGGGTGGCCGGTACGAGGGGGCGGACGCGATCAACCGCTTGCTGAAGAAAGGAACGATCACCGAGAAGTTTGATCAGTTGTTTGGGGGCCTTCTCTCGGCTGACGGGCCAAAACCGTTCGCCACGACCCCCTGCCATAATAATGACATAGTGATCCGACCCTGGGCCGGAACGCGGGACTTTGGGCGTAACCGGTTTGGAGGTCGGCGTCGGACGAAGTCTCGCGGCCACGGTCGGCGGCGCTTTGGAAGTTTTCTTGGATTTAGCGCTCATGAATTGGAATTAAGGGCGAGGGAAAGTTCGTGAACGAAAGCCGCGACGATCGGGACGAGGTCGAGGGATTGGCCGTGTTCGGCGATCCGATTTACGACCGCGCTGCCGACGACAATCGCTTCCGCATGAACGGCCACCAATCGCGCTTGTTCAGCGTTTGAAATCCCAAACCCGACGGCGATTGGCAGTGAGCTGTGGGCGCGGATTTTTGCGGTCATTTCGCCGATGGTATCGCTGACCTTTGCTTGCATTCCGGTGACCCCTTCCCGGCTGACGTAATAAATGAAGCCTCGAGCCCGGCGGGCAATTTTTGCGATGCGTTCATCGGGCGTGGTCGGAGCGATCAGCCAAATGGGGCATAATCCAGCCGTGACCATAAGCCGTTCGTATTCGTCGGCCTCTTCGGGGGGAAGGTCGAGAATGAGTAGGCCGTCTACGCCCGCTTGCGCTGCATCGGCGATGAATTTCGCGAGGCCGACTCGGTGGAGGAGATTGTAGTAGACGTAGAAAACAATCGGAATTTGCGATTCGCGCCGAATGGCGGCCACCGTGGCGAGGAGTTTTGGCGGGGTGGTGCCCGATGCGAGCCCGCGTTGAGCGGCGAGTTGATTGACCGCACCATCGGCGAGGGGATCACTGAATGGGACTCCGAGTTCAAGGACATCGACGCCTGCGGTATCCAAAGCCAGGGCGAGCTGGCGGGTGGCCCCGAGGTGAGGATCACCGGCTCCGATGTAAACGACGAGCCCCTTCCGCCGGGCAGCGCATAGTTCGGCAAAACGACTTTCAATACGGTTCACTAGCCGGAGAATGGAGCCCAGAAGTGGCCCCGGCAAAATTGGCAGCGGAGCAGTTTTTGAACGAATTCAAGCGCCGCAGCGTTGATTCGCGTTACTAAATCAACAATGATGTTTCGCGCCCTCAATCAAGCGGTTCGCCCGACCAACGCCTTGGGTTGGTATGCCGCCGTATTCGCGGTAAGGACCCGGCGCGAACAAGCCCGGCCGGGACTAGACTATTACCCAAATCACTCGCGAACTAAGCGGCCACTCCATCAAATTCGCCGTGTTGGGTTCTAATCCGAATCGGATCGGTGCAGGGTTTCTCGATCGTTCGAATGAACTCGCTCAGATCGCCTGGGGACGGGGCGGGTGGTATCGGTTGAAGGCGGACGATGGTCGGCTCCTGCCCTTGCGGGAGCAGTATCAACTACGCCTCGCGGATCGGGCCGCCCGAGCGACCCATGCCGGGCTCTGGCACGGGGAGAGGGCCGGTCCTATCTCTCGTTGGCATTGAGGCCCGTGCGAGCCAAATCGTAATGATAGGTCAGCACGTCGGTGTTGGAGGAACCGTGGGCGACCGACATCCCGATAAACCAACAACTGGCGAGTAGGAATGAAAGCGAGGCCCCAGGGGACCGGGCGAAGTAGGGGGTATCCGTCGAAGCGGTGATAGCAAAGCGCACAAGGGAGCTGTTTTGCAAACATCGTGCCAAGCCGACGCAGGACCTGAATCGCGCCCGCTTCCACTGTTTTTCGACTGAAGTGCGCGCAAAACGTTCGTTCCTGTGGTGCCTTCCACCCACCCAACAAGCTCCAATCTGGGGATAGAGACCCAGTGGCACGGAGGCATCATTGCTAGGCGGGCTGGACGGTTGTCCCATTCTTCGCGGCGGAAATCAATCTCTAACGTCGATGCAAATTCCTCGTGTTCTAAGTTCCCAAGTGGCTTTAGACTGCCTTGCACCCTTGGTGAAAACCGCAGCAGAAAGCGGGTGAACTATTCGGGCACAGGTCTCTCTATTTAGTCTAGCTTGGCCATCGTGGTTCCATCGTCCGATGTCCGGCTGTCGTCCTCTCCGCCGCTCTCCCCGAGCCGACGTTGGCTCTTCCGCTTCACCCTGTTCTTGCTGGTCACGGTGCTCCCTTTGGGTTTGCTCGAAGTAAGCCTCCGCCTCGCCGGATAGGGCTCCAATACCTCGTTCTTGTTGGAAAAAATGGTGAACGGTCGGCGGGTGTTCGTCGATAATCCACGCTTTGCCCTGCGTTTTTTCCCATCGCGCCTGGCGCGAACCTCCGCACCCTTGCTGATTTCGGCCGAGAAACCCGCCAATACGTTGCGCGTAGTCGTTTTGGGCGAAAGTGCCGCGTACGGCGATCCGGCACCCGCCTACGGACTGCCGCGAGTCCTCGAAATCCTGCTGCAAGAGCGATTCCCGACCCGCCGTTTCGAAGTGATTAACGCGGCCATGACCGCCATTAATTCCCATGCGATCCGCGAAATTGCCTCCGATGTCCGTCCGCTCGATCCAGACTTTGTCGTCGTTTACGGAGGCAATAACGAGGTGGTCGGTCCGTTTGGGCCGGGCACAATCCTAGGGGGCGCAGGCCGCCCACTTTGGCTGATTCGGGCCGGTCTTTGGCTACGAACTTTTCGTTTGGGGCAGTGGCTCGACGCTTGGGCAAGTAGCCTTAGCGCGGGTGGTTCCGGAAAAAAGCCGGACGCTGAGTGGGGTGGGATGGAGTTATTTTTATCCCAAAAAATCGAAGCAAACGATCCTCGCTTGGCAAGCGTGGGACCGATATTTGGAAAGAATTTGGCCGCCATCGCTGACCTATTCCCCGCGGGGGTCAATGGGCCTCGTGTGTGTTTAGTAACGCCGGTGGTCAATCTCAAAGATTGCGGACCCTTGGGCGAAACCAACGCCGCGACGTCGGCTAACGTCGCGTTCCTGACGGGACGAACGCAATGGGCGAACGGTGAGCTAATCCGGGCACTGGCTTCTTTTCAGGCGGCGCGAGCAGCGGATCCACTTCGATTCCGTGCGGACGTCGGATTGGCAGACATTGTTCGTTCCGTCGGCCGCGCCGCCTCGGTTCCCGTCGTGGATGCGGAGGTCGAATTTGCCCACGCCTCACCGGACGGAATCGCGGGCGCAGAATACTTTTGGGAGCACGTTCATTTCAACGAAGCGGGAAACTATCTCCTGGCACGTTTAGTCGCTGACTCGATTGCCTCCCGACTGCTAACGGACGTCACGGCCAGCGCACGCCCAAACTGGGCGAGTTCGATTGAGGTCGCCCAAGCATTCGCGCTCACGGATTGGAACCGTCTTCAGAGTGCCGAAAGGATGCAGGCCCGATTGGCTCGTCCGCCGTTCAGTACCCAAATCAATTCCGTCGAACGCGCCGCTGCGCTGACCAACCAGTTGGCCCGCCTCAAGCCCGCCCGCGCCATCACCGCCTTTGAAATCCATGCCGCCATTTACCGTACGGCGCTCGCTCGGCGCACCAACGATTGGCAACTGCACCAACAATTCGCAGAACTGTTAAGTGGTTTCGGGGATGCCGACGGTGCGATTACGGAGTGGCGCGAGGTACTGACCCGAATCCCCCAGCATTTGATCGCCCATTATCAGCTGGGCCGTTTGCTCGCGGTCAAAGTTGGGACCGCCGTGGAAGCCGAGGTGCAGCTCCGGGCAGCCGTGGAACTACGCGAGGATTTTGTCGAGGCCTGGGAGCAGCTGGGTGAAGCTCTAAGTCAACAACGGAAATTTTCAGCCGCCGACGCCGCCTTTGCCCGAGCTATGGAACTTCGCCCGACCTTCACCGATGCCCGCGCCAATCGTGCCCTGGCTCAACAATTGGCCGGACAAACGAACGCCGCTTTGCTGAGCCTTCGCGCCGCGGTTGCGGGCGACCCCAATCACCCGCTTGCTCTCGGTCGGCTGGCCAGTTTGCTCGCCGCTACCGGTGAGCCCACCGAAGCGGCCGAAATCTGGGATCGGATTGTGCGAAACCGCCCGACGGTGGTCGCACATATCCAAGCAGCGCGCGCGTGGGAAGCGGCCACGAATCTCAGTCGGGCGGGTCCCCACTGGGTTGCTGCCGTGACGGCCAATCCGGCCCAGCCCGAAGCGCGAATGGGGTTGGCCTTGGCGCTCGCTAAAACGGGGCATAGCGATCAGGCCATCGACGAACTTCGGGAACTCCTGAAACGCACTCCCGATGCCTCATCGGCTCACCTTAATCTTGGGATTATTCTGCTGTCCCAGAAAAAAAACGCCGAAGCATTGACCGAATTTGAGCGCACTCAAGAACTAGAACCTAATAGCCCGAAAGTCCGGGACTATGTCCAGTCGGTACGCGGCCTCTTGCAACAAGAACTCCAGCGGGTCGAGGGCGGCAAATGAGTCAGCGACAAGTTGGGCACCACTCCACTCTCTTATTGGGCCGGATCACCACGACCGCCAGGGCCGGTAATTTATATTTCGAGCGGGTAATTTCGAAATAGGCGTCGGCAGGCTCCCAGATTTACATTAGATCTTCACCCGAAACTTCTCATCCTTTTTCACGCTGAGGGCAAAGGCGGCTAATAGTTCTGGTATCTGCATGAGGTCTTTCAAATTCACCACTTCCACGGGTGAATGCATGTATCGGTTGGGCAAACTGATCAATGCACTCGGAATGCCACCTCGGGTCCAAAAAATCACATCGGTATCAGTGCCACTCGTGGCGCTCATCGCCTCGTGTTGCAATGCAATTCCCTTCTTCGACGCAACTTCCTCGATGCGAGCCACGACTTCCGGATGATTGCAACCGCCGTGGGTGAGCGCAGGGCCTTGGCCAAGGCGGATATCGCCGTGCTGCTCCTTGCTCACGGTGGGATAATCGGTGGCGTGGGTGACGTCCACGACCAGCGCCACGTCCGGCTGCAGCGAGTAGGCGATCTGTCGCGCACCTAATAAACCAACCTCTTCTTGGACATTCGCCACGGCGCACACTTCACAGCTCATTTTTTTTGCGTGAGGCTGCAACAAGCGAAGGGCTTCGGCCACCGCCCAAGTGCCGATCCGATTGTCAAATGCCCGAGCCACAGCCAGATCGCCGCGAAGCATTTCAAAGCGATCATTGAGCGTGATGGGATCGCCGATGCGCACGAGCTTCAAGGCCTCCGCTCGGTTGTTCGCTCCAATGTCGATGAAGAGATCATGAATTTTGGGCAGCTTGGCGTCGCCGTCCGATTTGGTAAGGTGAATGGCGACGTTTCCGACGACGCCCAAAACCGGGCCGGACCGGGTATGAATCGTCACCCGTTGAGCCTTGGTAATGCTGGGGTCAATCCCGCCCGTGCGTTTGACGTACAAGTAACCGGCGTCATTGATATAATTCACCGACATGGCGATTTCATCGGCGTGAGCCGCGAGCATGAGGCGAGGGCCGCGGCCTTTGTTGAGCACCGCTACGGTGTTGCCGTACGCATCCGAAAAAGTCTCCTCCGCAAATCTCCCCGCGTAATCACGCCAGACGCGTAACCCACGGACTTCATGCCCTACGGGGCTGGGGGTATTGACCAATTCTTCTAAAAAACTGAGGGATTCAGCACGCATGACCCGCAGGGTGGTTGAAGAAACGCGAGAGGCCAGAGGCGTGGGGAAGGTTTCACAAGCCCACCACCCGCAACCAACCCGTGGAGCCGAATTCGGCTTCAAACTTCGGCACCACCGAGCGGGCTGAATTTTCATCCGAAAACAGCGCAAACGTGGTGGAACCACTGCCACTCATGAGCGCGGCCCAGGCACCGTTCTGTCGCAGAAACTCCTGGTAGAGCCCCAGCACAGGATACTTGTACAAAGCAGGAATTTCTAAGGAATTATAGAACGCCCGTCCCGCCGCAAGGAAATCTCCGCGGCGCAACAAGTCGACCAACGCCAACGCCCGCCCAGGCTGCCCCTGGAGTGCTGACGGATACTGCCGTAGCTGGGAGAACGCCCAGGGCGTGGAAATCCCGAAACCAGGGTGGTAAAGAAACATCCACGAACCGCCCAAGGCTGAAAAAGGTTCCACCGCCTGGACCTGTTCGCCCCGACCGGTGGCCAAGGCGGGCCGGTCTTGGAGAAAAAAATTGACATCTGAACCCAGCCCGGTCGCGAGCGTATCAAGTTGGTCACTTTGAAGCGGTTGCCCGAAAAGTTCATTCAGACCCAGCAGAGTGTGGGCCGCGTTGGCGGAGCCGCCACCCAGTCCGGCGGCGAGAGGCAGTCGTTTTTCGAGGTGAATCCGAAGCCCTCGATCAGAGAGCTGAGCCGCCGCGAGAAACGAGTTCGCGGCCCGACAGACGAGATTGGTGTCGTCTACGGGTAAGTGGGGGTCGTTGCAGGTCAGCTGTATTCTGAAGCCGCCGTTCGGTGCGTGCTCAAACGTGAGTTCGTCCATCAATGGAACGTGATGGAAAAGAGTCTCGAGTTCGTGGAACCCATCGGCGCGTCGCCCGAGCACATTCAGGAGAAAGTTTACCTTGCAGGGTGATTCGCGACGGATCATGGCAAAAAAAGGCGCCCGCCGTTTGGGCGGGCGCATGGGGGTGAAACGCCGAAGTGTTCACTCAAAAATGCTGAAACGGCTACCGGCAACACTCGGAAGGACGTCACCGCTTGAGCTAAAGCCTAATTTGGTATCGGTGCCCATAATCGTCTCCGAGATCCGCCTCGGCGCGTAGGAGTCCGGATGCACCAAGGTATTTGGCAGCGCGTAGGGATCGCTGGGAATGGGGAACGTCAAGACCTCAAACGCTCCCGTTAGCGTGCGGCCAATGGTGCGATTGACGCCGCGAACAACGCCAAAGGCACCGCCACCTGATCCTTCAAAGAGGGTGGCTTGCTCGTACGAGCGCTGGAACTCGCCCATGCGGATGGGTTCGGCGAGGTTATTAAGGCCGCGCCCGAGCTTTTTTTCGGCAGCCGTGCAGCCGGTCAGCACGGCGGCCACAGCCATCACGGCGGCGAGATTCAACAAATTAGAACGCATAAAAATACTTCGTGAAGACCCGCAGAGCGTATGAGGTCCGGCGCGGAGTGCAAGCGCGGATTTGCAAAGTTCGACTCTCCAGACGCCGAATCGTCACGCGAAACTCTTCAAAACTTGATCAGGCCTCAATCACGTCTTTCCCGGCCGCTTTACGTCCCCAGGCCCACGCAATGATCACGCTGACCTCGTAAAGTAAATGCAGGGGCGCAAACATCAGAATCATTGTCAGGGGATTGCCGTCCGGAGTCACAAAACCGGCGATCACCAACCCCGCGACCACCCAATACATCCGGAATTGGTTCAGTTGCGCGGCCGTCAGCAGGCCGATTTTCACCAACGTGAGCAAAACCAGAGGCAGCTCAAAACTCGCCCCCATTCCCAAAAGGAACCAGCAGGTGAAGCTGATATACTCGTCCGCCTTCCATTCATCCGCCGCAAAGCCCAGCCAGTTGGAAAATGCCGTCGTCGTGCTGAAAGTGATGGGCAACATCACGAAATAGCAGAAGGCGATTCCGAGAAAGAAAAGCAAGGTCGCAAAGCCCGAAATTCGGTAGAGAAACCGCTTTTCGTGCAAATGCATCGCGGGGAGGACGAACTGCCCCAGAAAGAAAAGCACAAACGGCGCGGAGAGGGTAATCCCTCCAAAAATCGCAATTTGCATCGCAATCGTGAACCCGCCACCCGGGGAATAGGTTTTGAGATCCACTCGCATCTGGTCCACCGCACTCGCCGGTGGGTTGGTATCCGTCAGCAGTCCCAACACGGGCTGGTCCCCGATTAGCACCGGTGCCAGTTTGTAAAAAATGTCTTTATTTGTCGGCTCCCCGCCCAGGGGGAATAGTCGCCGAGGGGCACTCCCGAAATAGTTGGTGCCCAGCGTAAAAACGACGCGTGGTTCGTCTGACGTTCGGATTTTTTGAGCCCTTTTCAGCGGCCATTTTACGACCTCAATGATCTGCTTGCCGGCGCTCAAACAAATCATCACCCCCAACGCGATTGCCACCGTGCACTTCACGATGGTCCAGCGGAGGTCTTCCAAATGTTCGAGGAACGTCTTTACCGGTCCACCGCCCTCATCGTCGTCCGAATCATGAGACGTCGGATCGGCATTGCCCCCGCCCCCCCGACCGCCCGGAGCGGGCATCAATTCCAGCTCCGTCACGGGCGAAGTCACCGCCGGATCGTCATGATTCTCCGGTGGGTGTTCATACCTGGGCTCGATAATACTACCGTCGGTAGTCGGTGGGGCGGAATCGTCGGCCATTTCGTAAACGGTTTTCGGCGAGGGGAGGTAAATGATCCGAACGATTCGAGACAGGGAGCCGCCCGGGGTTGAACCAGGGACGAACGATTAATAGCCGCCTCGGTGACGGCAGTCCGCAATCACCCTCGCTCGACAACCAACCAGAGCCTGAGTTCAGCTCAACCCTTCAGGCTGCCTTGAGAAACGGTTTCCGTGGGCTTACGCACCGATGGGGGCGGGGTTGGCGGTTCGTCCATCGAACGTTGGAGTTCGTCTTGGACATCGCGGCTGGCTTTCTTGAACTCCTTAATGCCCGTGCCCACCCCTTTCATGAGTTCAGGCACTTTCTTGGCGCCGAACAGCACCAGAACGACAATGCCGATCACCACGATCTCGCTAGTACCCAAAAAGGCCAGAAAAGGAGTAGTCATAACTAAAATTCTTGTGTTGATGCAGACGAACTCGCGATCAGACGACCAGAGTCCAACGGCATTCGGCTTGTTTCAAATGTAGCAACAAGCTAGCGAACCTAGCACCGCCCGACAAGGTGGAAAAAATGGGGATTACGGCCTACGAGTGAGCGTCCAATTGGGTCGATCCGCCGGGTTGGCCCAACGGCGCATATCCTGAAGCTCTCGGAGTCCCAAACCTTCGGCATGGCCGTCCACCTGCGCGGCCACCGCCTTCAGCTGATAGCGCGGCGCAACATGCCCCCACGCCTCTGGACCATCACTCTCTCGCCAATCCACCGACCACCGTCGCCCGCCCAAAAACGGCGGGAGCGCCTTAAAGTAGCCGCCCACCATCCGACCATCAAAACCCGCCGGTGACTCGGTCCCAGCAAACGAACCCCGCGTGGAAACAAAGGTCATGAGTTCAGATGGACGCAAAACTTCGGTCGCCTTCAGCACACAAAACGAACCGAATCTCTCGATCGCTCGGGGCTCCGGAGGGAGTTCGACGTCATCGCCGCCAACAAACACGGAATTAATCCCTAACGAGGGAAAAACACTTGCCGCATAGATCCCGAGTTCCGGATCAGCCATTTGCCGAAATTGTTCGAGCAGGCGCCGGTTTTCATTCGCGTAAATGACGTCGAAGTTGTTCCCCAGGTAGGGCGCTAGCCGCCAGGGATACCGGGCATTCACCGGAAATTCGACCTCCCGACCGTTGAAATCCTTCGCCGAATATCCATACCGGTATCCGGGCAGGACCGCGTCCGAATGATCGTCCGCGTACAATTGCCACGCAATGGACACCTGTTTGGCCGCAGCAAGCTCGCTGATCTTCTTTGCTTGGTTCGTCGCCTTGGCCAGCGCGGGCAGGAGCAAGCCCGACAAAATCGCAATGATGGCAATCACGACAAGCAGTTCCACGAGCGAAAAACCGCCCGTGAACCGTTTGCTTCGTTCTGTACGCCCTACCGTCACTAGGTCCAAGCTAAGCGCCTCCCAAAGGGTCCGCGTAGTAAAAATTGGAAAAACCTCACTGGATCTTGCCTCTACTCAAGATTTGATCGCGCAACCAGCCAAAAACCCACCCCGTCCCGCCACCAAAACCCATTCCGTAGGCCAGGCCCCAGGACAATTTCGCCAAGGTGACACCCTGACTTCGATTTAACCCTTCCAAGTGCCCCGCTCGTGCCAAGACCAAGAGCTTGCCCATCGACCAATCGCCCGTGTAATACCCCAGCGTGTGCAGCACGAGGAACCCGGCCAACGCCCATCCACTCCCCCGCCAATTTTCGAAATACCAGGCACTCAACACCACAAAGGCTAGCCCACCCAGCGCCGCGCCCACCCATTCGCCCCAACCCGCTCCGAGCCCAAACCAGCACGCGGACCAAATAGCCGAATAGGCGAAAAACGCAGGCATAAACGCATGGTAAAACGACCGGATCGGCCGAGGCCGGTTAATGAGCGGGTACATCATCAGTCCCGAAAGAGCCATGAAGACCACGGCAATGGCCGTGTACATCGTCGCTTCACCGCCAATGGGGCGAAACCATTTTGATCCGAAAGCCCACACGGAAAAGGCGGCCAGGCTCACCACAGCGAATCTCCACGCACCTCCAATGACGAGCCGAAACAAGCCCTCTGTTTGTTCCGGTGCCGAAGCGGAAAACCTCTCTCCGAGCGTCGGGAGTTCTGAACCATTGCCTGCCATTCCCCCAAGGTGTACTGCGCGGCGGATGACACAAACCGAAGCGACTCAATTTCTGCCAGAATCGGAAATTTCCACGCAGATCCGATAAACCCTGTAAATGGGCAAAATACTGCGCGATGGCCGAACTTGATGCCCCGACCCAAATCCAACACCCTTTGGCCATGCTGAGGCCCCCTAAAAAGTATTCCGTCTACGACTTGCGCCAACTCAAGGGCAAACGGTGCCTGACCCATGTCCATGTTAAGTCACCCGAAGAAGCGGCCGCCGCCGAGGCGGCGGGGATCGATTTGTTGAGCTGCAGTTTCGATTCGCCGGCCGCGCAGGCTCGTCTGCCGCTCCTCGTCGCGGCCGCCCCCGCCAGCTTTCTCTCGGGTTCGACGCCGCATGGCCTGGCGTCCGCGGAAGAGGCCGTCCGCATCGGCTTTCGCGCTTTGGAGCTTGGCGCGGGTTCGGTCTATTGCTCCGCGAGTCCATGGATCATCGAGGCAATGGCGCGCGAAGGAATTCCCGTCGTCGGCCACTTGGGGATGGTTCCCCGCCACGCCACTTGGACGAACTTCCGCG
>JAYVTS010000503.1:0-1871 GCA_043788645.1 Verrucomicrobiota bacterium
AGTTTGAAATTAGAAGAAGCCAAGATCCCGCCAGCCGGCAAGGCCGGAGTTTGGGGTCTGCCATTTAGCGGTACTCCAATCCGTTTCGACGACTTTAAAATCACGACCACCGAGTAGGGTATCCATTTTTGCCAGAGGTCCTTGAGGGAGGAAATAACCATGCAAAGACTAACGCCCGAGGCCCTCGCTATTTTGCTCGACAAACTTCCGAAGTGGCAACGTGCGGGTTCATCGATCCGTCGTGAGTTTGAGTTCAGCAACTTTATCGCGGCGATGGTTTTCGTGAATCGGGTCGCCGACGCTGCGGAAGCGGCGCAGCATCATCCGGACATTGATATCCGTTGGAACCGAGTCGGTCTTGCTTTTACCACGCACGATGCGGGTGGACTCACCGTTCTGGATTTTGAGTTAGCGGCGGCGTGTGATCGACTGATTTTTGAATTAGCTTCGCCCTCGGAGATCGGGTTCGTGCCACCCGCCTGACGGAGCATTTTTCGCATCGGAATCCGCCCACCGCTCCGGGCGGCCAGCGAAGGCGGCGGCCGGTCCGAGATCCCCCGGGGCGGGTGCCGCCCCGGCACCCACGCGCGACGCAGGGAGCGCGTTTCCCCGCCCTCATCTTCACCGGATCTTATAGCTCCCGAATCCGCAGATTTTTGAAAGCGACCGGATCGTTGTGGCCCGCGAACCCGAAGTGACCTTTTGGAAGCGATTTTCCCGGATGCGGATGATTCGCCATGAACTCCGTCACGGTGGCGAGATCGCAATCAAGGATCGTAAATCCATTCAGCTCCGTCTTGATCCGGGAGCCTTGAATCGTGGTTTCTTGGAAATTCCATTGGCCGATCGGTCGTTGGAATCCCTGGTGAGCTGCGACCATACCGTAAGCACTGCCATAGGTTTGTCGGGGGTCTATGGCGCCCTTCGTTTTTTCAGCGTAGTCCTCCGCTAAAACTTGAAGTTCGCACATGCCTTCGTAAGCCCCATCACCGTGACCTGGGTAGCGAACAATGAAGCCGTTGTTGCCGGCACTGGGTAGTTGGACCTCGGCGCGGAAAGTGAAGTCGCCGTATTCGCCTTGGGTATAGAGATTTCCTCCTTTGCCTTTTTTGCAGCGAATCGCTCCGTCCACGACTTCATAGTCATTCACGGCGCCATCCCAACCGGTGAAGTTTTGCCCGTTCCAAACGCTTTTGAACCCCGCTTCACCGTGGTTCATTAGCAGCTTGTTCGCCTCCGCGGCGCCGATTTCTCTGATGAACACATTGCGCCAACGGATCTCGCCGCCGTGAGTTTGGAGTTGAATGGGTCCGCGGACGGGGATCGGCGTCTTACGATCATAATAGTTCTCGAGTAACGCATGTTGAACGACGGCTTTGCCATTCAACCAAACGCTAACCCGAGCGCCGGTCATGAGGATGCGAAACGTATTCCATTGACCGAATGGATGATCGGCTAATACGAGCGGATCTTTACCCGGGGCGCCCGGGGAATTGTTCCAAAGACCACCGGAGCCTTGGTCAGCGCCGAGATTGAATTTTGCCTTTTCGGTATAATCCCAGATTTGAACCTGCGGGACCCCACGGAGATAGATCCCGGAGTCTGCCAGGGCTACGGTCTTATACTCCAGTAAAAGTTCGAAATCACCATAGTCCTTTTCGGTGGTGGCGTAGGCCCCAAATCCATCATTGACGAGTTCGCCGTTTTCGACGTGCCAATGCGGTTTCCCGGTTTTGTCGCTGACCTCCGTCATGGTTTTCGTCCATTTGGCGATTTGGGCGCCGCGATCATTGTCTGACAGGGCCAGGAGTTTGCGGTGATCGAAGGTGTCGCCGCCTCGAAAGCCAGCCAGGTCGTGGCCGTTGAAGAGG
>JAYVTS010000504.1:0-26903 GCA_043788645.1 Verrucomicrobiota bacterium
CATGCTCCAACTGCTCGGTGCGAATACCACCGGCGCGGTGGTTCCCGGCAGCCCGGCTGACTTCACGGGCGGCACGGTCAACGTGTTGGTCCGTTTGGCGGGCGGCATCAGCCTCAATGGCGACCTCGGCAACAACCTCATCAGCCAACGGTCGACGATTCTTAACAGCGTCGTCGGCACGGTGACCTACAACTTCACCCGGATTGACACGCAAGTTCCCGAAGCGGAAACGTATGTTGCCGGTTTGGCCCTCGCCGGTTTGGCTGGCTACGGCTTCTATCGCCGCAACAAGCTCGCGTAAGCTAAGCTTCATTTCATAGAAAACACCCGCCACGTTCGTGGCGGGTGTTTTTTTTGCCTCCTGAAAGGGTACGGGTTAGCGGCTCAACCAAGGCTCTACCAATTCGCGTTCCTCCGGATAACACTGATTCAGATCGAGCTTACGGGCGTTGGACCGTGCCAAATCCTTGCGACCCGTCTGCCCCTGGACATAGACCAAAGCCGGGCGAAGCCGCACGGGAAGTGTTTCAAAATCGAGCGGATGTTCTTCCAGCAGATTCGACGCTTCGGTCGGACCCGTTGGCCCGCTCCGAATGGCCACCAGAGCCAATCCTAGGATCGGCTCTGGCCGATCTGGATAGGCCTCTCTCATCGCGATCAGGCCTCGTTTTGCCTCTTCCAGATTTCGACCCAAAAGGGCCGAAACAAAAAAGTATTGGGAACTCGTGGCAACATCTTCCGGCATCGAAAGATGGCGAGCCTCTAACGCTGTAAACTGCCGGACCAAGGGCAGACCCGTGGACGTCAGGCGAAGGATATTCTGAGAGGCATCTGCCACCGTCGCTCCCCGCTGTAGCCGCAATTCGTGCGCGGCCACCGCCGCTAGTAGATTCGTGGCCCGTTCGGCAATCAAGGCGATGTACTGCAATTCCGGGTCCACAGTAACATTCGCGATCGCCTCATCCATCGCAGTCCGGAAAAGCGCGTCCGCTTTTTGGTTGTTCCCCTCACTCATGGCCACGCCCGCAGTCAGACTTGATCGAACCACCGACGGGAGTATTTGATTCGTGTCAGCCAACGTCAGTTTGACCGTGTTCCAATCACCTCGCTGAGAGGCCATATCCAAACTGAGCATCCGAGCAATCATATTGGTCTTGGAATCCTCGAACCGAATCAACTTGGATGCGGCTTCCCCGCCGCCGATTGAAGCCATCCAACTCGCTGCCCGAAGCCGATCCGCGATCCCGGCACCACTCAATTCTTGGGCCATGGCATTCATGTACTCCAATGCCCGCGCTGGTTGGTCCCGCACCTGGATCACCGCCGTCGTCACCACGTCCGATACCGACTTTTTTTCCTTTTTTGCGAAGGCGGCGAGCACGGCGGCCGCCGCGTCGCCGGTCAATCGAGTATTGTCCGCCAAAGCCGCCGCGGCCGGACTTTGCCAGGGGCTCACTTCAGTCGCCAGCGGGAGCAACATTTTTGCACCCTCTTCCACGGCCTTTAAATCTTCGCTGGTGCGTGCCGTTTTCGAGGATCGAATGAGTGCTGAACCCAGCAAAAATTGCCGCTCGGGGGTGGATTCGTTCGTGAGCAAGTCTCGAGCGTTCGCAATTGCCGTCCGAAAATCTCCACCTAGAATGCTGACCTCCACCAACATCTGCTTGGCGCCCATGTCTTGGGGATTCTGCTTCAAAATCGAGTTCAACTCCGAGGTGGCCAATCCAAACCGCTGCAACCGGGTCGCCAGCGCCGCGTATCGCACCCGGTCAGCAGTCGTTCCTAGGCCCATTTGGAAGAGCTTTTGCCAGAAATCCAGGGCATCCGGAATCTCTTCCGTCCCCAAAATGCTCGCGGCATTTCGCAATGTATCCGGATCATTCGGCGCCATCGCCAAAGCCAAACGAAGACTCTTTACGGATTCATCGATTTTACCCTCCGTAAATTCCTTTCCGGCTTGCACCGCAAACGTGTGGCCGCGGTGCTCGCGAAATTTGTGTGCGGCCGGCCTCGCCAATAGCCAGCCACCCACCGCCACCACCGTCACCCCAATCAGAGGCAAAACGATATACCGCAGCCCTTTCTTGGCCGCTTCACCGTCCGAACGGTACTCCGTGCGCTTGCGGCGTTGTCGTCCCGCACTCGCAACGGCACTCTTGCTCGCATCGGTCGTTGAATTTGCATCGACCGGCTTTGACTCCTCGCTCATGTGAGTAAATACGTTAAACGATTCTTCGAATGAACGGAATAAAAACTGTTCGTAAAACTCCAAAAAAGTTCACCTGCCACGGATCCCGTCTCACCAACCCCAAAAGTCAGACCATCCTGATTCCGCCCCTAGGCCGCATCGTTCAGGAGTTCTGGGACGATCGGAAATAAACCCACCAGATGATGCCTAGCACCGGTAGCAAGTAGGGGAGGGTAAAACATCCAATGTAACCCAAGAAAGAGGGCGTTTTGACGCCCGCATGTTCGGCTATCGCTTTCACCATAAAATTCGGACCGTTGCCGATGTAGGTGTTCGCCCCAAAAAACACCGCCCCACAGCTGATGGCCACAATGAAATGATTCAGACGTTCGTTGCCCAAGAGAAACGCCATTTCGATTTGATCGACCGATACGCTACCCGCCGCGAGGTCCGCGGCGTAATATTTAGTGAGCGCCTCCCAAGTCTGCCTAATCTCATTCACGTGGACTCCATGGACATAGGTCCCGACATCGGCGCCGTCGGTGCTCACCAGGTGCTGAACTTGCGTCACCGTATCCGCGTCGATAAACGCCCCAAACGCCGCTTTCAAAAAACAGAGATAAGTCGGTGCATTGTCGAGTAACGAGCTCAAGAATCCGCTCGCCCAATAAAAAAGGCCCGGCGAAGGCGTGCCGAGGGATCGAGCACTGGCCTCCAACAGTTCCAATGCCGGCATCATGGTAGCGAAAATGCCCACGAACAAAATCGCCACTTCTTGAATCGGATGCCAGTTGAACCGGTTGGCCTCGTGCAAACACCGCGGCGTCGTTAAATAGCTTCCAATCGCCGCTCCCAACATCAGGCCTTCGCGTAAAAACGTAGGTTTGGTCACAAAAACGGCACCGAGTAGGACTGCCAACCATAAGAAATTTCTGGCCCCAAGGCATTCCCACCGGTGCGACCCTTCCGACAGCGTTGTCCGGACAGCTTTCGGCGCCCGAAGATAATTCCGGCGATCCACCACATAAAACATCGCCAGGAGGAGGACGACCGCGGTTAACCACATGGGCCAGAGATGTTCGCTGACCCACCAAAAGGGAACCCCCATTAGATAACCGATATACAGCGGCGGATCTCCAATCGGAGTGAGGCAGCCGCCGACGTTGGACACGACAAAGATAAAGAAAACCACATGATGGGCGGTGATCCGATACTTGTTCATCCGTATCCAAGGGCGAATGAGGAGCATCGAAGCACCGGTCGTGCCCACGAAATTCGCCGCCACAGCTCCGAATGCGAGCACCAGGGTATTTGCCAGCGGCGTGGCCTCGCCCTTCACGTTCAACACAATGCCGCCGCTCACCACATAGAGCGACCCGATGAGGGCAATGAAGCTGAGATATTCCGCGGCGGTATGCCCCACTTGTTGACCGCGGTGGAGGACCCCGACGTAGTAAGCGATCACCACACCGGCCAGGCTAAATGCCACCTTCGGATAGTGTTTACCCCACCAGGCAGCCAACCAAAGCGGTCCCAAGGCAATGAGCCCAAGTAATACTCCAAAGGGAATTAAACTCCATGTGGCCGGGAGTTGAGCCAGTGGCGCCGATTCCATGCATCCAGCCTAATTCCAATTCACGTTCAAGGTGAGACTATTTCCGCTGGTTCTGGTTCCTTTTGATTCGGACTTCGTTGCTCACCCTTTGCAGATCCTTGGGATAGGCGCCTTGATCGCACCTCGCCCGAACCAAAAATTCCGGCGCGCCAGCGCCTCAGCTTGACCGCGAATTGGAATCGAGGCGTGACGGTGAATCGGAATGGGCGCTAGTTGAAGAGACACGACGGCCGCCTCTTCCACGGTCGGCCGAGCGGACCAGCGATCGGGTCGAGTGCAGAACCATTCGTTCCTGCACCCGGCCCGACCGCTCGCCCGACCGCAACCCGTCCGTTGACCACGGAACCGACCCCGCCTACCCGACTAACACTGGGGGATTTCATGCGAAAACCTCGAGTAACCGGGCGGTGCGATGACGGATTCGTAGTTGCTGCTGGCCACGATGGTGCGCTAGCCGACTTTTTTCCAGGAACAACTCGGGAAAGACCAGCAAGGGTTGCGGTTCCAGCCAAGCCAAAGAGGCGGCATCATTGGCCGCTCGGCGTAAGGGAGCCAGCATATTGGGCTCTTGGGTTTCAGCCAGCGCCTCACGCAGCATCCGATTCTTCAATTGTTCGAGGGCATTTTCGCCGGTCCGCGGGTACGGCACTTCGGTTTCGAAGGCTGGTAAGGACAGCAAGCCAAGGCGTGACGGGTACTTACTTTCAGGGATCCGGTCCGCCCGCGGCGGTCGGTTTTTTTGTTTCACGATGGTTTTCATACAGACGTCGTTGTTAATGTGACGGAGACAGTTGGTTTCGAGTTGAATTCGGAGGGTGAGTTTCCAGAAAAAAGAAAAACCCACGGAACTAGAAGTTCCGTGGGTTTCCTGAAAACGTCGAAGTGGTTACTTCTGGGAAACTCCTACCACGGCCTCCGATTGCCCGGCGCGATACCAGGAACAGGCCATCATGCCAGGTTTCTGGCAGAGGCTCGTTACGGAATTGATGGAAGGACGTTTCATAACCAACGAGCCCAATAGGTAACTGAAAAAAGGGAGCCGTCAACATCGGATCCATTTTTTCACTCAGCGCTCGTATCGATCCAGAATCGCCTGCCACTGGCGTGTGTGTATTTCCAAAGAGCCTTCACTCCAAACCACCCGAGCCGCACGCTTCATTTTCTCTTCCACGGGCCACTGAGCCCGATTCCGACGGTCAATCTCGGCGTCATCCCACCCTCGTTGCCTCAATCGCTTCCGCTGAGTCACCCCCGAACACGCAACACACGCCACCACGGAGAATTCCGATTCGTACCCATTTTCGTAGAGCAGCGGAACGGTCACCGCTGCGACGGGGACTCCCTCGGCCCGCCAATCCCCTAACTGACGCTGCCAAGCCGCACGAATGCGCGGATGCAACAAAGCATTGAGTTGGGCCAATGCCGCCGAGTCACTAAAAACTCGTTGCCCCAACGCTCCGCGCCGGAGTTGGCCGCCTGAATCCAGCAAATCGGATCCAAAACAGCGCACCACCTCGGCCAATCCCGGAGTGCCGGGCGCAACCATCTCGCGAGCGATCTGATCGGTATCAATGATCCTCACTCCCAATTGAGCAAGGATTTGGCCGGCCGCAGTCTTGCCCATACCGATACCCCCTGTGATTCCCATCAGCTCCATGAAATAACAAGTGAGTTGATTCGGTCGGCTATCAGTTAAACGCGACGAATTTTTTCTTCGAGAAAATCCGCCGCTCGCTGAGTAACGACCTTCCAATCCAGCTCCACCGCAACCCGTGCGCTGGCCAGGCCTCCGAGCCGACGGCGTTCGCCCGCGGAAACCTGCAGCCATTCCAGAATTTTCCCACCAAAACTTTCGCCGCTGAACTCGCTGAATTTGATCGCGGGCTCATTACGAAAATAGGTTTGTAAGTTCCCCAGCGAAGTGCTCACGACCGGCAAACCGCAGCCCAAATACTCCACCGCTTTGGCCACAAAGGCACAATGAGTCCCTTGGGATTCCTCATACGGAACGAGACCCACGGATGCCTCCCGCAATTTCCCGGCAATTTCTGAATAGGGCACAAAACCGGTGAGTTCGATTTGCGCATTCGCCACCGACGCTCGCACGTCGGCAGCAAACCGTTTCAATCCCTCTGTCTCCCGACCGATAAATCGAAACGTCACGTCCGGTCGCTGCCGCGCCACCACGCCGATCGCGATCCGCGCAATCTGACCCAAATGATGTTGATCAAACGAACCATGCATCACCACGATCGGCGGCGTCTCGGCTGCCACCTTTGCCGGGGTAAACAAAGCGTGGTCGTAGCCATATTGAATCGCAAGCACTCGGGCCTGCGGATAACCGGTCGCCACAAACCGGTCGGCTAAAGGCTGGCTCACCGTCAGCACCCCTTCGACATCGTAGCGGCGGGGCAATGACATCTCGAACCGATTAAGAGCAGGCACCAGCCCTGTCCGGGTAAATACAGTCGGCCAAGTCTCCATGAACCCGGTCAGGTAATCGAGAAAATTGAGGATCACGGGCACCCTGAGCTGAGCCCGCAGGCGCCCCGCTGCAACCGCTGAAATCGTATGCTGCGCGAAGAGTAGATCGAATTTCCACTCCGGACCTCGTTCCCGTTGTAGCGCACACACCGTCTGACGAACGTGCGCCGCGAGCGCCGTGGGATATAGGAGATATTTGAGATTTCGTCGCACCGTATAACGCCCCATCTCCCAACGGGTAAATGGATGAATCGTTATCCCGAATCGTGCCGCCACGGCCGAGGAGTCCGGAAAGGCGGGACAAAACAAATGGACCTCATAGCCGCGCCGAACGAATTCCTCAACCAAGTACACCGCCTCCGCCGAGCCTCCGCCACTCGGCGGATAAAACGGCTCGTGCGTTAGGAAAGCGAGGGTGATTTTCACACCAACACTCTGGGGGATTTCACAAAATAAGAGGGCGTTTTTTCACACCAAGGCTGCCAGAAGTGGTTTCTTGTTTTTCCTGGCGACTAACTCCTGACCAACACTTTGTCCTCCTTTTTCAGCGCGAAAAGACGACCTTCTCCAAGCCCAAAAAATCCCCCATTCCATGGTGCCTTCGGGCTTTGGCGTAAAAAAAACGTGTGAAAGCCCCTACCTAGAAGCTCGTTGGGGGGTTAGGTCCAAGCACGCGGCCTCTTGGGTGGATCGCACGAAGAGATGGCCGCCCGCTAAGGCCGGCGTGGTCCAACACTTTCCCGCTAACACCTTCGCTCGCGCTAGTTCGGTGTATTTTTTCGAATCTGCGTCAATCAAGATCAGCTCGCCGGTGTCTGATAACGCCACGACCTTATCACCAGCCAAAATAACCTGCCCGGGACCAAATCCCGCTTGTTCCCACTGCACCTTACCGGTGGCTAGCTCGACACATTTTACCGGACCCGTTCCGTATTTCTTGAACTGAAACATCCCGTAAATAAAGCCTTTGTAGACCACCGGAGTCGACCAATGATTGGCGATGAGACGGTCACCGGGAATCCGATAGATTTCTGAAGCTTTCCAGGTCGATCCTTCCTTGGATATCCGCGCCGCGCCGGCGCCGACGCCATAGCCCGCCGAGCAATAGACGATGTCCCCGTCGATCACGGGTGAAGCGGCCGTGGAAACTTTGTACGTAAAGGGGTAGCGCCAGATTTCCTGGCCTGAAGCGGGATCCACGGAGAGCAATCCTGATTGAAGGAAATAGACGACCTGTCGGCGACCCAGAATGGTCGTCGGAACGCAGGTAGCGTGAGTGATTTTTTCGTCAAACGCCTTCCAAGCCACCGACCCATCGCCTTGGTTAAGTGCTAGTACCGATTCTCCAGGTCCACCGCCCGCTACGAACAAACGATCCCCTTCGAGGACCGGGCTTTGGGCATTGAGCCAACCAATATTTCGCCCCCCGTGCTCCTTCACCAAGTCTCGTTTCCAAACCTCAGCCCCGGTTTTTGCATCAAAACATTTCAACACGAGCTGTGCCGAAAAGGTCCACACATGGGTGGCGTCCGCGGCCGGTGTGGAGCGCGGGCCATCACCCCCTCTGTTTGAATCGGTGCCATCTTGCCCCCCGTCGTTGATTTTCATAGTACCAAGGGGCTTGGTCCAAAGTTCCTTACCTGTTTCCGCGTCCCGGGCCACGAGCGTTTCTTGCTCGGTATTTTCGAGACTGCGCAATTCTTGGGTGAAACAACGGCCGCCCGCGATCACCATGGAGCTGAATCCGTTCAAGCTCGGAACCTTCCACAGGGCTTTTGGACCTTCGGTCGGAAACGAGGTTCGCACTTTTTCGGAGGTGATCCCCGTATTGTCAGCCCCGCGATACTCGGGCCAATCTGAGGCCTGAAGCCGAGGAACGACGAGCATAGAGAACAGGACGCTGGTCGCCAAAGCGGCCTGTCGGATCGAAATTTTCATAAGCGGCAATTTCTAACAGTCCCAGCAGAAGGCAAGGACCCAATCGAGGCATCTCCGTTCGCCAGCTCACTTCTTCCTCCGCCGCAACACGGCGAGTACAAAGAGGGGTCCCGTAATTCCCCACGCATTCGCTTACGGAACGTCGGTATTCGAGTGAGTGGCCAACAGGGGGTCTCCGACCAAATTAATGATAAATTGATTAAACGGCGTTAACGGCGTCGGAGAGGAACTGAAGTGGTAGGAACCCGCAATCGTAATGTCGAGATGGAAGTCCGAGGCAAAATCACAGAGCCCGACTGAAGGATCTAGCTGGGAATCGGTGGCACCCCCCGTGTCATAGGTGCATCGGCCGACGTAGGCCGCCCCGTTATCGATCCCACCTGGCAATAGGGTGTTATTCGAGCGCCACCTTGGCCAAACTGACGCTCACCTCTCCTCGGCGATTACGCCAATGCGCCGCCCGGCAAAACTCTGGTAACGAGTTACGGGGGCGAGGAGGGACCCGTGGTCGTCGCCGTCCGATCCGGTGCTTGCCACGCCAAAAGAATGAGCAGCGTGACACTCGTCGTAATACCCATGTCGGCGACGTTAAACGCCGGGAACCCGATTTCGTCACCGCTCCGGGTAGACCAGTAGAAACGGAGGAAATCGACGACATGCCCCCGGAGGACGCGGTCGAGCAGGTTTCCGACGATCCCGCCCATCAAACATCCAAGGGCAATTTGGCCGCCTAGACGTCCCGATTCGAACTGATGGCGCCAGCGCCAAAACGCCACCAAAGCGCCCACCGCGACCACCGCCAAAACGCTGTTGTACCCATGGAACTGGCTCCAGGCGGCACCCGTATTGGCCCAATGGACCCAGCGGAAAAATCCGCGAATCACGTCCCGATGACCGTCTTCCGGCAGGAGCAGGACGACGAGAAGTTTTGTAAGCTGGTCCAAGAGAAAAACACCCGACGCAACTGCAACGATGCGCTTTTCAGGCGACCAGCGATTCCAAAAAGGGGCCACAGGCCCAAATATGGTGAGTGACAGGGCCTGAGGAAATAGTCATCCACGGACCCACGCAAAAAACGGATGGCGGCCACCGACCCAGCCCAGTCCAGGTGAGTGGACTGGTTCCTTACCCCCAGGGACGATGACCGCCAGTCCCAATTGCACTGCGTGAGCAATCGGCGACCAAAAGACTGGGCGACGATACCTCCCAGGAACCATCAGGAATGGCCCGCTTCGTCGTGTCAGCAAAAACCCTTCAGGGTTACGAAAAATGCCTAGCTCAGACTTCAAAGTTTGGTCTTAAGAGTTTGAAATATCAATTTTGACGCTTCCCAGTTGTCGGGGTAACGATTACAACCACAATGTACCGGGATGGCCGGAGCGAAATTCAAATGGACGTCAAAAAAAACCGCTTACAGTTGCCGGGCTCTTCCTTGGCAAAGGCTGGCAGTGTTTCTGGGGCGCCGACCCCCAAAGTCGCGCTGCGGCTTTACGTGGTGGATGATCATCCGGTCATTCGTTCGTTTCTGGCACAGCATCTCGAAAAAGAGTTTGGTATGATCCTTTGTGGCTGGAGCGCCGATACTCAGAAAGCGATGGCTGAAATCCCTCAACTTCAGCCAGATCTGGTCGTGGTCGATCTCACGCTCAATGAGAGTCACGGTTTCAGCCTTTTACGGGATTTGTTGGCCGTCGCCCCGAAGTTGAGATTGCTGGTTTTCTCGGCGCACGAGGAAAATCTCTACGCTCCACGGGTGCTAGAGACGGGCGCGTTGGGTTACCTCAGGAAGACGGCCAAACCGGAGCAAGTCACGGAGGCTGTGCGCAAGGTCTTGAAGGGCGAGGTCTATTTAAGTTCGGAAATGACCGCACGGGCTTTGATGAACCGGGTTGGAGGCCGAAAGCCGCCCGCGGTCGGATCCGCCTTGGATACATTGAGCGACCGGGAATTGCAGGTATTCGAACTGATTGGTCAAGGATTTGAGACCAAGCAGATCGCGGACCAATTGAAGCTGGATATTAAGACGATCGAAACATACCGGGCTCGAATTAAGGAGAAGCTCAACCTTGCCAGTGCCCCGGCTCTGATGCGGGCGGCATTTCAGTTTGTTCAGACCGGTTCACCCGGTGGCCCAACGACGCTCAAGGGAGCTGGTTGAGTGACTCAAAATGGCTCTCCGTCCGTAGGCGAATCAGGTTGAACGCTTTCGTCGTGCGTGGGCTCTCCTCGGCTCTTGGCATCCACGATTCCAGGAGAATCGCCGGGCCGCTCCCCCGCTTGGGGACTGGACCGCTGAGTTGGACGTAGGTTCCATTCCTCGACCAGTTCCGGAGCAAAGTCGGCCAAAAAACGAGACGGTGTCTGGAAGGCATCCCCGCCACCACCACCCGGTAGAAATCGGAGAAGCGGACGGCAAAGGTACAATTCGTTCTTGGCCCGGGTGACCGCGACATAAAATAACCGACGCTCTTCTTCCTCACCTTCAATGGTTTCGGCTGATCGGCTACTAGGAAAAAGTCCGTCGCTGAGCATGATCACAAAGACGACGGTGTATTCGAGTCCTTTGGCCTGATGCACGGTTGAAAGCCGAAGGCGGTCTTCGTGATCCAGTTGCTGTTGTTGCCGGTTTTCCTGTTCGGCTTCCAGGTTTGTTTGGAGGGCGAGTTGGCTTAGGAATTCGGTGCTGCTGGTGAATTGATCGGCATAGGCAGCCAGTTGCTCGATTTCTTCCAGGCGTTTGCGGGCGTTATCAAAATTTGCCTCCAAGTAGTCGCCGTAGTCGGCTTCCAGCACCTGGCGCAAAAACTGGCCGGGCGCATTTTGCATTTCCGGCACCTGGACTTGGGCAATGGTCGCGGTGAACTGCGCCCAACTTGCCGTCGCCTTTTTCGGAATTACCTTCGATAGACCGGTCAAAAGCGCGGCCATGGAGCGTGGAAGCGTGTTGGTGGTCGTGATCGGGAGGGTCGGTTCAACCAGGGCACCGTCGTTGTCCGACCCGCTGGTATCTGAAGCTACCGCCGGCGAGACCACCCATTCCGGGCGACTTTCTGCTAAATTTGCCGTGAACAGAGCCCAGATTTTTTCGGCCCCTTTGCCGCCGATCCCTGGGAGGAGCCGAACCAGCCGTTTGAAGGCCAGTTCATCCGTGGGGTTGGTCACTAATTTTAGATAGGCCGTGATGTCCTTAATATGGGCTTGTTCAAAAAAGCGAATGCCGCTGGTGATTTGGAACGGAATATTTCGTCGGGTAAGTTCTAATTGCAGCTCGAGGGCGTGAAAATGCGAGCGATAGAGGACGCACATCTCTTGGAGGGGCACGCCTTCTTCGCGAAGTTCCAGCGCCCGCTGGGCCACAAAGGCCGCCTGTTCGTTGGCATCTCCACAGACCACCAGGGCGGGGAGCGATCCCGTCGGCCGAGCGGGGCAAAGTTGTTTGGCAAACTGGCGGGTGTTAGCCGCAATTACCGCATTGGCAAGTCGCAATATCTCTGGGGTGGAACGGTAGTTAGTCTCCACCTTGAAGACCTGCGCGCCCGGATAACGCTCGGGAAAGTTAAAGATATTTGCGAAATTCGCTCCGCGCCAGGAGTAGATAGATTGGGCATCATCACCGACCGCCATTAAACAGCCGTGCCGTTTAGCCAGCGTGTCGAGCAGCTCGGCTTGGAGATAATTCGTATCTTGATACTCATCGACCAAGACATGCCGGAACCGCCGTTGATAGACCTCGCGGATGTCCGGGTGATCCCGCAGTAACCGCAGCCAGAGCGTCAACAAGTCATCAAAATCCATCAGACCCGCGCGACGCTTCCGTTCGTGGTAGGCCTTTCGAATGCGGTCAATGTCTTCGAAAAGTGGGAGAAATGATTCCCCGTGTTTTTCGAGTTCTTGGCGGAGTGTCCGTCCGGTATTGAGCGCCATGCTGAACCAATCCCCGAGGACCTCCGCCTTGGGGAAGCGGGTCGCTTTAACATCAATCCCAGCGTCCGCAATACAGGTGGTGAGGAGGTCGTTGGAATCCTCACGATCCGCCACGGTGAATCCCGGCTGGTAACCCAAGCGATCAGCGTGAAGACGTAAAATACGCAACCCAATGGAGTGAAACGTTCCCCCCCAAAGCGGGCCTAATTCGCCGGGTAACAAATCGGCGACCCGTTGCATCATTTCACGCGCAGATTTGTTCGTAAAGGTGAGGAGCAGGATGCGATCTGCGGGGACGCCGTGTTCGAGCAACCACGCGACGCGGTAGGTAAGAGTGCGGGTCTTACCGGCACCCGCGCCCGCGAGTACCAGGGTCGGACCATCCGAGGCCGAAACCGCGGCGAATTGTTGTGGATTCAGTTCGTCGCGATAGTTGATCCGCAACGGCCCCGGCCCAACCCTGGGCTGCATCTGATATTCCCGTGCCACTCGGGGTATACTGGCGGGGCCTCGCGCCCTGGCGAGGGGCGAGTCTGGGTAAATTTGCCCTAGCCCAAGCCAACCCGAGCAACCGGTCGGCACCGAGCCCGGATCTTTCCGGGCGAGCGGGCCGAAATTCAGATTCGTTGACTGAAGTAGGCAATCGTTGCTCGGAGTCCGTCCGCCAGGTCTACCCGGGGTTCCCAACCGAGAACCGCTCGGGCGCGAGTAATGTCGGGTCGCCGCTGTTTGGGATCATCTTGCGGCAACGGTTGATGAACCAGCGTCGACTTCGAACCCGTGGCACGAATGATTTCCTCCGCAAACTCGAGCATCGTGAGTTCGTGCGGATTGCCGATGTTCGTGGGGAGATGCCCCTCCGGCCCAGTATGGTGCATCAAACGGTAAATGCCTTCGAGCAGGTCGGAGCAATAGCAGAACGCGCGCGTTTGTCGTCCGTCGCCGAAAACAGTGAGCGGCTCTCCGCGGAGGGCTTGGCCGATGAAGGCCGGCACGACTCGCCCGTCGTTCAGGCGCATACGGGGACCATAGGTGTTAAAAATGCGGACAATGCGGGTGGCCATTCCGTGTTGGCGGAAATAAGCCATCGTGAGGGCTTCCGCGAATCGCTTGGATTCATCATAACATCCTCGCGGGCCGATGGTGTTGACGTTCCCCCAGTAGCTTTCCGGTTGCGGGTGGATCAGTGGATCCCCGTAGATTTCGGAGGTCGAAGCGAGCAGGAATCGCGCCCCTTTGGCCCGCGCTAGTCCCAATGCCTTGTGCGTCCCCAGTGAGCCGACCTTTAACGTCTGAATCGGCAGTTCAAGATAATCCACCGGGCTAGCCGGCGAGGCAAAATGCCAAACGTAATCCACCGGGCCAGCGAGGTAGAGATACTCCGTGACGTCTTGCTTCAAAAAATGGAAGTCAGATCGACCGGCAAGATGCGCGAGGTTATCGGCATGACCCGTGACAAAGTTATCGTAGCCGACCACCTGGTGGCCGCGGGATAAAAGTAGATCGACAAGATGCGACCCTAGAAAACCGGCGGCGCCGGTCACAACGGAAATGGGAGTAGACATGGACGAAATCCGGGGCGGGCGAAGTGAAGCCTATTTCGCACCAGCGCCCGAAAAAACCGCGGGAATGGTGCGGAGCAGGATCCGGAGGTCGAGCCAGAACGACCAATTGTCGATGTACTCGAGGTCGAGCCGCACCCATTCGCTGAAATCGCTCACGTTATTGCGACCGGAAACCTGCCAAAGGCAAGTAAGCCCCGGTTTCACGCTCAGGCGGCGGCGGTGGGCGGGATCATCGAATCGGGCCACTTCATCGACCGGGAGTGGGCGGGGGCCGACCAAGGACATTTCTCCGCGCAGGACATTGAAAAGTTGAGGCAATTCGTCGATGGACCATTTGCGAAGGAATCGGCCTGCGGAGGTGACCCGCGGATCATTGGTGATTTTAAAGACCGGCCCGGACATCTCGTTGAGGACGGCTAATTCTAGTTTCAGCTGCTCGGCATTCGTCCCCATGGAGCGGAATTTGAGCATCTCAAAGGGTCGGCCATTGAGCCCGGCCCGGCGCTGGCGGAAAAAGACGGGACCCGGTGAAGTTAATTTCACTAGCAGCGCGGCCAACGGGAGTACCGGAAAGACCATCAGTAGGACTAAGAGAACCAGTGCCCCGAAAAAATCGAGAGCTCCTTTGGCGAGGGATTGCCACGAGGCCACGGGGCCGGTCGCAAAGACGAGCATGGGTTGACCCGCCAACTCATCGAGTGCGGTATGCGCCAAGCGGGTCTTGAAAAAATCCGCGTGTAACCACACTTCCACACCTTCAAGTTCGCACGCGTGGATGGCCTCTTCGATCTGGCCAAAGAGCGTATTCCGGGGCGAAATCAGCACGGCGTTCGCAGAGTGTTCATGCAATAGTTCAACCAAGCGCGATACGGGCTCGCGATTGAGATCCAGCCGGGCAACCATACTCAAGCCCCCCAAGGCCCCAAAACCGAGAGGATGCTCTAATCGTTGGGTATCTGATTCCACGCCTACGAGGATTACTCGTCGCCGACTGGCTTCGCTGCCCAGTTGGCGGGCCGTCCAGCTTCGAAAAAATTCTTCCTTGGCGTAGACGAGGAGGACGGCGAGCGGAACGAAGAAAGCCACAATTCCTCGGGCGCCCACCATTTTTCGAAAGAAAAAGATAGTAATGACGAGCATCGCGAGCCAGCTAGCCGTTTTGGTGATTTGCCAAACGGTTTGTCGCCGGCTCGCTAACTGGAGGCGTTGGTAGAATCCGTGCAAATCAAGGATTGCCGGCGCCAGAGGCATGACCATCAGCAAAAACGGAGCGTAGTAGCTGAACTCGCCGATCTTGTCGGCGTTGTCGAATACGGGTAACGAGCGCAGCCAATGGGCCAGCCAGAAGGCGATCCCAAACAGGATCCCATCTAACAATTTCTGAACCTGCGTCTGTAACTGGCGGCGGCGTCTTAACACGGGCTAAAGGGGGAGCTGATCGTTGATCGGAATCAGCGAGGAGATTGGGGTTAGCGCCTACTTGTTTTGGCGTCAGACTTGAAGCTTCTTAACTCCGGGAGAGCAACCGTTAGAAAGCGTTTCATTTTATCAAACTCCTTATCTTCTTCGCCCGGACGGGAGCGCGCATAACAGGTCACTAACGCCCAGCGAGGCATTTCTCCACGGATCACCAAGTCTCGCAGGGAGATCAACTGCCGAGTCGCGTGAGACGATGTCTGTTGATCCGCGGCAAGAAAGAAGTAAGCAAAAATTGCACTTTCCGGGGCCGAACCGCCGTCCCCTCTCCGCGGCGCTTGGCCATAGCATTGGAGAATCTCGACGTCGCCTTCTTTCGTTGGCAATTGGATGGTCTTGCGCTGAGTTATCACCACGCCTTGTGACGGTAGGCACAGCTCGGGACGATGTAGACTCGCTCGATCGGTGCCCATCACCACCACGGAGAGGACGGCTTTGAAGCGATCAATATCATCCCAATAGACTCGTCGGCCAAAGCCAGTATCGGGCGGTAAGTTGGCGAGTTCGACCGGTTCGACATCCCAGGCTGCGGACTCATACCCGATTAAGTGATCGGGCATCGCCACCGCATTGGTTCGAAGTAGCGCCTCCACTCCGCCCAAAAGAGGATCGTGCCGCATTTTGACTCCCGCGGGGGCCAGCCGTTGCATGGGGCCGCGCCAAGCCAACAGCCCAGCGGTCAAACCAATCAACACCAGGGTCGCCACAAAAGGTCGAAAAAAAGGCGATTTCATGAAACGGGGTGGGACGCAGGAAGCAAAGTCGGAGAGGTATCCTCTGGTTTTTGGGGGGCCGCGGGTTCCCGAAGCCACCTCGCCACGAGCACCACTCCACCGAGAGCCACCCCGAACGTAATGAATCCCAGTTTGGATTCTAAGGCGGAAGCCACCCGTTGACCCCACGCCTCGCCCACGATAAAAGTGCCGACGAGTCGGCAAATGTTTCCGGACAAAGCAAAGACCGGTGCGAAGGCCAAAATTACCCACCGACGCCAAGCCGACTTAAATTGCAGAAAGCCGAAGATCACGGTTAACAACAGGATCACTTTAAGACTGCGGATCCCACTACACGCCGCCACCACGTCGAATTGAAAGAGGGGTGTTCCTTTGGCATTTGTCGCTGAAACCATCGTGCCCTGCCGCAGCAACGGGAGATTGAAGACCGTTTGCCCAATCCAGGTCGCGGCGGTCGCCGAATAGTGGCGCAGACGGAACGTCGGCATTTCTAGGTACTGATCCGTTGGGACCATAAAGGCCAAGATGACGAACGGGAAAAAACTGCGATGGAGCCATTCACGGCCCCAAATTACGCCGGTCAGACCATAGACACCGACGAGAAAGGCAATCGACGAAATCCCATGTTGTTGCACCAAGTACGCCACATAATGCAGGGCCAGGGCGCCGAGGACCAACCCGACCGCGACCCAACTGGGCTGCCCGGGTCCCCGCAACGTCAGTTCCTGTCGACGATAAACGACAAAAAAAAGAAAAAGCCACGGCATCCAAAGCCCTAGCTGATCGTCCATATCCGTTCTGGCGGCTTCCAAAAGGACGTGGTAGACGAACTTGAAGAGCGAGGGCGTGGGCAACCAATACAGCTGGGCCATTCCAAAGTATTCAAACAGCGCCACCCAGGCGGCGAGCAGAATCACCACCGCCAGCTTGTGTGGCAGACTGTCCCAGAATTGACGGAGTTCTTTAACCATCGGTATCGGTAAACGACCCGTCTAAAGAGCCTGTCCGAGCGCCGATCAGCAAGCAGAACTCGAAGATTGCGTGACCCGGCTGAACCCGCAACCTCTCACCCCTGTGACTTTACCCCCACGCGTCAATGTCCTTGGGGTTGGCCTTTCCGTGCTCAACCTCAAGTCGGCCGTCACCCTCCTCGCCCAAGCGGTGACCGAGGGCCGCCGCGGCTTTGTCTGTGTAACCGGGGTCCATGGCGTGATGGAGTCCCAAGCCGATCCCAACCTCCGTCGGATCCACAATGCCTCCCTGCTCACCACTCCGGACGGCATGCCCATGGTGTGGGCCGGGCGACTGGCAGGCCACCGGGAAATATCTCGGGTCTACGGTCCTGAGTTGATGGAACACGTCTTGGCGTGGAGCCAACAAACGGGGGCGACCCACTTTTTTTACGGAGGCGCGGTGGGCGTCGCGGAAGAATTGAAGGCGAAATTAGAAGCCCGATTCCCCGGGGTCCGCATCGTCGGCACCTATACGCCCCCCTTCCGCCCTCTCACTGAGGCCGAGGACAAGGAACTCGCGGAAAAGGTCGCCGCCGTGAAACCGGACTTCTTTTGGGTGGGCCTCAGCACTCCCAAACAGGAGCGCTTTATGGCGGCCTACGCGCCCAAGCTCGACGCTCAGATCCTTCTCGGGGTAGGGGCGGCCTTCGATTTTCATGCGGGCCGCGTTGCCCAAGCCCCGCGGTGGATTCAACGCAGTGGCTTTGAATGGCTCTACCGCACGGCCTGTGAACCAAGACGACTTTGGAAACGGTACGCCACCAACAACCCACGCTTCGTTTGGTGCATGATGGGTCAATGGCTGGGTGTGCGAAAATACCCCCTCGATGGCTGACGCCACGGGCTAGCCGCGCTTGAGCTTCGGCCCCGTGGCGGTGTCTTCAATCAACCAACCCAGGGCTTTTACCTCATTGCGAAGGGAATCGGCGCGGGCAAAGTCCTTTGCTTTCTTCGCCGTCACCCTCGCATCCGCCAACGCCATCACCGCAGCCGGAACTTCGTTCACCGGCTTGGAACCGAGTCCAAAAACTGCATCCACCGCATTCCAGGCCACCAATGCCGTCGCGGCTTGGGTCGGAGAAAATTCCTGGGCGGCCAACGCCCGGTTGCTGTCCCGCACCCAATCAAAAACCACGCCCCAAGCTTTCGACACATTCAAATCATCATCCAACGCTTCACCGAAGGCAGACACGAGCCCGGGCGCCGCGCCGCCCGATGCACCCTGGTTTCCCGCGAGTTCCCGAAGTTTAGCGACGCATTCGTCAATGCGATCGAGTCCGGCCCGCGCATCTTCCAGCCCTTTCAAAGTAAAGTTAAAGGTTTCTCGATAGTGGGCACTCAGTAGCAGCATTCGGATCTCTCGCCCGCCGAATCCTTTGGCCTGCAAATCGCGCACAGTGAAATAGTTACCCAACGATTTACTCATCTTCTTCCCTTCCACCAGAAGGTGAGCGCCGTGCAACCAGTGCTTGACAAATGGTTGCCCCGGCATTTGCATCGCCGCTCCTTCGCTTTGGGCAATTTCGTCTTCGTGATGCGGGAACATCAGATCTTCACCTCCTAAATGCAGATCAAAGCTCGGCCCCAACAACGCCATGCTCATCGCCGAACATTCAATATGCCAGCCCGGCCGCCCCATTCCCCACGGGCTATCCCAGGCCACCGCGCCATCGTCCGGTACACGGGCCTTCCAAAGCGCAAAATCGGCGAGGTTGTCCTTATCATAGTCATCGCTGGCAACCCGCTCCGTGCGGCGTTGATCGTCAAAGCTCAAGTTAACCAATTGACCATACCGGCAACCACATCCGCGGTATCGGTCGATGCTAAAATAGACCGACCCGTCGGCCGCTCGGTACGCGATCCCACGCTGTTCGAGCTGCTGAATGAGTCCGATGATTTGTGGCAGATATTCCGTCGCCCGCGGAAGATGGTCTGGCGGCCGACACTGAAGCGCCGCCAGATCGACCAAAAAAGCATCAATGTAGCCCTTCGTAAATTCTGCGAGCGTGGTGCCTTGCTCGCGAACTCGTCGGATAATTTTATCTTCCACGTCCGTGAGATTCATCACATGACGGACGGCGAAATTGCGAAACTCGAGATGGCGCCGCACCAAGTCGCTAAAGACAAAGGTGCGAAAATTTCCAATGTGCCCAAAGTCGTAAACCGTCGGGCCACAACAATATAGGCCGATGATCGGCCGCCCCGCTGAATCGCGGTGGTCCGGAAAAAGCGGGAGGAACGGCTGGACCTGCCGACTGAGCGTGTTGAAAAGCTGCAACGCCATGTGATCGCCGAAGGTACGGACCCGGACGGGTAGGAAAATTAAAAAACAGGCAGTGTTTGAAGCGGCCAAAATCCCCGAGATCGCCCGGTTCGATTCGGCGGGAGCGGTGGCCGACGACGACCATCCTACGCCGGTCACTCCCCCTCAGTCCCCGCTCACCGCTTAGGCGCTGGGTTCGATCCGGAACAATTCCCCAAGTGAATCACCCGAGGCAACGACCCGACCCCCGGTCTGCGTTTCCTGCACCGAGCCACCCCGCCATTGCCGCCAACGGTAAATCGTTCCAAACGGAAAATCCGGTGCCGCCGCGCCTTGTCCTCCCACGGTTTCGCCCCCTAACCGAACATTGTTCGCCATCCAAGCGGGCAAGGTGAGATGAAACGGGTTCCGTTGCACTTCGCCCACATGGAAACTCAGCGCCGTGATGAGATCCGTCAGTTCTGCTGCGGACGATTCCACCAACAGATTCGGTTGATAGTTCTGTCCCCAATATTCGGTCTCGATGAGGTGGATCGGTACGTCCGAATCCAGTGACGCCAACGCATCCAGCACCAAGTGATGCACCCCAATATGAGTGCCATTCCAATCGTCTTGATGCGGAAAAAGAATCACGCGGGGATCCTGCTGCCGCAGCACCTGCGCGATGGCCTCTACTTTAGCAGACCAGCCAACCGGATCGGCCGTCCGGCTTTGGGCGGTGACTTGATCCAGACCATGATCGCCGAGGGTCACGAGTTCAAAGCCCAAATAGCCACACGCGCCACGGAGTTCACTGAGTCGGGCCGCTTGCCGGCTGACCTTCGAGCCCTGCGTCACGGCGACGTTCACCACCTGCCAACCCGATTCCCGTTGTAAGCGTAGCGGTAGACCGCCGACAATACATTCGTCATCTGGGTGCGGACTAAAGATGAGGACTCGGGGTGCCGAAGGAGGTGCCGGTGGCGTGGCTGCGTGGACCCAACCGCCCAGGGGCCGTGTCCGTCCCTCCTCGAGCAAACGAACGTGAGTCTCCACCAAAGAAAAGTATGGATTCATACCGGAAGCTTGACGAAGGACGCCCAGGATTGCCAAGCACATTTGGTCATTCGCCTAGGCCCGAACGGGTGCCACTGTGAGCCGACTATGCGATTGCTCATCGCCATCACCGGAGCCAGCGGATGTCTCTATGCTCAGCGGTTGCTGGATCAACTCGATCCGACGATTCATGAGGTCCATGTGATTCTTAGCCCGTACGCGCCCGCGGTGCTAGCCGAGGAATTGCTTGGGGGCCTGCGCCTCCGGGACGGGGTCCAACAACATGGGGCTCGCTCGATGAGCCTGCCGTTTGCATCCGGCTCCAATCCGCCGGATGCCATGGTGGTGATCCCGTGTAGTCTCGGAACCCTGGGTCGAATCGCCCACGGTTTGAGCAGTGACGCGTTACTTCGGTGTGCCGACGTAATGCTCAAAGAACGACGCCCCTTAATTTTGGTGCCGCGCGAAACCCCGTTGTCACTCATTCACGTCAAGAACTTTGAACTCCTCCTGCTCGCCGGTGCGCTCATCCTACCGGCGAACCCTTCGTTTTACACCCGCCCGCAGACCGTGGAAGCGGTGGTCGATACCGTGGTGGCTCGAGTCCTCGATCATCTTCGCGTGCCCCACTCCCTCGTGCATCGTTGGCAAGATGAGCCAGAATAGGCACGCCGATGTTACGTTCGTTGTTTCGTACTATTTTCCAGTGGGGTTCGTTCGTTAAGTTCAGCCACACGATCTTTGCCTTGCCCTTTGCGCTGGCCGCCATGGTTTTGGCCGCCCGCCCCACCCACGGATGGCCCGGGGGGGGAGTGTTGGCACTGGTGTTATTGGCGATGGTGGGGGGCCGAACTTGTGCCATGGCATTTAATCGGATCGTGGATCGCAAGTTGGACGCGCTCAATCCGCGAACCGCAAACCGGCATCTGCCAGCGGGCTCGTTGTCCCTCGGCAGCGCGTGGGCACTGTGCCTTTTCAGTGGCGGAGCATTGGTCGTCGCTGCGTGGGCGCTCAACCCGCTGTGCTTCTGGCTCTCGCCCGTAGCCCTGTTTTTGGTCTGCTTCTATTCCGTCACCAAACGGTTCACGGATTTCACCCAGGTTTGGCTGGGGATCGCCTTGGCCGTGGCTCCCGTGGGCGCGTGGTTGGCCGTGACCGGGACCCTCCAATTTTGGCCGGAGACGAATCCGACCGATTTGGCCAATGCGGCCAGTGCCTGGACGAACCGGGCCTGGCTGGCCAGGAGCGCCTATGTTCCGTTAAGCCTCGCCGCGGCGGTGCTCCTTTGGCTCGTCGGCTTCGATACGATTTATGCGACTCAGGACTATGAGTTTGACCGTCGTCACGGGCTCCGGTCACTCGTCACCCGGTGGGGACCTCAAAACGCTTTAGGGGTCGCTTTCCTGGCCCATTTGTTTACGTGGGCACTCTTCGTACTGGTCGGGTTGCTGAGCGGTTTTCGCCTCGTTTATTGGCTAGGACTTATCCTCATTCTCTCGTTGCTACTGATGGAACATTTGCTCGCCCGCAACCGCACCCCCGCAGAAATCAATACGGCGTTTTTCAAGCTCAACGCAGTGATTAGTTTAACGTACCTAGTGGTCGTCCTGTGCGAAGTGCTCTTTCCCTGGTTCCGCTTACGGGTCTATTAGCTGGGCCGAAGCAGCAACGAAGCCCACGGTGAGCAGGCCCAGATAGAGAGGACGTTAATCTAGTTACGGCTCCTCAGTGGCGTCGCCCGGACAGGAGTTCGCGTACCAGTGCTTTCGCGTCGTAGATCTTGATCAACGCCTCCGTAATCGAAGGACTTTGCACAAAAACCGACCGGGCCCGTTGATCTTCGTACGCGAAGTCGAGCACCAGGCTCGGGAGGTTGCCATCAAAGATAATGCCCACCCATTCGCCCGCACGATTAATCACCGGGCTGCCCGAATTTCCACCGATAATGTCGTGGGTTGCGATTGCATTAAACGGCGTCTTGAGATCGAGCGCATTTTTCCGCTTGACCCAACGCGGGGGTAAATCAAACGGCGGTTGTCCCCCCATCAGTTTTGAACGTTCATAAAGTCCGGCGTAGGTCGTGATCGCCGGGATCGTTTGACCGTCTTCAACATAACTCTTCACCGTCCCGTAGGAGAGTCGGAGCGTAAAGGTGGCGTCGGGATAAGTGTTCGCGCCGTCGAGGGCAAAGCGGGCGCGGGCAATTTCGGCTTGGCTCTGTTTCACTGTTTCTTCCGCCGTTTCAGCGATTTTCCGGGCGGCCCGAGCCACGACATCGATCTGACGCAAGGCTTCTATTAACGGATCCAGGGCCTCACTCACAGCGGTGGCGCCCCCCTCGAGGAGTCGCTTCCGAAACGCCACGTCGCGGACCCGGGTCGTGCGCATCAGGTCAGCCGCCCGGGCACGAGGCGATTGTCCATGCAGGACGGCGGCCACGGTGGGATCGGTCACCCCTAGTTTCTCAGCGAGGTGACCGTTCACGGGACCCTTGCAGGTCGAGTTTGCGCGCCTCGGCGGGTCCAATTTTGCTCAAAAAAAATTATCGCGAAGCGTCCAAACCAATTATCAGAAATGCCGGATCTGTCGGACCTCCATTCCGGTTTGGGACGACCGCCTCACGAGCGGGGCGAAACCCTCATGATTTTTAATACATTTGGTTACTTTTTCCTGTTTTTGATTCCCGCCGCTTTCGGCTTCAGGTGTGTCCCACCCCGCGGCCGTGCCGTGGTGTGTGTCGTTTTTGGGAGTCTTTTTTTTGTTTGGTTTTCGGTAACCACCGTCGGTGGCTGGCTGGGCGCGGCGTGCCTGGGTTTCTTCCTTTGGGAATCGGTTATTTCGCGCTGGTATCAGCCGGGTTCGCGCTGGTGCTGGGCCGGGGTGGTCCTGGCGCTGGCGATCCTGGGTGTCTTCAAATATTGGAATTTTGCGGTGGGCAATCTCCCGTCTCCCTGGGCGGATCAATGGCATTGGGGGGGGGCCTTTTTGCCGTTGGGTATCTCGTTTTTTACCTTTGAGTTTATCCACTACGCACAGGACCGTCGAGCGGGACGTACGGAAACGGGAACGTTCTGGGAGTACCTCGCGTTCATTCTCTTCTTCCCCACCATGGTCGCCGGGCCGATTAAACGCTATCAAGACTTTCTGCCGGCGCTCCGTTCACCGTCGCTCGATTGGCCGCAAGATGTCGCTCGGGGCGTGACCCGAATCCTGGCCGGATTGGCCAAGAAATTTGCCTTGGCGGATTTTCTGACGGCCCTCACCCATCATTTAAATTCGACGGACATTGCCGTGGCGCCTCGGTGGATTTTGCCAGTCTGGCTGCTCGCCTATGGTGGGATGATCTACTTCGACTTTAGCGCCTATTCCGACATCGCGATCGGGTCTTCGCGATTGTTCGGCCTGTCGGTGAAGGAAAACTTCGACTGGCCATACCTCCGCACGAATATTGCAGATTTTTGGAGGCATTGGCATATGTCACTGACCCGCTGGCTCACGGACTACGTTTTTGTGCCGTTGGGCGGTTCGCGAAGTGGCCTGCCGCGCGTTTGCGGCAATGTGCTGGTGACCTTCTTGGTCAGCGGCTTGTGGCATGGGGCGGGCTGGAATTTTTTGGCCTGGGGTGCCTGGCACGGATTTCTCTTAATCGTTCATCGAGTCTGGAAAGTTTTTCGCGGAAACGATTCTCCACCGAGCGCAGTTGGTTCGGTCGCGGCTTGGGCCCTGACCTTTGTCTGTGTGCAAATCGGATGGGCTTTTTTCGCCATGGATTTGCCGACGGCCGGGCTTTTCTTTCGACGCTTGGTATTTGGCTAAGGACTTTATCGACATGCGCCTTCTTTCCTTTCTCAAGGCCACCCTGGAATTCCTTGGGGGCAGTCTCGATCAACGGCCGTTTCCTTCGCCTCGGTGGCTTCCCGGCTGGCTGGGCTACGGAGTGTGGTGGGCGGTTCTTTCGGTCGTGATCATGATCTTTTGCGGCCAAGTGAGCCGATTTATTTACATTGATTTTTGAGCCATGACTCCGCGCCGTCTTCTCCTTGCGTTTTTGTGCGGGGCGTTGTTGCTGACCGCAGTAAACTTTTTATATTCGGCTTTCGCTGCCAACACTGTTCCGCGGCAAGTTTTGCGGAAGCTGAGCGCACCCGGACGGGTCGATGTGTTGGGTTTCGGCAATTCGTTGATGGCGGCGGCGTTGGCCCCATCCGCTTTTGAGTCGGGTGCGCAAGAAGTCGGAGCGCCGTTGCGCGCCCGCAATGCCGGAATGGGCGGGACGGCGCCCGTCCACTCGCTCGTCATGTTACGAGCGACGCTGGCAAGCCATCCAGAAATCAAGACGGCGATTTGGGGCTTCATGGATTGCACCGCAACCGTCCAGGACCCGGGAAATTGGCGAGAGTTTCTCGGGAACCAGACCCTCCTTTTCTACACGGAGACCGCGACCGCGGCCCGCCATCTCGCCCCGAATCGGCCGTGGGAACAGTGGTTGATACGCCTGCTGGGGCACCTACCGCTTTTTCGGGAACGAAGCATTCTTTGGGGCAAAGTGGAAATTCAGCGTCGGCGCCTCGGCGAACTCGGCTTGCCCCCGGTGGAACATGGTGAGTTCGGTCGTGAAGAAGACTTCAAAGCGATGGAAGCCGACAACTCCAGTAAGTTCCTCGGCGTCCTCAGGGAGGAAATGGCACGTCCCTTTCGGCTCAATGACCCGATGGAAGAATGCATCGATCTATGTCATTCCAACCAAATCCGACTCGTCTTTGTCGAAATGCCGATGACTCCAGAACATTGTTCAAGATTCTATGCCATGCCCGAATGGAGCCAGTACCGATCTCGATTGCGTACTTATCTCGCGCAGCGAGGGGTGGAGTACGTCGACGCTCACGACTGGTTTCCGAATGATTTAGATTTTCGGGAACGATTGCACCTCAAATCAACCGCTGCGGACGCCTTTAGTCGACGGCTTGCGAAATTAATCGCAAGCCCAAACTGACCGGTGTGTTCCCTGCCGGTGCTCGGATGAGGGCGCGGGCGCGGGCGCTTGCCCTCCTCCTCGATCCACCCCGTGGGACCGACCTCTGAAGTTTCCCACTGCGGCCGGCAAAGTGGAGGTTTTTCCTTGAGTTCCTGTGGGAGAACCCAACCCGAACATCATGAGACCTCTATCTCGTTGGCCTACCTGCCGGATTTTCACTCGATTTTTGTACACGAGGAATGAGCCCGCGGAACCGCTACTTCACGGGAACCACCAAACCGATTACCGCCGAACCGTCGGGTCCGACTTGGATCTCGGTCGTGACCTCGCCGCCTTTGACGTGATAGGCCGCCACGGTGTATTTGCCCGCCGGTAGACCGGTCGGCAGATCGAAGACACCGTTCGCATCCGTCACCGCAAAAAACGGGTGCTCTACGACCCCCACATATCCCGACATCCAAGGGTGTACACTGCACACGAGCTTGATCAAGACTTCGGGCTTGCTGAAGGTTTTTTCAAGGGGCTTTGAACCAGCGGTCTGACCTTGGTTAAACGTCTGATTGCCGTTGCTCGATTTTTGAAACAACACATTGTGGAGTACGGGATCGCTGTTGCGAATCTCCACCACTTGGTTAACCATCGCCCCGACGATCAGCGGTTCGTAGAGACAACCTTTTTGATCCACGACCGGTTTATTGGGAGATCCGGGAAACTGTTTCCCGGCGAGACCTGTTTTAATATAGACGAAAACATTCGCCAGCCCCTGCCCTTCACCCACCCAGATGCGAGTCATTGGCTCTGAACTCAAAAGCTTGCCACAGGTCGCGTCCGTCTTCAGTGGAACCAGCACCTTCTCCGGCGGCCGCGCTCCGCCCAAGGCCACGATCCCTCTCACATGGGCCGCTCCGGCGGCGGGCGGTAGCTTCGATAGGTCCGCCTTGAAACCACTTCCCCCGGCTGGATCCGCAATGGATGCCGCGGCGTGAGCTTCTTCCTTGACCGCACGACCCGCCGCAGAAGCTTTGCCCTCACCGTGTCCTTCTGCGCTCACCGAAAGGGGTGCCGCCTGAGCCACCGCGGTACGAAGTTCATGAGTCTTTGCCTCCGCGAGTTCCCCCGCCTTTTCTGCAGCCACACGGGCAGCCCCGGCGGCCTTGACCTGAGCCGTCACCAACTCGTCCAGCCTTCGCAATTCCGGAGTCGGCACCGCCTTTTGAAAGGTGCCGAGAAAAGTGGCCGTGGCCGCAGCCCCCGCCAACAGCAAGGTAATGGCGCCCAACAGCGCCTTGGAAGAATCAAACTCGCTCATCGCGGCCGAAGGATGCCGGGTAGCCGAGTTGGGTCAAGGCATCCAGCAATCCAGCGCAAATAACTCTCGACGGGAGGGAGGGGGTTACGGCGCCTGCTGGATCACGGTCAATCGCCCGGGTATCACCCCCGTCACCCCCTGCTTACTTCCGTCCGGCCACACCACCTCTAAGGAATCGATCAAGGTCGCCTCGCCCAGTCCAAAGGTCACAGGCAGTTCACTCGCGCTCAGGTAGCCACGGGTAGCCGTCACCGTGCGCCATTGCGTCTGCCCACCCGCCACCAACTTCACCACGGCCCCCTGCCCATCCCGAGGGGAGCGGCTGCCAACCAACCGGAGCCGGACAAATCCATGGCCCAGTTGCTGATCGTTGCGAAGCAATAA
>JAYVTS010000505.1:0-5409 GCA_043788645.1 Verrucomicrobiota bacterium
GTCTAGGTAGGGTTTCACCCCATAGGAAAACGAGCCGACCAAGCGCTATTAATTGGGCATTACTGAGAAAGACCGGGTATCAAAGCGGTCAGGAAAATAATTATGATGATGATAGGTCGGCTTATTTTGCGGTTGATGATCGTCTCATTTGTTTGCGCTTTGGTCGGCTGCCAGTCGCCTAGGATCAAGCCGGTCCGTGCTGGCGTAGGAGTAAGTTCGATCAGAAACAACTGTTACGGACTCCTTTATCAACTGTTGGATGAGCAAAAAGACGTTAGTCTATTGCGTTTTATCAAACGAGAACATCCCGACGTAAAAGAGCTGGTAAAACGGATTGCGTCCACCTCGGGGGCAGGAGCCAAGCTGTTGTCGGAGTTCGCTAAACATGATCGTTCGATTGATTTGAATGATCTTCGGCTCCCTCCGGGCGAAGTCGCCACTCGGGAGGCGATTGGCAAGACTAGGAAGAAGGAACTCCTAGGGCAAAGCGGTGATCGATTTGAATTGAGCCTCCTTTTGACGCAAACCGAGGCCTTAAGCTATGCCGGTCATTTGGCAAAAATTGCGAGTCAAAATGAACCTCAACCGGACCGGGCTCAAGAGGTTGCCCGGATGAGTGTGGAATTGCTCAATCTCTATGAAGAAGTCTTCAAGTTGTTACTTTCAAAAGAGAAACTGTCCGCCGCAAAATTGTAGGCAATCCTCAAAATACGATTGAACGGCATGGGCCTCTCTGAATTGATCCAAGCGTAACGCATTGCCGCGATAAATCTTTTCGAGCACATCCTCGGGCAACCCACGCGCGGACGCCGGCCAATGGCAATGATGGAACCGACTGAGGTAAAAGTGTTCATCGTTCGATTCGAGGCTTCGGTACCGTAGCTCGAGTTACCGATCTTTCTTGGAATTTTGCCATTTGAGGCTCGGGGCCACTCTACCGTGGGGTTCCAAGGTATGAACTATCCGCCCCACCGAATCGCTCCGCATTTTGTTTGGTGGCCCCGCCAATGATTCCCCAGCGTGTGGACATGTCTTCACGGCTCCTGCTCGTTGATGGTCACGCCTACGCATACCGCGCATTTTACGCGATTCGATCTCTGAACGGCCCCGATGGCGCTCCCACCAACGCCCTCTACGGATTCGTTAAAATGCTGACGAAGCTCGAACTGGTTCTCAAGCCAACCCATCGACTGGTGGTTTGGGATGGCGGTCTGGCCGCCGAGCGCCTCGCCGTGTTACCTGACTACAAAGCCCAACGCCCACCGACTCCCGATGCGCTCGTGACGCAACTTCCCCAACTCGCTACGTGGCTCACAGCCGCCGGCTGGGCCACCCATGAACAGGATGGGGTCGAGGCCGATGATTGGATCGGTACCTACACGCGTCGGGCCGAGGCCGCAGGTTGGCAGGTCGTGATCGCTAGTTCCGATAAGGATTTTCAACAGCTGGTCAGTGAACGGGTCGGACTCTTCAATCCCAGCGACAAATCGGAAAAAGTTTGGGGCATCGCGGACGTGGAAGCCAAAATTGGAGTGCTTCCTTCCCAAGTGGTCGATTGGCTCGCCCTGGTGGGTGATGCCGTCGACAATATACCGGGCGTTCCGGGGGTTGGGGCCAAGACGGCCACGGATTTGCTGAAACGATTTGGCTCGATTGACGGATTGCTCGCGGGTGTCGCGAACATTAAGCATGAGCGGTTACGGATTGAAGTGCAGAAAAACGCGGACTTACTCCGTCGCAATCAGCAAATGGTGGGGCTAAAATGCGATTTGGTCGGAGGACCAGAATTGCTCTCGCTCGCGCCGCAGCCTCCCCAAAAGCCGAGCCTGCGAGAAATGTACGGACGTTGGGGTTTCCGAAGTCTCCTGAGCGAACTCGGCGAGGATGGGCAACCCTCGCAAGCGAACCTTTTTTCTTAGTGCCCGCCCCGAGAGGGCACATTGGTCGGCAATGGCAGGGTCAGATTTCCCACGGTGCGACGGCCGGTGTACAAACCCGAACCTAAATGTTGAGTGGCATCGGTCGCCGATTTTTGAGAGGTATGACGCAACCCATACAGGACGGCCCCGATCACCCCGATCCCCAGCAACACCGGTAAAATCACCGTCCAACGGATACGCGAAAGCTGGAGCATGACGAAATCAAGCGGGCCTTTTTTACGCGTCATCAAACTGGGTGCCTCCGCGTAGTCTTCCGTTGCCGCCAGCTCGAGTTCCAGCTCGGCCTGAATCACGGCCACGTCCATTTTCAGGTGTTTGGACAGCGTTCGGACAAATCCCCGGATGTAAACCGGAGCCCCAAACGATTTCCAGTGGCTCTCTTCCACGGCACGGACTTGGTCCGCCTTCATGTTGAGGGCGTTGGCCAAATCATGCACGGAGAGCTGGGCGCGCTCACGGGCGCCTCGGAGCTGTTCACCAACAGTCGGCATTTCGATGGCACTTAAGCCGCTCACTGGGCCTGAGGCAACGGTCGCCCTTCGTCGAAAGCAAAAATGTCGCCGCTAGGGTCAGACGCTTACGGAACCGGAATCAATCCCGCCAGGGCTAGCGCACCCAAGGGAACGGAGTCTTCACCGCACCCGGGTAGTACCACACGGGGTCCGGGCTGGAAGGAATCCATCACATACTTGGGCAAGGCCTCAACCACCGCGTTGCGCAAGGGTTCGCCTACGAGCGACAGCCCACCGCCCAACACCATCACCTCGGGATGGAACAATTGCACCACATGAGACAAACCAAAGGCCAAATCATCCACCACTTCCCGGAAGACCCGATGGGCCACCGGACAGCCCGCAGCCAAGGCCGCAGCCAGATGACGCGCCTCACCACCCACGGAAGTTTGCTGGCGAATAGACCTCGCAATGAAGGACTCAGAATCCGTCGCTCCAGCCTCGCGCAACCGGCGATCAACGGCCCAACCCGAACATCGATCCTCAAACTTTGTCCCCTGGCGATCCAATCGAACGTGTCCGATCTCGGCTTCTCCCGGAGGAGCCCCGTGATACACGTTTCCGCCAACCACCAATCCGCCACCCGAGCCACTGCCGAGCGTAATAAAGAAAACCGGATCAGCTCCCCTACCCGCCCCGTATTTCGCCTCGCCGAGTGCGGCCACATTCGCATCGTTGTCCACCACCGCCGGCAAGCCAGTGCGTTCACGAAGCCAATCGCCCAATGGGAAATCGGACCACCCTTCAATCTGGTGCGAACACGCAATGCGTCCGCTGCGCCAGTCAATCGGTCCACCGAACCCCACTCCAATCGCACCCGGTCGATAGGCCGAGATTAACTCGGGCAAGGCCCTCGCAATCTGCTCTCGAATCCCCGCACCGCCGCGGGCTCGATCAACCGCAAACCGTCGCCGCGCCAGCATGATTCCCTCGGAGGTTCCGGCCACCAGCTGTAGTTTGGTGCCGCCAATCTCGATTCCGAGCCCGTTCATGTTCTAGAAGAATATTGCTCGGATCGCACCCGGCTTTCCCCAAGCTGGAAATCCACACCGCTCACCCGCTCAGTCAATAAAGGAACAGATGTACTCGCAAATACCTTGCTTCACCTCAATATCGAAACCGGATTTTGCCGGCACCTCGAACTGGGTACCAGCACCGTACGTAGGTATCGCCGTATGACCGTCCAGTTTTACCGAACAGTGGCCCGCAACAATTTCCATCCGTTCAGCCTTGTCCGTCCCGAAATGGAATTTGCCGGGATAGATGAGCCCGAGAGTCTTCTTTGAGCCGTCGGGCAAGAGGAGGGTATGCGACACCACCTTCCCGTCGAAATAGACGTTGGCTTTTGCCACGGCAGTAACGTGCTGGAATTGGACTGACATGAGGGTCAACTTCTCCGCTTGGGCGGCGGGGTCAATGCCGGACCCGACCGAAGACACAAGTTTCGTTTTTGTTCGCACAGAGGCGAGCCATACCAAAGTCTGCCATCACACTCGGGAGTTCCTGCTTCAAACGGTCGAGGAGCGCGTACTCCTCGTGGCCTTTGAATTTGATCGTCACAATGAGGTGTCCACACCAGCGTTCCCGCGCCCAATCGAGGATCAATTTCATACTGCGCTCCGGTGCGGCAATCACATCGCAAATCAACCAGTCCACCGGTCGATCCGGTCGAAACGTAAACGCATCGCCCGGGTGAAAATGCAAACGGGGATTCTTCAGTACATCATCACGAACCGGAGTTCGATCCACCGCCGTCACCCACGCACCCCTAGCTAACGCGACGTAACTCCAACTCCCAGGGCACGCGCCGAGATCAACGCAGGTCTCATCGGCTCGGATGCTGCGCCCAAGCCGTTGTTCGGCTTCGACGAGTTTTGCAAACGCTCGACTGGGCGCTGATTGATCGCTGGCGACTGGGATTTCTCCCTGCGAGAACGGCGACACCCGATAACGAAGGGCAGAGGGCTGGGGCGCTCGGGAGATGGATAGCCAACCGGAATCAGGTTGGGTCAGGAGCAATTGGACCAGCGATTCGTCGGAACGAAACGGCTCGGTATCGTCGCGCCTGAGTCGGCGGAATTTGCGGCGCTTTTTGTCGAGTTGTTCGTCCATGGCTTCCACGATGAGCCGACAACGGTTTTCGCCCGCGTGGGTCGAATTCACCGTTTGATACCGGGGCGTTACCTGAAGGCGCCAGGGCTTCTCTTCCGGGCAGGTGGGGAGAATCCGCTGAACCATAGCCTCCGCCCAGGTCCGAACGGAAGTGGCCGTGATGACCTCCAGGTCGGGCAAGAATTGACGGGCGAAAACCAGAATCGGCGCCTGGCCGACCCAGCCGAGTGGGGCACGGATCAACCCGGGAAGCACCACCTCGGAAGTGGCACCGAGCCGTCGAAGTTCGTCCTGAAGAAACGGTGTATCCTCGGGCGCGCAGAGAAAGCCGTGCATTTTCAAGGCGAGTTCGCCTTGATGGCCAAAATCATTTTTGCCGTCGTGACGTAAAGAGTTCCGTTGGCAGCCACCGCCGTCGCGCTGATTGGCGCGCCCAAATCAACTCGATTCAACACCTGCTTCTCCCGGCCCAAGGCAAACGTCCAAAAATCACCTCGTCGGGTACCGACATAAACCTTGTGATCCGCTACCAGCGCCGAGGCCCAAAGCTCGCCACCGAGTTCGTGCGTCCAAAGAGTGGCCCCCGTTTTCGCGTCATTGCACCGCAAATGATACAAGGCGTCGGTCACAAAGACGAGCCCCTCACCCAGGGCGGGGGTGGCCATCGTGTGTCGCCCCACTTCGCTCGACCAAACTAAGGCATTCGTCCCGAGATCGCCCTTATTCCGCGGTTGGAAACATTTTAACCACGCCGCATTCTTCCCCCAAAACCAGTCACCGCCGCCTGTGACAAACACCTGTCCATCGAGCACCACCGGCATCCCGAAAATATTGGCAGGTCCGGA
>JAYVTS010000506.1:0-21696 GCA_043788645.1 Verrucomicrobiota bacterium
TTGAGACGTTGCCATCCCGCGAGGGGAGCTCTCCCAGTTTATCTTGGTGGTTCGTCCTGTCGTGTCGTCCTCGCTGACCCCGCCGGAATCAACAGCGCCCAGTTGACGATTTGATGACACTGCGTGGCAGCCTTCGCCGTGAACGCAGCGGCTCGGCTTACCGGATTTGTGCTTTTCGAGGCCCATTAAATGAGGTTTACCTTCGTTACGACCCGACCGTTCCATCCGTACCCCGCTTGTGGTTCGGCCTCGCGGCTTCATCCCGGGTACAGTGATTCGGTCCTGAACCGTCTAACTTGACCGGCGGGACTTTCACCCACGAACCCACCCACTTCACTGGCGCTCACGTCCAGAACCAAATTCCTATCAGTAGTGTGCTCACCAGCCGAGCACGGACGACTCCTTAGGAGGTAGGTTCCAGGTGGGACGCCTCCACGGCTTCAGACCAAGATCAAAGCGCAAGAAGTGATCGCTGCTTTTTTCAGCCGGGAGTAGCGTTACCGCTGGTTGGCAAAGGCGAAAAGGTCACGATTACGCCGACGATGATTGGTCTAGTTAACGCCTTCTGGAACGGACTCACCCAGTGTCAACGAGGACTCCGCCGATTCCAAAACTCCAGCCGAACCCGATTCATCTGCGCCCAAAAACGAGTATCTTGGAACCGCGCCCGTTTTCTCGACCTAGGAAATCGCTCAATCCTCGGAAGCGCGGCCTACAATCTTAAATCGTCTCCCGCAGATGATCAGGCAATTCTTTTTCAGCAAGGCTTTTAAGGCGAAACGACCCGGAAAAACTGGTAAGGCACGCTGCCACTCAGTGCCTCTTCATGAGTTACGCTGTCGCCCAGGGATTCCGCTGTCGAAAGGGTGTACCATTGCCGCAGATCCACGGACCCTTGGAATCGATAACTCGTGCAGTGATCACTCACAAACCGAAGCTGTAGTGCCTCGGGAGTAAGCAGATGAACGCTCAAGTTGATCGGATGCTCCGCGACCTGCCCACTACGGCCGACAAGCACTAGATCAGGCTTGGTGCCTCCACTTAAAATCTTACTGCCGAAGTGTGCCAGCCCCGTGGTCGTCCCAGTAATTACCCAGCCACCGCTGGCAGTTGCGGCGACTCCAAAACCCACGTCATCCAAAGGTCCACCGGCTTGGTTGGCCCAGACAAAATTTCCGTCGCGATCATATTTTGCGACAAATATCTGCGCCGTGGATCCGTTGGTCAGAGTAAGAATTGCGAATTCCGCTCCTCCATAAAAAGAGCCGGTCAGGTAGGCATTGCCCATCGCATCCGTGGCCACTCCGCCGGCGCTGATGGCATTGCTCGTTTTCGTGTTGCTGGCCCAAAGGACCATTCCGTCGGGGGCATATTTAACTAGAAATAAGTCATAAAAATGAGCTTTTTCGAGAAGGTTTGCCCCAAACGTAACCGATTGATCGAAGTAGCCGGTCACGAAACAATTACCCTGCGGATCCACACTTAAAGACGTCGCCCGGGTCTTGCCGGCATCACCCGCTTGAGTCAACCAATTTTGTTTTCCATCCGTGTCGAAGCGGGCCACAAATAGGTCAATGTCCCCGACACTGGTCAGCTGGTCGTCGCCAAAAAACGCATTGCCCGAAAAATTGCCCGTGACATAACAGCTACCCTGCAGATCCACCCCAATGCTGGTGCCCAGATCGTCCTGGTCGCCGCCCAACTGATTCGCCCAGATCAGTTTCCCATTTGGCCCATATTTCGCGACGAAAATATCGGTGAACTCATTATTGGGGAAAACAGTGTCCCCAAATTGGGCCTGATATTGAAAACCGCCGGTGAGATAGGAGTTACCGAGAGAATCGAGCGCGACGCCGCGGCCGAACGCGGCCACACTGGTGCCCGTAGTCGTCGCCCATGATAACTTGCCAGCTGAATCATACTTGGCCAAAAACACGTCGTAAGAGCCGGTCGTCTTTAACGTCTGTCCATCGAACTCGGCTGCGTTGCTGAAGTACCCGGTGACGAAGCAGTTGCCTTGGCTATCGACGGCGATCCCCAAACCGGCATCGGCGTTGGTCCCACCCGCTTGTCTGGCCCACAAGAGCTGACCGCTAGAATCATACTTGGCCACGAAGATATCCGCCGAACCTCGGCTCGAAAGGTTCGTTCCCCCAAAAGAGGCGGTTCCTTGGGCGGCGGCTAGGTTGTTGACCGACACCGAGGAAATCCCGTTGTCCCCACGATCGAGGTCGGTGGCAGTGCCCGAAAGAGTGATCGTGGCACCTGGAACCGTCTGGCCATTGCGATGACTCGTGACGACTAGGTCTGGGGGAGTCTGCCCCAAGGGTTCATAGGTGATCGTCAAGGTTTGTGTCGCTGCGTTCCGATTCGGGCTATCGTCGTGGGCCACGACGGAAATAATATTTGGACCCACCTTCAGTTCGACGCTGCGGGTCCATTGAGCCGTCGCCCCGCCCACCGCAGATCCCCCCGTCGCCGGCAGCGAATTGACGGTCACATCGGCAATGCCGTGGGCTCCTTGCAGTGCGTCCGAAGCCGTTCCAGCGATGACCAGGGTTGATTTGGACACGGTCTGCTCTTTCCGATGACTCGTCACCACTAGATCTGGCGGCAAAGTATCAATCGGGTCATGGGTGATCGTGAGGGTCAACGGGGTGGCGTTGTCGTTCCCATCGCGGGCCACCACAGAAATAATATTCGCTCCGAGATTCAGATTGATCACTCGCGTCCAGATGGCTGTCCCGCCTCCCGTCGCGGTGTCGCCGTTGGCGCGGGTTCCGTTAATCGTCACCGAAGCAATCCCGCTGCTGCCATGCCCGCTATCTGTGGCTGTCCCCGCTAAAGTGATCGAACTGGAGGTGACTATCTGGTTATTCTTATGGCTCGTGATCTCGAGCAGGGGAGGATCCACCTCCAAAGGTTCATACGTTACCGTGAGCGTCTGGGCCGCACTATTCTGGTTCAAACTTCCATCTTTGGCGACAACGGAGATGATGTTTGCTCCGCGGACCAAGGGCACGGTGCGAGTCCATTTCGCTAGCTCCGATTGGTTGGCAACTCCACCAATCGCAACGACCCCATTGACGGTGACGCCGGTGACGCCGCTACCACCGTTCCCGGAATCACTGACCGTCCCGGAAACGACGATGGAGGCGGTGTTGACCGTGATCTGATTGCGCGGTTGCTCAATCGTAAGATTGGGCGGAGTCAAATCGCCAATCTGGTAGGTCACGGAAATCGTTAGGTTGGTTTCCTGCGGGAACGGACTATTATCCTGCGCGCTGACATAGATCGTGTTTTTGCCGGGGTTCAAGGCAAAGCTGCGGCTCCAATTCGCTACGCCCGCACCGGTCGCGGTATCGTTGTCGGCTCGGACAAAATTAACTCGAACTCCCGCGATACCGTGATCACCGCGACCCGCGTCACTGGCCGTACCCCGCAAGGTCAGCGAGTCTTCAAAAACAATTTGACCGTCGGTGTGGCTGGTGATTTGAAGCGCGGGTGGCAATGAATCGCTCGGTTTAAGTATTAAAATCAGCGTCTGCGCGGTCTGGCTGGGGAATGGACTATTATCCTCGGCATCGATCGAGAGGTAGTTACGTCCTGGGGTGAGTTCAACCACGCGACTCCATTTCACCTGCTCGCCACCCGCGGCGGTCGCGCCTTCAATCCGTCCCTGCAAATAGACGGCGGAGATGCCGTTATCCCCGCGGCCCGCGTCACTAGCAGTCCCGGGAATGGTGACCGGGCTACCGGTGACCGTTTCTTCATCAGTATGGCTGGTAAGAACGAGATTTGGTCCACGGGTGTCTCCCGGTTGGAAATTAATCACCAAGGTTTGACTGTTCGCGTTGCGAAACTGATTGCGGTCTTAGGCGTAGATCGTGAGATAATTCCTGCCTGGGGCCAATTCGATGCTTTTCGACCAATTCACGACTTGACTGCCGGTTCCATTGACGTCCGGCAGGGTGCCTTGGACGTAGATCTCAGAAATCCCATGATCGCCACGTCCGCCATCTGAGGCGGTGCCGGCCAAAAGGATGGTGCTGCTCAATACGGTCTGACCATTCGTGTGGCTGGTGATTGTGAGGATGGGAGCTTGTGAATCGTCCGGCTGGAAGTTAATGACCAAGGCCAAAGTCGCCACATTGGATACGTCGCTCTGATCATAGGCATAGACGGTCAGGTAATTAACCCCGGGTGACAACTCAACACTCCGGCTCCAATGAACCGTATCCGAACCCGCCGAGTTTAATTTGGGTAAGGTTCCTTGCAGGTAGACGGAAGCGATCCCGTTGTTCCCACGCCCGGCATCCGTCGCGGTTCCAGAAACGACAATGGTACTCGTATTGACCGTTTGGCCACGGGTGTGGCTGTTGATTTCAATCGTGGGAGGGAGCGGATCCGTGGGTTGAAAGTTGATCGTCCAATTCACCAATTTCTCATTGTTTACGTCGCTGGCGTCATAGGCGTAGATCGAGAGATTATTCGCGCCGCGATTTAATGTGATTTCCCGACTCCAGTTGACGGTGCCGAACCCAGTCGTCGTTGAACCCGGAAGGGTGCCAAATAAATAGACCGAAGAAATACCATTATCGCCCGAGCCCGAATCACTGGCTGTCCCCGCCAGCACGATCGTCTTGGTGTTCACAATCGCGCCATTGGCGTGGCTGGTAATCTCAAGACGGGGGGGCAGGGAGTCGACGGGCTGAAAATTAATCGTGAGGGTTACGGTCGCCGCATTCTGTGAGCTGCTGTTATCGTAGGCATAGATACTGATACTGTTGGGGCCAGCGTTGAGGGTAATACTTTGGCTCCAATTGACCGTGGCGTCACCCGTGGCGGTGGCCCCCTCCACCGTGCTCCGAGCAATGATCTGCCGAATTCCATGCCCGCCCCGCCCGACGTCTGAGGCAGTGCCCTGCAAGAGAATGGTCTTGGTATTCACAATTTGGCCATTGGCGTGGCTCGTCACCGTCAGCGACGGCGCCGTGAAATCATTGTCACCGGCTTGGAGCAACGTGGGGCCAAGGAAAAGCAGCAACCACAGCAACGGCCCTGGAGAATACCAACCCGGCTGCCAGTACCTTGAGGATCTCTGCGTGCCCGTTTCCTTGGTAAACGCGGCATATTTTTCGCTCGCGCTGGTCATGAATCCGAATGCTAAGTGACATCGCCTGAGCGGCAATGAAAAGGCTGAGAACTGGGCCACTGCCGCCGAAGTGCTACCTTGGGATATCTGTCCTTGCCCCGAGCTTTCCCCAACCCCAGCCTTTCTCGCCTCACTGGGTTTCGACTTTGGCCGGGTTGGCCTGCCCAGCGAGGCTACATCATTTTGTGAGACGACTGCTTCCCACCCGTCTTTGTGGCGCCGCGGCCCGCACGATTTAAAGGGCAGTCTCATAGACTTCCCGATGACGAACTACTCGCGGCGGCTGAACACGCCGAGTTACACCAACCCAAGGTGCTGGAAAAACAAGTGCGCCGGATGTTAGCCGACGTGCGGGCAGAGAATTTCGCCAGCAATTTCGCCGGGCAATGATTGCAGCTCCGCAACCTGGAATCGTTCACGCCTGATCTTCGACTTTTTCCTGATTTCGACGATAACTTGCGCCAGGCATTCCGTCGTGAAACCGAGTTGCATTTCGAGAATCTACTGCGCGAAGACCGCAGCGTGCTCAACTTGCTCAGGACCGATCACACGTTACTCGCGAAGCATTATGGCGTGCCCCATGTGTATGGCAGTCAGTTTCGCCGCGTGGTGTTGGACAAAAACTGCGAGCGCGGTGGTCTGCTCCGTCAAGGCAGCGTGCTCACCGTGACGTCCTACGCGACGCGCACCTCACCGGTGATGCGGGGAAATTGGATTCTCGGCAACTTGCTCGGCACACCACCACCACCACCGCCTGCGAACGTGCCCCCTTAAGGAAAATACGGTCTCAGCCTCGCTGCCGATGCGCGCCCGTCTCGCCGAACATCGGGCCAACGCCGCCTGCGCCAGCTGCCATAATCTCACGGATCCGATCGGTTTCTCGCTGGAGAATTTTGACGCCATCGGCCGCTGGCGTTTGGCCGAATACGGCCAACCGATCGACGTCACGGGCGGCTTGCCCGACGGCAGCAAGTTCGCTGGCGTGGCGTGGCTCGAAGCAGGTTTGCTGAAGCATCCCGATTGGTTTGTCAGCACGTTGACCGAGAAGCTGCTCACTTTTGCCCTCGGTCGCGGCCTGGAACTCACCGATGCGCCCGCGGTCCGCAAAATTGTCCACGAGGCGGAGGCAAAGGAGTTTCGTTTTTCTTCGATGGTCCTGGGCATCGTCAACAGCACCCCGTTTACCTTGAGGAAAGCACTATGACGTTCATTGCCAAAAAGTGCATGCCGCGCCGAACGTTCTTGCGAGGCGTCGGGGCAACGATGGCGTTACCGCTGCTGGAGAAATGAAGGGCGGACGCCACATCCGGTATGCCAAGCCGACTCCGTTGGCCAATCTTCATTTAACCCTACTCGACAAAGTGGGTGTGCGCCTCGCCTCCTTCGCCGATAGCCAAGGCAAGGTGGATGAGTTGTTTGGACCATCGGCTGGACGCCTTCGTTAATCGCGGAAGGCCCTCGGCCCGGAAATTTCAAGCCTTCCGCCGAGACGATTGACGCGCTTCGGCGGGTGATGTTGTTGGCCGGGTGGGTTCCTCCGGCGCCGGGTATCCCGGATTCAGAAAAGGCCGGCGCCGGTTATCCAGCCATCGAGTCCCCAAAAAAAGGGCCCTGACATCGCCGGGCGTCCGAGTCTCCGGGACTTCGTCGGTCGGAAACACTCATCTACCGGGGCGGGGCAACGCGGACATCGAACACACCCGTTATCAGCTGTCCCCCGACCTTAACCTGGGCCCAGAGGCGGTAGTTACCCCTACGAGGAAACGCATAGGGGAAAGCCAGCGCGTCCCGAGTCGCAACGCTCGCAGCCATCGCGGGGAGTTGGCAGATCGGTTCGCGGTCGGGTGCCGCGATTTTCATGGGAGCTTTTCCTTCCAAGCGGAGGGCGAAGAGTTGTTGCGCCGCCATTGAGAATGAGCCGCTGGGATGCAGATGCGTAAAGACGGTCCCGTCGTCGCGTCGCAAGATCAAGTGGCCGCCCATGCCCATGAACGATTCCAGTGGCGCGGTCTGATGGAGCGCATCGCGAACGATGAGGCGCAGGTCCGTATCTCGGTTTTCAATGAGGGGTGCGTCCACGCTTAATTCAAGCGTATAGCCCGCAACGGTATTGGTTTGCCGAAGTAAATCCGACCCGACCGCGGGCAGCGACTTCCCGACCGTCCACGTGTCATCGGCGTCACCAGTGGGCGTGGTCGCGTTGGGGACAGGACTCTCGGGCGCCGGGAGTTGGGTTTTCGCGGTGAGCGTGTCGGTAAAGCCGGATTCGTACGTGACGTCGGCATAGATGCGGTAGCTTCCGGCCGGCAATTCCGGCAGCAGCGCCTCAAACGTTTTCCAATCGCGCTTTTGGGGATGCAAATGGGCGAAGACGTCCAGGCCTGGCTCGCGAATGAGAAATAGGTGCATGAGCTTGCCGTGCTCCGGTACCAGTGGACCGTTATCGCCCTTCGGATAAAAGGCACATTCCAGGGTGAGGACGCGTTGGCCGTTTTCGAACCGGACCCCCGCGGTGCTGTCGACGGGGCGGAATAAACGATTGGTGTGGTAGTTGCGCGCCTCGGACGACCACCAGCGTTGTCCCAGCCAAAGAACGCCGACGATGAGGACCAGAGCGATGCCGATGGTGGCGCGCGCCCAGGCCCGTCGCCGCGCGGAGGCGGCTAGGCCGGCGGGTAAAATACTTTCGCGCACTGCAGCGCCGACAATGCTCGCCGCGAACGCGACGAGAACTAAGCCCAACAGGCCCAACAGCCAACCTAGCAAGGTTGGCATCCCTAACACGCGGGTGGCGACGGCGTTGACGGGCACGATGACTTTGCCCTCGCCCGCTGTGCCGCTGATGGCCACCTCGACGCTTTGGGCCCCGTCGCGCATGAACCACAGTTCACCACTATATAGATTCGTTTCACCCCGCACCGGCCTCGCCTCATCCGGCGGTGGCGCACCTTGGCGTCCCGTGCTCCAACGAATCGGCAGCACGGTGACCCGCTCTACCCCATTGGTTCCTACGCGTACTGATATCTCGGCTAACCCGGGAATGACACCGGGTGGTCGCACGACGATCCGTACCGGGTACGCGCCAGCCTGGCCTTCAAAGAATACCGTTTGATCACCGATGTGGGCGTGGGCGACCGGGGCGACGGCTATCCATCCCATTCCGAACATTAGAGCGATGATCCTGACGCAATTTTGGACGCCGCGACCGTGCCGGGAAGGGGCGGGGAGTGGGTCCGCAAGCCCTGGAAATAGGGCGCTCATCGGCGCACTTTCGCCATCCAATTGCCGAGTATTAGTCCGAGTGCCGAACTGACGAGGGCGCGGAGCCACATCGTGGCGAACGTAGCGAGGACGACCGGTGAATGTTCCACGGGATTTCGGTCATTCCAGAACCGTGTGCGCCATTCGCCCCCACGTTCCGTATAGCCCCAATGGCGATCAGCGGCGAAGAACCAGTTCTGGCCATAGGGTCCGAGGAGGAATTTGGAGAAGTACCATTGAGTCGGCGTAAACAGAATCACAAAGGCAGCGGAACTTAGGAGAACGATCGCGACGTCGCGTTTCCAACCACGGCCGGCGCCGACTCCGAAGCGGATCAGATCAATCGCCAACCCTGGAACGAGCAGCAGGAGCGGAAAAGGGAGCGGAACAAAGTGATCAACGCGGTTATAGATCGGGCCGAGTTTGGGGTGACCTGGAAAAAGCGGGAGCACCCAGACCATGCCGGCGACGATGAGCATGTACACCAGGGCGATGAGAGTCGCGCTCCATCGAAACCTGGACGCGCGCGCTAAGCCAACGAGGTAAAGCGGATAAGTGGCCGCGCACCATTGGTAAAAACGCGCCGTGTGCTGCTCATTGGGGAAACTGACTTCGGTCAGGAATACCGAAGCCATCGCCAGCAGGACACCCGCACCATAGAGGTAAAACCAGGAAGCCGGGTCTCGAGTTGTGTTCCGCTGGTCGACGGTCGAGCGGACCGACGATCGAGCACTGGAATTCTGCTGACGGAGCACAAGGAGTAGGCAACCGCCCACTACCGACCACATTCCGAGGGCTAGAACTACGTGCGGCGGGCTGATGATTTTTACATCGAGTCCGTAGGCGTCATGCCACCAGTTGTCGAAGGGCGCCGAGAGCAGCATGGCGAGGCAACCCCAGATCGTCACCCAGGCGCCAAAAGGTCCCGAGAACCCCCACAATTTAACCGCGGCTGTTTTATCTTCCGATGATCCGAAAAAAGTCGTCCACAACACCAACCAACCGGCGGTAAAACCACCGAGCATGCCCCCCAGCTGGATTGCCAAGTGGGCTGGCGTCCAAAACGTGTCTCGCCCAATGGTGCGGTGCCAAGAGATGTCCCAAAAAATACCCAAGACGATGCTCGTTGCGCCGAGCAGGACGATGCGACTGATCCAGGTCGTGGTCCGACCCGAACTCAGGCTCGGAAGACGCGATGCGAAATGGGACGCGAAGGGTACGGTGGTCATGTCAGTATTGGACCGCAATCAGACGGTAGGGTCAACGCATTCGAGTAGCTTACTCAGTTCTCGATGCGCCGCTGGCAGCCTTCGCCGCGCGCCGCGGTAATACGTATTTGCCCCGCCCTGCCTCCGCCCGCCTGGTGCCTCCGCCCGCTTGATCATGCTCGACCCGACCAGCTCGGACAGTGCGTCATTCATCACTTTCTACTCCTTCAAAGGAGGAGTGGGTCGGAGCATGGCCTTGGTGAATGTGGCGGGCATCATGGCAGGCCGTGGATTCCGCATCCTCGCCCTGGACATGGATTTGGAAGCTCCGGGCATTTCCTACCTGATGCGGCATGAAGCCGGACGCGGCGAGCAAATACTTCCCGGTTTTGTGGATCTCCTCACGGATGCTTGCACGCGGGGAGAGCAGGCGGACCTTTTTGCTTTGTGTCCGTCAGACGTCGTGGAGAAATATTCGTATCCTTACACCATTCCAGAAGCGATCCGACAGAGCGAAGAAGGCATTCTGCGCATCATGCCAGCAGGCCAGTTTGACGGGCACTATCAAGAGCACCTCGACAAATTGGATCTTGGTCACCTTTACCACGCAGGGCAGGGCCAGCCTCTCATTACCGCGTTCAAACAGGTCATCGCCAGTGCGGGCCTCTTTGATTTCGTCTTCATCGACAGCCGGACTGGGTTTTCCGACGAGTCAGGCATCTGCACCCGTGATCTCGGTGATTACTTGATGATTGTCATGGGCCTCAACCGGCAGAATGAAGAGGGCACTGGCGAGTTCCTCCGTACTCTTCGTGGATCAGGCAGCAAGCCCAAGGGATTGCGGGTCATCCTGAGCCCCGTGCCCAACGGTGAGGATGAGTTGGTCGAGCAAAGGGAAAAGGAACTGCTCGAAAGCTTGTCGAAAGCTCTGGGAGATCCCGTCAAACTCACCCTCCAGATTCCTTATCATCCCAGGCTGGCTCTCACGGAGGAACCACACATCTTTCGAAGGAGCCGCGGTTACCTGTATGAAGCCTATGCGTCGATCGAGCGCGAGGTGCTCGCCATGCTTGGGATGACGGAAGCAAGATTGCGCCAGGCGTTAAAAAAAACTGCGGATGACAACCGCTTGGATCTGGTGATCCATCACTTGAAGAGAATGCAAAAGCTGGATGGTGGTCGATCTACGATCTCTAGTTTAGTGTCTGCGGAATTGTTGGAACTCTGTTTGGCTGAATCCTCCGGAGACCTCCGGCGATACCTGGCGAAAACAATTCCATCTGACTCCTGGGTCGCGTCGATTCTTGCAAACCTCCTGTCAGGCAAAAAACAAGACGATGCCGGATTGTTTTTTGAACTCGCGGCGTCGGCAGATTCGAAGGACGCCGAGAACTTGGGCAACTACGCGAACTTTCTGAAGAACGTGCGCAAGGATCCCGACGGCGCGGAGGCGCTCTACCAGCGCGCGCTGGCGGCTGACCCCAAGCACGCCAATACGTTGGGCAACTACGCCGGGTTGCTTTTCATGATGAAACGACCTGACGATGGAGAGCGGCTACTCACCGCGGTTTGGGCAGTTGGTCCGCCACAAAAAGATCTCCAATGCGAACTCCACTTTTACGCTTGTGCCCACGTTTGGGAGCAATATCCCAACTCCTTGGCGGAATTGAAGCTGCTTCTGGAGTCCGGCGCGAATTCACCCGATTGGCCGTTGGATGAAAACGTTCGTGTCGCCCGCGAGTCGGGACATCCGCATCCTGAGTTCATTGGTGCGCTGGCGCATGTGGTCTCCGGCAAAGCGGGTGTGGATTTATTGGCGTCCTTTGAAGTCTGGAAGAACGGGCGGTTCTAGACATTGACGACCGCCCCGCGGACAACGGGAAATTTTATAATTCGCCTGTCCCTTGTTTCATAAATTCTACCTCAAAGCGCATCTGGACGGGTGCGATGGCTGCGCGCACCACCTATTATCGGAAAACGCAATTCGACGGCATCAGCGCTTTGTTTTCGGCGGATAGCCGAACCGTCGAAACCCCCAAAAAATGTTTGGCGGATTTTGGGACGGGCGGCGTTAGGCTTTTAGAGAATGATTCCTTCGGATAAAGAGTTGCTGGCCGAATACGTCCGAAATGGATCAGAGAATGCGTTTGCCCAGCTGGTGGGTCGCCATGTCGCGCTCGTTTATTCGGCGGCTCTTCGCAAAGTGCGGTCTTCCGAATTGGCGGAAGAGGTGGCACAAACCACGTTTCTAAAGCTGGCTCAACTGGCCAAACACCTGAAAACCGACACCGTCCTCGGCGCGTGGCTGTACCAGGTAGCTCACCGTCAGGCCATCGACACCGTTCGCCGCGAAGCGCGTCGGCAAAATCGGGAACAAATCGTTTATCAATCCATGAATATGAACGCGGCACCCGAGGCGGACTGGTCACAGTTGGCACCGATTTTGGACGAAGCCATCTGCTCGCTTAATAAGGCTGAAAAAACCGCGCTCGTGTTGCGCTACTTTGAAAACAAATCGCTGCGAGAGGTCGGCATCGCATTGGGCGGGACCGAAAACGCGGCCCAGAAAACGGTCTCCCGAGCCATTGAAGGCGTCCGCGGATTTTTTTCCAGACGCGGCATTTCAGTGACCTCCGGTGCCCTAAGCGCAAGTCTCTCTGTCCATGCCATTGACGCAGTCCCTCTTGGCTTAACAGCTTCGATCCTGTCGAGCACCAACGCCGCGTTACTGCTTCCGGCCTCCAGCGCGCTTTTCGTTAAAATGTTCTTTATGACCACATTTCAAAAATCATTGATTGCCTCGGCGGGGATCTTCGCTATCGCCACCGGACTTTTAAACGTACGAAAGATATTATATCCACCCACCGCCGCAAAACCGGCGAGCGCGGGGGAAGCGAAATCGGTTCCGCCGGTGCGAGCAGAGATGCCTATTAAGGCCGCTCTACTTTCCAAATTCCTTCCGATCGCTGCCACGGACATCAATGATGAAAAAGCTCGAATCAACCAAATTCTGAACGCGACAAACTGGCCTTCCCTGACACCGCAACAAATCGAGGACTATTTAAAGACAGGCCGGAGCGCAGCCAGTCTTCTAGCCGTTTTTCGGGCCAACAGTGATCCCGCTTTTTTGGAAGAAGCGTTGCAAAAATATCCCGACGATCCCCAAGTCAATTTCGCCGCTCTTTATGGTCGCAGTCAAACGCCTTCGCAACGCCGGGAACAACTGGAAGCCTTTAAAAAGTCCGCTCCGGATAATGCGCTACCGAATTATTTGAAGGCCATGGACCTTATTAAATCCGGTGAAAACAACGGGGCAGTCGAGGAGCTTAAATCGGCGGCAGTAAAATCAGAGTTTACCGATTATTCCATGATTTTCCGACAAAATGCGGAAGAGGCCTACCGATCCGCCGGCTATCCCGAGGCGGAGGCGAAGGTCCTTGCATCTCACTCGCTGCTCCTTCCCCAGCTCGTTGACTTGAGCCATTTCGGGCAGGACATGATCACTTTATCCGAAACCTACCGAAAGGGAGGCGATTTGGAATCGGCTCAATCCATTTTAAAATTGGGGGTCAATCTCGGTCAGGCGATCGAATTCAATACCGATGACCCCACGCTCACCACGCGGCTTTTGGGCGCCTCGATTGAACGTCAATCCCTCCGCGCCATGGATCCGAACCAGCCCTTCGATGCCTCGGGTCGGAGCGTAGCGGAGCGCCTTGACGAACTGACCCGCGAACGCGCTGCCGCCCAGGCGCTCGCTCAACAATTCGAGGTTGCTCAACCGTCAATGAGTCCGCAAGACTGGTTGTCTTATTCGGATCGCGTCAGAACGTTTGGGGAAAAGGCCGCCATGCAATGGATCGTCGACAAATACGTGACTAAGACCCCGTGAATCTGGGAGCGCTTTAACTGCGGACCTTCGATAATTCAAATTCCTATCAGTTGCGTGGAGCGTCTGCGGACACCTACGCCGCTGGTCCGGCGCGCTCAGAAGGCGGATTTGCCGAGGTTCCTCGCAGGGGGTCAACATCCCGCTTGCGCGACGCAATTGTGCCCTGCCAGGCTGCGCTAGACTTGAATGGACTGGTTCTTGCGTTCCCGAAGTGGGCGTATCTCCTTTTACGCACAGACAACATGTTCGCGACGCTTTCGACCGTAATCGCTGCTCGATCGCTCCCGACATGATTGCCTTCACGATGAGAACCGTTTTCTTCACCCTGGACGGAGGCTTCTGGGCCGTCGTCTCGGAGACGATCTTGCCCGGCTCCCCGGAATTGACGATCCGTCATCTGAGCGTTGGTTCGGTGCAGATTTGTTGGCCGTCCTCCAAGACCGCCTTCGGTTTGCAGCAGACTGCTTCCCTCGGCGCGTCGGTGTGGTCGCCTTTGACACCACTGCCCACGGATGACGGGACCCGTGACTCTCCCACTGGAGGCGGGAAACCGATTATTCCGGCTGGTGAAATAAGCGTGGCACGGCTCAGGGGAACATTGCGGGGGAGTAGAGCAGGCGAGACGGGGAGAGCGGGGTTAAACAGACCGTAGTTATCAGTTTCTGATTCCAGCCTCACCCCTCATCAAACCCGTGGGTAAGGAGCCACAGAAATACGCCACCAGAGCTGAGGGCCTGATACTGAGTCGCATCTCCGGTTCGTCGGGATTTATCTGGGAACGCTGTTCGACGCCGTGGCTCAAGGTTTCATTGTGCCCTGGCGAGGTGCTCACCCTCAACACATTATCTTTGGAACGCCAACGGCAGCTGCTGGGCGCCGACCCGAACGATCACTGCACGGATATTAACAACATCCCTTTCTGCACGATCTTCAAGAGCTGTCTGGCCGATATTCGCGAATGCTGCGAGCGCGGAATGAAAGGCGAGCAAAAGATCGCAGCCGTCTTCAGCTTGCAACGACAAGACGCACTTTTGGGGCTTGATTGTATTAGCCAGACTGAGGCCCAGGAGGTGATTGATCTCTGTTCTTCCAATGTGTGGTCGGGAACCTTTTCGATGAGTGAAACCGGCTCGCGCGTGATCTCCACCAATATTGTTAGCGCTCCGGGATCCAGCGCCGTCTCGACCATCACCAGCGAATACTCCTCCCACTTTGACGGCGCCATCGAGAGGTCGCTAGAAGTGGGTTCCCCGAAGATCGGTTTCTCGGTGGATCTCCGCGTCGGCGGCGAACTGGTCCAGCGTGACTTCCATCGTACCACCTACGAATCCACGTCGGCGGTGGAACGTTGCCCAGGCCGGAACACCGGAGGGATTGACCACGGTCTCCAACTCGAACAAACCGAGCACACGACCGCCGCGAAATCCACCTATTCAGTTTCCTTTATTATTCAGCCGGGTGGGAATGGCTACGAATTGTTCAGTGCCCAAAATTTTGATCCGGATAGTCCGGACCAGACGCTCGGCAGGCAAAGCAATATCAGTTTCCAATCCGATGACTCTCCGTGTTCTGGAGTTTTCATCGTCAAAGATTTTACGAAGTCGATGCCGGGTCCGTCCTTTGCCAGCGCCTTGCCCGACGCCCATGGGACGATGACTAATCCCAACGTGGTCTTTGGCACCTGGGTAATGGACGATCCCGCCCAGGATCCGCCGCGGTAACTGGTGTTCAGTTGGGCCGTCACCCGCCAGGTGGTCGGACCGTAATGGATCGGCTTGCGGCGCAACCGGGCTAACGGTGGGATTTGTACCGTCCCTTAATACAGGATAGTTAGATCGACGACTCAATCTCCTAAGGGTCCTGTCCGTTATCTTGGTCCTCAGCGGGTGATTCGCCGCGATAAGCTCGGGGAAAATTCGGTTCGCATCGACGATCACTCGGATCTCATACCCCGCCGATGCTGCTCAGACTGATTGGGGATCGCAGAGCCCCTGGACCGTTCCATTCTAAAACAATACCCGCTGAATGATAAGACAAGTACCACCACGATGAAGTTCCTTTCCTTGAGGCAAGTCTGACTAGCACGCGGACCCTCGGAGTACATGACATTTTATTGACTGAAGCAGGATCTAGGTGCAGTTCAAATTAAAAAGGACCCGCACCAAAGTCAGCGCCACGAGTTCGGGCGACTCCATCGGCAGGTTAGTAAGACGGCTTTCGTCCGATTGTTATTCTCTAACGATTTTCCGCTTTTTTGCCCGGATCTAAAAGGCCCAGGAATCTCGACCTTAACGGCGATGGCAATTCGGCTGAATAAACGGTCCGAATGCGGAGGACAGTCGTCTCAGGTTTGCCCTGACGAAAAAAAGTTTCAAAGAAAACGATCTCTCGTGCAATTATTGTTAATTAGAAATCGAAGTGCCACCGAAATAAAAACGAAACTTGAGTTTACTATTTTCCGTGAAAGCCAACCAAATGAATAAAATAACTAACCGTTCCGGGGGGATCGACTGGTCTTGGACTTCGTCGCTCGTTGCGGCTGCAGCCATGGCCATTGCTTCTCCGACGGTCCTCAGCGTCGATCTCATGATCACGAACGTCGCAGGGATCTCCACCAAAGCCGTAAGCTGGAGCAATGAAGAACTGAAAGTTCCCATGTTTGACCATAATCTCGGAACCTTGACTCAAGTCCGCATCGATGTGGTCGGCAATGTGCGAACGACCCCCAAGATTGAAAATCTGACGTCGGCGCCTCGGACGCTGGTGTTTGGATCCCAAGCGACCGTAGTTCTCCACCCCTTACTCGGCCCTGGCGCCCCATTGGTCAGCACGCAACCCCGTGTGCTCATCACTAGAAATTTGGGAGCTTTCGACGGCGTCCTGAACTATGCGGCCGACGGTCCCGGACTTCCCTCAGGCATTTCACAGTTCCCGCAGACGGGCACCGACCAGAAATCCGTGAGCATTAATTCCAGCAACACTTTGCTCCTCAGCCAGTTCATCAATAACAGTAGTGATGGCAATGCCAGAATCAGTTTGTACGCAAGCGCGACCGGCAACTGGCTGGTTACGGGCGGCGCCCTGGAAAATGTTGACTTCGCCCAGGACATCAAAACGGACGCTGGGATCAACATCTACGTAATTTATACTTATACGCCGATTGGTTATACTCTGGCTGGCCGGATCTGGAACGATATCAATTTGAATGGTATCCAGGATCCGGGAGAACCCAGCATTCCGGGTCAACTGGTCACTCTTTTGTATAATTCGGATTCATTCAGTGAACCTGTCCCGGTAGGCATTCCGGGCACCTTTCCGCAAACAACAGATGCCAACGGGCGGTACCAGTTTACGGGCTTTGTCCCCTTAGACATTGGTTCGAAACCTTGGTACTCGGTCCAAGTTGCGACGCCGACTGGGTTCACGATCCACACCTATTCCCTGTTCGGTTTGTCACCCGACCCAAACATCGTTCGGTCGACGATCCTTCTCCCTGACTTTCTTGACTCCACCTTAGCGAAAACCGACATCGATTTCGGTTTCGCCAAGCCGCTTGCGCGGGTCAGTGGCACGGTTTGGGTTGACGCCAATATCAGTGGCGTTCAAGACCCCGGGGAATCTGGCCTTGCGGGAATTCCGGTCACGCTCACCAACGCGACGGGCACGGTATCGATGTCCACCATGACCGATAGCCAGGGGAACTACCTCTTCTATGAAATTCTGGGCGATGGCAGCAGTTTCACGGTCACCGTGGCCCCGCCGACGTTTTACTTGCCGACCTTCGATGTCGACGACGGCAAACATACCACGCCCGGCGTCGGTTTTTCCAGCCCGAACAAAACTTCTTTCCCCCTGCCCGCTGGCGCAGTCTTCGAAGATCGAAATTTTGGCTATTTCGGCGGCGGCCAACTCGGTGACCGTGTCTGGAACGACCTGAATGCCGATGGAGTTCAAGATATCAACGAACCCGGTATTGCCGGGGTCGTGGTCACACTCACGGGCGGCACGACCACTCTGACGACCACCACCGACGACATTGGCTATTACACCTTCGGTAAAACCACCGTCCTCGGAGCGGGCACCTACACCGTCGCCGCGATACCTCCTCCTGGTTATCGGCAAACTCATGATCGTGATGATCTTTCGCAGCTCGCTATCACCACTCCGAATTCCGCCAGCGTCACGATCATCGCGGGTGATGTGCTTACCGACGTTGATTTTGGGTACACCCTTCCTTTGATCAGTAGCGGCTCTATTGGGGACCGAGTTTGGGTGGATACCAACGGCAACGGCCTCCAGGAAAGTGGAGAACTTGGTCTTGGCGATGTGACCGTGGTGCTCTCGTCCGTCAGCAGCCAAGGATCACCCGTCGACGCCACCTTAGTTACGGATTCGAATGGGTTCTATTCCTTCACGGGTTTGCCCGCTGGCGTCTATCAAGTTACCGCTTCGGGCGTGCCCAGTTATCGCGCGACCGTCCCGAATCCGAGCACTACTTTGGTGACGCTAGCGCAAAATCAACACCGCAATGACGTGGATTTTGGTTTTAAACGGGGTTCGATTGGCGACTTGGTCTGGGTCGATACTAATGGTAATGGCGCCCAAGATGAGACCCTGGTCGGCGTTCCGGGTGCAAAGGTGACGATCTCATCTCCTGGATCCGGCGTGTTAACCACCAACGTGACCGCCACTGGCTATTACCATTTCGAGAACCTGCCGCCTGGAACCTATACGGTTTTGATCGGAGGAATTCCGGTGGGTTATACTCAGACCACCGGGGTTGGCAGTGTCACCCTGGCTGCGGGCGAGGACAATTCAAACGTTGACTTCGGGTTTAGACCTCCCGTTCAAGCGCTGAAAGAATCGAAGATTTCGGGCGTTGTCTGGCTGGATGCCGATGGCAACGGTGTTCAACAACTCGGTGGGGTAAACCCAGAGTTGGGCCTGGCCTCCACCCCCGTTAAATTGTTTAAAAACAACATCATTGTCGATAGCACCCTTACCGACGGACTTGGGCGATACACGTTCATGGGCCTTGAGAAAGGGAACTATTCGGTAAAGGTCGTCGTTGCGGACACTGATCTCGTCCAGACGTTCGACTATGATGATGGGATTGGCCCTTTCAGCACCCCCGGCGAAGCGTTTGTCATCCTCCCGGTTAGCACCACGATCGCCACAGTCAACTTCGGCTACCGCCACCGGCCGGTGAACCGGCCGCCGACGGCCAACGCCGGTGGCAGCCAGACGATCTGCGAAGCCAAGACCGTGGTCCTCAACGGCGCTCGCAGCATCGATCCCGATGGCGACACGCTGACCTTCAGTTGGGTCCAGTTGTTCGGAAGGACGGTGACCTTGTCGGGCGCGAACACCGCGACCCCGACGTTCACCTCGCCGTTCGTCGGCCCGGCGGGCGAAACGCTGGTGTTCCAACTCACCGTCAACGACGGCTTCGGCGGCGTGAACAGGGACAGGGCGACCAACACGATCTTGAACTGCAACACGCCGCCCGACTGCAGCGCGGCCAAGGCGAGCATTAGCAGCCTCTGGCCGCCCAACCACAAGATGGTGCCCATCTCCATCGTGGGCGTGAAGGATCCGGACAACAACCACACCATCACCATCACCTCGGTGACGCAGGATGAGCCCATCAACAGCCTCGGCGACGGTAACACCGGACCCGACGCGATCATCCAAGGCGGCACCTTGCTGTTGCGGGCCGAACGCTCCGGCACCGGCAACGGCCGTGTCTATCACATCCACTTCACCGCCGCCGACTGGGAGGGCAGTTGCTCCAGCGTGGTGACGGTGTCGGTGCCGCATGACAAAAGCGTCGCCATCGACGGCGGTGAGTTGTTCAACTCCACCGGGCCGTAGGCCGACAATCTGAATAAAAATTCACGGGGCAAGGGATCACTCCCTTGCCCCTTGTGCTTTGGGTCACGTCGGAACGGATCGGGCGTCAGCGCCCTTGGCCAAGAAGCGAATCGATCTTCGCCTTCACCGCCGCATCCATCTTGATGAGCGATGGCCACGGATGTCTGAAGCCTTCGCCGGGTGAGATAGTCATGATCCCACGGTCCCGGTTAACTTTGGGCTCAAAGGGATGGGCTCCCCTCCCCGGCTGAGGTAAAGGCGGTAAAGTTGCTGGTCGAGGTGGGCTATCATGAAATAAATTAATCCCGGGACTAGCAAGAAGCCCACGCACAGGGCGAGCAGGCCCGCCAACCCCAGGAACCAGCTCGCCACGCAGGTGAACAGGGCGCTCAGCAGCAGTTCGATCCATGTGAGGGAAATGAATTGCCTAATGAAACCGAGGTCAAAGGCTTTGACGAAATCCTGGGTCAGTGACGTTCGTAGCATCCGCGGCTTCAAGACCACGAGAATGATTAATATCATGACCGCTTCCATTTCGAGAATCACGAGCGTGCCGAGCGCACCCAACAAGCCAAGCCCTCTCGGGCCGTGTTCTGCCCCTGCACCCGCCGCAACTCCCGCCAGGCCCATCACGACAAACATTGCCATGAAGAAATCAGTCCATGGCAATAGCCAACCTGCTCCGTGCCAACGGGTAGATGGCATTTGAATTCTCGAAGCTCCGCGGTAAGTTATTTCCCGTTCAACGGCACCATTCGCCGCAATTCGTCAAAGAAGTTCAGCAAAACGGTCACGCGAGGCACGGCATGTTCCAGCGTTTCGGCCGGCATGGACAATGCCAGCAATCGCTTCCCGTCGGGAGTTAAATCAAAATCGCAGCCCCCGTTTTGCCGGACGGGCGTTGGCGACCAGTCTTGGGGCTTGCCCGCTGTGAAGGAGCCACCCGCCGCCGAGTAATCGGCGCTCACGACGCGTTGCCGGGCGTTGAGATAGAAAGTAAGCGGTAAACCAGATACATCCCTTTGGAGGCACCCCGAAAGCTGGCGAGACGGGTGGCGCCCAGATTTTTCAGGTCACGCCGTGGGAGCGGGAGCTGGTTTCCCGTTGGCTGGGAGGAGCTCAGCGATTTGGGCAATGTTCATGGCCGGCAGGCGTTGGAGCACGTCGGTGAGGTAAGTCTGGGGATTAATTCCCCGACGTCGACAACTGATGATGAATGAGTAAATGACGGCACTGCGCCAACCGGCGTCTGGATAGTCGATGAAAAGCCATCGTCGCCGGCCCACGGCTGGCCCCCTTATGATAAAGGGAATCGCCCGCCGCTCGCCGCCTTTGATGGCCGCCCGGAACTTGCGTTGGGCGTGGGCCACGCAACCAATTCGGACCAGGTTGGGGACAATCTTTTTGAGCGAATCATAGACCTCATAGGCATCGGTCTGGATCGTTCCACTAAAACCGGTGAGTTGAACGTGGGGCGCTTTACGGCCGCGGGTATCTTGAAAATCGAGAAATACATCCCCGCCTGGAACGGCGTAAAACCAGAGGTAACCCCGAGCACATTTTCCCTTCACTTCCCGATCCAGGACTTTAACCGGGGTCTCGTCGATTTGGAAATAATGGTTCTTTTTCATCTCCTCGAACATCAGCCGGTAGAGGGGTTGGAGCAGGAAGGCGATGTCGTCGACCCATTGCACCATTTGCTGTCGCGGGACCACCACGTTGTGACGTTCGCGGAAGATCCGTTCGAGGGTGTAGTAGGCCATGTGGTCATCGAAACGGCTCAAGAGCAAATGCACCGCCAGGCCCACACCCAGTTTGCTCTGCGGCAAGAGACACGCGGGTAACGGCGCGATGGCCATCCCGCCGCAACCACAACCGCAGGCATACTTCGGACGCACCGTTTGACGCACGATCAATTGGGCGGGCATGTATTCGAGTTCTTCGCTGAGTTCCTCGCCCATACAGACCTTCGGTCGGCCGCATCGGGCACAAGGGGCGAGGTTCTCCGGCTCTAGGACCGTCTTCTCTCGCTCCAAATGTTCAGGCAACGGGTGACGACCACGTCGTTGCTTCTTGGGTGGTTCCTTGGCGGCGGCGGCTTCTGGCTCCAATACCTTATAGCAATTCTCCTGTCCTTTTTTTCTTGTTTTATTTTTCATTGGGTCTTCAAATCGGGCACCATCGCGCCGGTCGGCCAGCGAAGGCGTCGGCCAGTCCGAAATTCCCCCGGAGTGGGTGCCGCCCCGGCACCCACGCGCGACGTAGGGAGCGCGTCCCTGCGACCAAAGCCTAACTCACAAAAATCG
>JAYVTS010000507.1:0-5506 GCA_043788645.1 Verrucomicrobiota bacterium
GCTGCCTGATACCGAATCCCCTTCACCGCCCGCACCACCTCCGTTAGCCGTATGCCCCCGTGCCGCACCGCCACGTGCATCGCTGCGTCCCGACCCCAAGCCCCGTGCCGTTCCCTCCAATCGTTCCACGGGGCGCCTCGGACCTTCTCGGCCGCTTTCACCACCGCTTCCCAACCCAGCTTCCGCCGCAATTGCCGGGCACCCGCCAACTGCTGCAATCGTCGCTGGATCAGCAGGATAAAGGCATGAATCTCCAAACCGAAGCGTTCCGGCAACTCGCCCACCGCTCCCAGGAACCGCCGTCAATCGGCGTCCGTCCGATAGAGTGTCCCTCCCCGGTGCCCCCGGTTCATCATGTGATACCACGTCCCCGCCAGGTCGATTCGCAATGGTCTCGCCATGGCCGCATTTCTCATCGGCCATCGCTCACCTGTCAACTATTGATTCTGCTGAACCCCCCCCTGTTTTTGGAACTGCATTCCTTGTCGAGCAATTTGGCCGATTTCGTTATCGATACATTTTGACTTATAGCACGATTTGATTTTTGGCGAGACTGTTTCGATGGTCTTCTTCTGAGGCTGTTTTTGTATTTCAGCAGAATCAACTATTTAGATGCGACCCCATTGCTCCAGGTAAGGACCCGAAGTTTTCCGTCGGAGCCACGACGCTGACTCACGCGCTCTACCGGGCCGCCGCCGCACTCCGTCTCCCGAAGCGGTATTCCCACGGCCTCCGGGCGTACTACGTCACGACGCGCCGCTCCCAGGGCGTCTCGGACGCTCAAATTGCCGCCGAAATTGCGGACTCCACCTGGGCCGCGATCATTTCCGCGATTTACGGCCAGGTGCCGCCGAATTGAAATGGGTCACCAAGTCTCGGATGGCTCCCAGACGGTGAGCCGGCTTGGAAATTGTGGCAAATAACGCCAGTCCAAAATTTCGATTCGGAACTCTGACCCCGGCCAGCCCTCACTCAGGCAAAACCCGCCTTGACCAAGTGCTGGTTGATGTATTTCGCCGACGGGTTCTCGCACTGCTTTTTGTGCAGAATCATCAAGAGGGTCACAGTCGACTTGGCTTCGTTGACGGCGTAGAACAATCGCCAGCCACCCTGTGCACCGGTTTTACAGCACGAGTCCTTTAGTCGCGCCTTGTAAACCGGGAGCGAAGACGTCAGCCCAGGAATCACGTCTCCCAGCAATTTCGGAGCGTTTTCCAACCGGCCCGTGATCCACAAGATATCGGCTTCAACTCTCGGGTGATCCTTTGAGTTTTCACTCACAAACCCATCGAACACTTCGTGCCTGATGACCGTGTAGCGTCTCACTCAAGTTACGCGATGCTTTCAACCAGCTTCGCAAACCCGCCCGACTTGGCCAGAACCCCGTCGATCTCCTCGTCTGGCATCGGTTTTCGATACTCCGCCAGTTCGTAGTCAATCGCCTTTTGGTCGTCGGTACTGGCCCATGGAGCCTCCCTGTGGGAAGCTGACTCAATCTCCTTCGCCGTAGCGTGTTCCCACCTGGCGGCCACCGCTTGCAAGGTCAACAGCTCATCGGCGGTAAATAACGAAGCATCGAACTCGGCCGTCGCCGAAACGAGTCGATTTTGGGTATACCCGCCGCACTCTCCCACAATCGCCGTTAGGGCCCCACTGCTCACCATCTTGTCGACTACCTTATCCGCTTTATCCGGAACCGGCCCATGCGGCAGCTTGCGGTACTTGGCCCACGTGATCGCCTTCCCGTGGTTCTCGTAGTGATCGAAATCGACGTAGTACAGGAGCTTCATGAGCTTGGTACGCCCAAGATTGGTGTTGTTGATCCGTTCCAGGAAAAACAACACAACCTGTTCCAGCTTTTTTCGGTCAAGCTGTGGATGCGGAGCGCTCACCCTTCCAGCGTGCCCGGAATGGGCGGCCTGGTCAATCCCAGCCCGCGCGGAAAGGACCTCGCCCGTTTGCGCCTTGTGAGTTCGCGCGGCACCATCGGCCCATGGCATCGAACCAGAAGCAATGCGATGTGGCGGAGTCAGTTGTCGGGAGAGTAAGCGGTGCGGTTTTGTTCAAGGGGACGAGTGTTCCGGTCACTGCCCTGTTCGAGAACCTCAAACACAAGGGACAGGAGGTTTAAAAAACAGATTTCATATCATAACAAAACATGATATTTATTTTGACTGTTATGTTTTTCAACCCGGCTGTCCCTTGATTTGTCCCTTGATTCTAGGCCGGCGCTGGACGGAAATGATCGGAAAGTATGGGGACTGGGGTCGCGACGGCCTGCTGGCTGTGGCGCCCCGGCATTTGGGCTGGCGCCTGTCCGAGGTGGTCCGGGAGGAACCACGGATCAGCTACGCCGCGGCAGCGCAGGGCATCCGGCGATTGTGGCTGAGAGCTCCCGATGACTCGAAAATGCAGGCCTACGTCAAAGCATTCCGGTCCAAACTATCGAATGGATAGATCTGACCCCATTACCCTCTACACCGACATTCCCTCTCAAACAGCGTTCTTAGTCAAATTGCGGTCGAAGTTGGCGAAACAATTCAGGGGGAAAACCGAGTTGCTTGGGCCATCCCATCAAAAGCGATGCCTATCCGTTGCGAGACAGGCAGAACGCCAGCGGCATCGATTCCAGCGAAACGTCCATTTGATTGCAGTTCTTGAATGCTTGCTGGACAACCGACTGCCGTTGTTCGTAGTCTTGCTATCGGAAAACGATATTGGCGCACGTTATGGCACTAGACCGCGATTTTCTGCGTGGGTTCGTGAAACTTTACACGCTCTGGCGTGCTTCAAAGGAAGATGTTTATGGCGTGCAGATTCTCAACGAAATGGCGGAACTGGGTTTCAAACTTAGCCCCGGCACGCTGTATCCAACGCTCGCGGCTCTTTTGAAGGAGCGCGACGTGAAAGTTTATCAAAAGGTCGTGAACGGAAAAGTTCGCAAGTTCTATCGGCTGACTCCGAAGGGACGGCGAGAACTCGATGAAGTGCGCGAGCGATTGAAAGTGCTCATGCGCCAGGTGTTTTCCTGAATTTTATTATGCGAAAATGGCATCGTTGGATTAGCCTGCCCGCCGGACTGTTTCTACTGGTCACCGCCTTCACGGGCGTGTGGCTGGAGTGTGAACGTTTCTTCGGCGAGGAGGAGGCGCTGCGTGAAAAAGTCCGCGACCTCCCTTCCAAGCACAGCGCAAAAACTCCGGCCTTCGCCATCGAAGAAAAGCTCTCCGCCGCCCGCGCCGCAGTGGCCGCCAAACTTCCTGACGCGCCTCTCGACAAAATTCAACTGCAACTCAAGGGCGATGAACCGACCGCGACGTTTTATCTTGGCAGCAAGGACGGTCGCAAAGTCGTGGTGAATCTCCTCACCGCCGCCATCATGAAGGAAGACAGCTACGACGAGGATTCCTTCATCCTCAAACTCCACAGCGGCGAGGCTCTTGGGGACGGCGGGATGGTTGTTTACATGTTTGTCGGCCTCGCCCTCTTCGCCCTCATCGTCACGGGGTTCGTCATCTATTTCAAGATGAAGCCAAAGAATGCCACCGGACTGCGCCGGATATTTTGGTCCGTGGCGCTCATTCTCGCCATCTCAGTCCCGCTCACGCGCGCCGATTCACCCTTTTATACCGATGATCCTGAGTTCTCGCCCGGGTGGGAAATCAAGTGTGGATTCACCGCTGAGCATAACTCCGGCGGTAATGCTTGGGCCGCGCCCGTGCTCGATTTGAATTACGTTGTCGTCCCGCAAGTGCGTTTCAATCTCACGCTCGCGGGACGCGTTCTCGAACCCAACATTGGGCCAAGTGTCATGGGCTTTGCCGACACTGAATTCAAAATCAAGTGGCGCTTCCTCGACGCAGACACCAACAGTTGGCTGCCCTCCATCGGCATCGCGCCCAAGGCGTTCTTCCCCACATCGGATAAGAACCGAGGCCTGGGCGACGGTATTTTCCGTGCTCAGTTGCCGCTCCAGTTCGGCAAGACCATCGGGAACTTCTATAACTTTGCCGAAGTCGGCTACCAGATGGCCTTCGACCGGAAGGCAACGGACGTGGGATACTACGGCTTGGGCACCCTCTACTCGTTCAATAGCCATTTCGCCCTCGGCACCGAACTTTTCGGCTACACGCCCATCGATGATAGCAGGAATCATCAATGGACCACCACGCTTGGCGCGGTTTATACCTTTAACGAACACTGGGCCATCAAAGCGTCCATCAGCCGCACTCTCGTGGATGAGAGGCGTGGCGGGCCAAATCCCTCCGGTGTGTTCTATCTCGTCCACAATTTCTGAGTGATGAAACGCTGGAAGAAATGGCTTTTCGCGCTTTCGGCATCGCTGTTGGTTCTCACAGCCATCGGATTGCTGTTGCCTCGGTGTCAAACCGTGGAGCGGCGCATCGATACGACGGCCACACCAGAAGTGTTATTTTCGCATCTGGCGACGCTGAAACGCTGGCCTGAATGGACGGCTTGGAACAAACAGCGTTTTCCAGACCTCACGATGCGCTTCGAGGGCTCTGAATCAGGCGCGGGAGCCGTCATGCAGGCGCGCGGTAAATCGAGCGGCAACGGCACCGTCACCATCACGCGGGCGGACCTCCAAAAGGGCATCTGGTATGACCTCGATTTCGAAAACGGCACGCAGATATTCCATTGCGCCATCACCTACACACCGCACGGCAAAGGTCTCGCCGTCGTTTGGCGGCTCGAAGCCTGCCTCGGCCGCAACCCGTTCAAACGCTGGGCCGGACTGGCGCTCGGTTCTCTCATGAGCGGCGACATGGAAACGGGACTCAGGCAGTTGATCCAGAACGCTGAGGGCGTCCGATGACTGTGCCCGCTCGCATCCGCCGCCTTTCAGCAACCTTATTGCTCTCGCTTTGGTGGGGTGGCTTCAGCTTCTACGCGGGCCGAGTGGTGTTCATCGGCCACGCGGTCTTGCATAGCAAAATCAGGCAAGGATTCATCACGGAGCGGGCCACGACCGAACTGAATTGGCTGGCTCTCGCCGCGCTCGCATTCGTCGGTTGGGAATTGCTCGCCACCCACTCCAACTCCCGCCGCACCGCCTGGGTCGGATGGATCGTGGTTGTGGTGCCGACGCTCGTGCTGTTCCCTCTGCACGCAAAACTTGTCGGAATGCTCGATTTCGCCACGCACCAAATCACCGATGACGAACACTTTTACGGCTGGCATCGCGTCTATCTTCTGGTCGCCACAGTGCAGTGGCTCTTCGGCGCGGTGCTAATAGGGTTTGTCCAAGCCCAGGAAGACACGACGATCAAGAATTCGCCCGCGCCCGCTGCATGATTTAGGAAGAGGCAAAGGGGTCAGATCTGTCTAGTTGACAATTTAGGCCTTTGGCGGTGGATTTGAGGAATGGCAAGACCGTTGCGGATCAATGGTGCGGGCGACCGAGGCGATCCTGGGCCGGCGCTGGACGGAAATGATCGGAAAGTATGGGGACTGGGGTCGCGACGGCCTGCTGGCCGTGGCGACC
>JAYVTS010000508.1:0-4886 GCA_043788645.1 Verrucomicrobiota bacterium
CATTCCAACAGTTGGGTTTCCGTGTTGACGAATAAATCCACCGTATTGGCAGCCGCTCGGTAATCGGTCCCCGCCGCGAACCGAAGGTCCAGCACTAACCCACGCACCCCAGCGAATTCAGGACTTTCCAACACGGCAGCGAGTTGGGGAGCCAGGGCGAGGGTGACCTGTCCGACGCGCACATAGGCACAGTTATCGACTCGTTTCTGGTCGGCGAGGGCCGGGGCATCGGAGACGGGTTCTCCGGTCTCATCGGGTTTTAGGACGCGGCCGCGGACTTTAACCAATAACGCCTCCGCAACGGCTGTCTCGAGCTCGCGATCAGTGACGTCCGTGAGGTTCGTCCGAACCAATTCGTAAAGATCACGAAACGGCGGCAGCGATCCGTCTGCGAGCAGACGGGTTGCACTCACGAGGCCAATCACGAATCCACAGACTTGGCCGATGACCCAACGGCGGCGAACCAGCGAAACCACAACCATCATCTTCTGGAAGTCGCCCAAGAATCCACCCCTGCGCAATCTCCATCCCACTGGTATAAAATGAAGTTCGTTCATACGGATGCGACCGTTCGTGGCATCTGGCGTAGCAACCAGAGCGTTGCGAGGGCCGGGCCAAAGTACCCGATCGCCTCGGTGAATTGCCACCAAGGGGGCATTTCAATGGCCCACATCACGCCTTGGACTAAACTGCCGTGGACGAGGGTTGCACACGCCAAAAAACGGATCAACGCTCGATAAACGGGAACGTTGTTGGCCAGGAATAAGAAGATCGCCCCGTGCAAGGCGTAGAGTGCCGAAGCCGTCCGTAACATGTACTGAGTGAGCGGCACGTCGGGCAGCGGTTCCAACCCCAGGCGTCGCGTCGCCTCGGTTAAGGTCGCCAGGGGAACAAACACGACCACTAATGCCGAGAGATCCAAGAGCCCGATGGCGCCGAGCAGAAGGCGCAGCTTCCGTTCGGAACACGCGGGACTCATGGATGGATTTCGGACGACGGAGCCGGATCGGCAGTGGGCCTATTTGGAGTTACTCGATGAAGGCCTTGTGTAAGGCGCGAGTAGCGGCCTCGCCTTTGGCCAGATCAATCACGACGCTGACCTTGATTTCGCTGGTTGAAATCATGTCAATGTTCACGTCTTCATGGGCCAGGGTATCGAACATTTTCGCCGCCACACCGGCGTGACTCCGCATTCCCACGCCAACGATGGACAGTTTACCGATATTTTCGGTGGCCACCGCTTCGCGGAAACCTAATTCGGTTTTTAATCCTGCAATGATCTGATTGGCCTTCAGCAAATCCGCTTTATCGACTGTAAACGATAGGTCGGTGAGCGGACTCCCGCCGGCGTGGCTGACGTTTTGTACAATCATATCCACGTTCACACTGGCATCCGCCAGGGCGCGGAAAATGCGAGCGGCGCGCCCCGGACGATCCGGCACACCGAACAGCGTTACTTTGGCCTGATTTTTATCGAGCGAGACGCCGCGCACGACGACGCTTTCCATACTGCTAGACTCTTCTTTCACAATGGTACCAGGATTATCGTTGAGGGAGCTACGAACTTCGAAAACGACGTTGAATTTTTTGGCGAACTCGACGGAGCGAAGTTGCATCACTTTCGATCCCGCCCCCGCCATCTCCAACATCTCGTCGTACGAGATCTCGGCAATTTTTCGGGCGGTCGGGACGAAGCGTGGATCCGCCGTGTAGACGCCGTCCACATCGGTATAAATCTGACACAGATCTGCCTTCAAGGCACCGGCCAGGGCAATGGCGGAAAGATCGGAGCCCCCGCGACCGAGCGTCGTGATTTGACCCCCTTCCGTTTGTCCTTGAAAACCGGCCACAATCACCACTTGCCCCGCATCGAGCGCCCGATGGACTTCATCCGGGGTAATGTTTTGAATACGGGCCTTCGTATGGACTCCATCGGTGACGATCCCGGCTTGGGCTCCGGTAAACGAGACGGCCTTCTGGCCGAGTGCTTGGAGGGCGATGGCTGTGAGGGCGATCGTTTGTTGTTCGCCGGTGGCGAGGAGCATGTCCAACTCCCGTTCATTCGGGAGGGGTGTGATGTCTTTGGCGAACTTGAGCAACCCGTCGGTGACGCCGGACATGGCGGACACAACGACAACCACTTGATCGCCCTGTTCCCGGTAGCGAGCGACTCGACGTGCGACGTTTTTGATTCGGTCGGTAGTTCCGACCGATGTGCCGCCGTACTTCTGAACAATCAAGGCCATGATGACGCGAAGCCCGCTGTTTTCGCCGAAAAACGCTCTCGCAGCAAAGGAAATTCCGAGTTGTTTTGAACGGTCGAGCAGGGCGCCCTTCGCTCAACGGGTGCCTCTCGGTACCGACGCAGTTCGGAAGGGACAGCCAGGATAGTTCATCTCGTTTCGTAGTGAGACGGGATTGAGATGCCAATCCAAGGGGCCTTTGACCCGAGTTAACCGCCGTCGATCCGCGACTTGTCTCGTCGGCTATTGCGGTTTACTCAGTTGCGGAGTGGTGTGTGTCCTTTGCCCTGATAGCTCAAATGGATAGAGCGGCGGTTTCCTAAACCGAGGATCCAGGTTCAATTCCTGGTCGGGGCACCACGTCGGCCGGGATACTTTTCATTCTTCACTCTTCTCCCGTCATCCCGCAGTTTACCGGGCATGAGTTTGTTGCCTTTTGGTGAATTGCCGCCGCATACGCCCCGCCAATTTTTGGCGGTCCACCTCGAATTGAGTGATCCGGTCGTGGTGCTGCCGTGGTTTGATCGTTTGGAGGTTCAGCTCGCCGAAGCAACCGGTGTCGCGGAGCTGGAAGCCTGGCTGCTCGCCGCGGGCGAACTCCGAGCGGCCATCGACGAAGAGCGGGCCCGACGCTATATCGCCATGACCTGTCATACGGACGATGCCGCGGCCGAAAAGGCCTATCTCCACTTGGTCGAACAACTCGAACCAGCACTGAAACCGCGTTCGTTTAAGCTGGCCCAACTTTACCTCGCTCATCCTCTCCGCAGCCAACTACCCGTCAGCCGCTATGCGGTCTACGACCGGAATACGGCGCTGGAAGTAGAGCTGTTTCGGGAGGAAAATGTGCCGATCGAAACCGAAGAAGCTCGGGTTCAGCAACACTACCAAAAACTGACCGGTGCGCAGACCGTCTCCTTTCGCGGCGAAGAAAAGACGCTCGTCCAAATGGGCCGCTACCAAGAAGAACCCGACCGGGTGAAGCGTGAGGAGGCGTGGCGCTTGGTCGCGGCGCGACGTTTGGCGGATGCGGAAGCGTGTGAAGGTTTTTTTGACCAATTGCTGGAGTTACGCCAGCGCCTCGCCCGAAACGCCGGCTTTGCAAATTATCGAGAGTACGCGTTCAAGCTCCGAGGTCGCTTTGACTACGGACCCGCGGAATGTCTTACCTTTCACGAGGCCATTGCGGCGGAGGTCATGCCCGTTTTGCACAACCTGCAAGCTCGGCGACGAGACCAATTGGGGGTGAGTTCACTTCGGCCCTGGGATTTGGCGGTCGACCCGCTCAATCGGCCGCCCCTCAAGCCATTTACTGAGGCGGGTGAACTCGAGTCCAAATCTCAACGGATTTTTGATCGGCTGAGCCCGGAATTGGCCGCCGACTTTCGGGTGATGCGGGAGCGTCACCTTTTGGATTTGGCAAATCGGAAGGGCAAAGCGCCGGGCGGCTACCAATACACGTTGAGCGAGGCTCGGCTGCCGTTCATTTTTATGAATGCAGTGGGTCTCCAACGCGATGTCGAGACCCTGTTACACGAGGCTGGCCACGCGTTCCATGCGATGGCGTCTCGGGAGGAGCCGTTGGCAGCGTATCGGGAGGCTCCAATCGAATTTTGTGAGGTTGCCTCGATGGCGATGGAATTGCTCACGTCGGAGCAGTTGGATGAATTTTATGCTCCCGCCGACGCCCAACGGGCGCGCACGGTCCATCTCGAAGGGGTGGTCGGCGTATTCCCGTGGATTGCGACGATTGATGCCTTCCAACACTGGATCTATACCCATCCGGGTCATACCCGCGCAGAACGGCGCTTGGCGTGGCTGGACTTGATGGACCGCTTTGGCGGAAGGGTGGATTGGAGCGGTCATGAAGACGCTCGGGCCGTGCTCTGGCATAAGCAGCTCCATTTGTTTCTACACCCGTTTTATTATGTGGAATATGGAATCGCCCAACTGGGGGCTTTGCAGGTGTGGTCGAATGCAAAAGCCGACCCGGGAGGAGCCTTGTCGGCGTATCGGCGCGGTTTGGCGTTGGGCGGTTCTCGACCGTTGCCGGAACTTTTTTCTGCGGCTGGGTGCCGATTTGACTTCACCCGGGCCACTCTGAAGCCATTGCTTGAACTCGTCCGGACTGAGCTAACCAAATTGAACTAATTTGGTTGCTGACAGTCTTTAACTTGTGCCGATTGGTAATTCCATGCCGCTGCCACCACTCTCATCTCTACCCAAGCCTCCGGCCGGGGTGGAAACGGAGGTCATTGAACTGAACCGGGACGTGACGATGGCGATCGTCATTCTGAATATTGCGGTCTTCCTCGCTGAACGGTTGCTGGACCCGGTAGCGCATGCATTTTTTGAACATCGCTACGCCTTAAGCTTGGAGGGCTTACAGGCTGGGGCGTGGTGGCAGTTTCTCAGCTATCAATTCCTCCATGGCGGCTGGTTGCACTTGATCTTCAACTTGCTTTTTTTGCACTCGCTCGGGCCAGTAATGGAGACCACGCTGGGCTGGCGTCGTTTTCTGGCCTTGTACTTAGTGTCTGGAGTGGTGGGCGGGGCACTTCAAGTAGCGGGCGCCTTTTTATCGCCGACGCATCTGGGACCACCGGTCGTGGGCGCTTCCGCTGGTTTGTGCGGCTTGTTGGC
>JAYVTS010000509.1:0-2360 GCA_043788645.1 Verrucomicrobiota bacterium
CTTGTTCGGCCAGGGTTCCTCGGTTCACCATTTGCGCCCGACCTTGAGTCAGCGGACCCTCGCCGTGCTGCGGAAATTTTTGGTACAACTCGGTCGTGATCGCCAGTTGAAGGACCGCGTCTCCTAAGAATTCGAGGCGCTGATTATGGGTTTGGCCACCGCCCAGTTCGTGGGCGAGCGACGGATGAGTCAGGGCGAGGCGGAGGAGCGACGGATCACCAAAATGGTGACCCAACACCCTCTCCAACTCCGCAACGGAGGCAGGAGCAGCGATCATGGATCGGACGGGTAGGGCCCGTCCCGATCACCGAAGGCCGCGCGCGACCGGCGCGTGCGGCCTTCCGCAATCAAGGACTTAAGCCAAGGCTAACGTAGCAATTTCACTCGGCGCATTGAAAGGTTCTTCGTTGGGCATCCCTTCGTTGGATACCACTTCCTGGGGCTGACCCTTTTGAGGCAGGCCGTTCTCCAAAAGATACGCCACATCGTGCTGGACGGTTTCCAGCTGGGCCAATTGAAGGTCTGGATCCTGAATCAGGATGACATCACCCGTCTTTACATGTTCGTAAACGATCACTCGGCGGCCACCTTCCCGGAGCTGAGTCTTGACCCTGAGCGCCTTTTTGCGCTCCAACATCACGGCGAGGATAAACATCGAGGGAACGTACCGCTCCTCCTTCCGCTCGATTAACGCTCGGAGAAGCGTCTCGGCATCATCGCGTTTAATGGCGTCCGGGATGACTGCCGGGGGAGCTTCGTAAACACCGACCCAATGGGAAACGTAGTTCGGCCGTTGATTAATCTCAGCTCCGTGCTCCTTCCACGCCGCCGGGCATAGATCGAGCCGCTCGAAACCCACCTTCGCATCCAGCAGCACCGTGTGAAACGGGGCACCGGCGACAAATGTCTTGCCGGTCAATTGGCACTGGTGAGCCCGGGACTGAATATTCCATTCAAACATTGCAAAGTTGAACCACCAAAGTTCGACCCCACAGCCCCCCATGGCAATGGAAACTCCACCGATTCCGTCTTGCCCCTGGCTAGGCCTTCAGGCCAGCGTGAAGGAGAATGTCCGATACGTTGAAATCGCTGCGCGCCTTGGCGGATCCCACTCGGCTCCGGATCGTGGCCGTCCTCCAGCGCGAAGAGCTCAGCGTCAACGAACTACAAGAAATCACGCGACTCGGTCAATCCCGCGTCTCCACCCATCTCGCGTTGCTCGCCGAGGTCGGCTTGCTCAGCTCACGGCGCGAGGGTAAACGCACCTACTACCGACTGGATCCCCGCGGCGATGCGGCCACTCGAGAATTTACCCAACTCGCCGTGCGCGGCGCAGGGGAATTGCCGGAGGCGGATGCCGATCAGGTCAATCTCAAACGAGTCCTCGCCCGGCGCGAGGATCAGGCTCAACTTTACTTTAACCACGTCGCCGGGCGATTTGATCGGAGCTACGGTCCCGGCCGCTCCTGGCAAGGCTTCGGACATCTGCTCCTCCGCATGCTGCCACCGGTGACGGTAGCGGATCTCGGTTCCGGTGAGGGCCTGCTCAGTGAACTATTGGCCCGCCGCTGCGAGCGAGTTATAGCGGTGGATAATTCGGAGAAAATGGTTTCTTTCGGAGCGCGTAAGGCCAAACGCAATGGGTTGAAAAATCTGGAATTCCGGCTCGGTGATATTGAAAATCCGCCGATTGATCCGGCGAGCGTTGATGTCGTCATCTTAAGCCAAGCACTGCATCACGCGGAGGACCCCGCCCAGGCACTCCAGGCCGCTGCGACGCTCCTCAAGCCGGGTGGCCAGCTCTTGGTTCTGGATCTCGTACAACACCGTTTTGAGCAAGCCCGAGAACTGTATGGGGACCGTTGGCTAGGCTTTGCGGAAGCAGACCTACACCAATGGATCGAGGATGCTGGACTCCAGCAGATCGAACTCAGTATCGTCGCCCGCGAAGATCAACCGCCGCACTTTGAAACCCTGTTAGTGACCGCGGAGAAATAATCCTTTAAAAGGGGATGCCCAATAGGTTTAAGGGTTGCATGGTTTTGAAATTTGCTCTTTTTTGTTCGCTTCTCTACTGCAAGAATCCGAATGTTCACGGACAACTGGATGCTAGGAAAAAAGGCGTTGATAACGATTCGGCAATTGGAGCCGAACTCCGGGGTGCTCCTCGGCCGCCGTGAACGGTGGCTAGCAGAACATTAGTCTGCTCTGTCCGCAGGGAGAAATGGTGGAAGCGCAAGACTTCGCGGCATTGGTCGAGAAGTCGGGCTTTGGGATTGGGACGAAAGCACTCTTTCCGTCGCGCCCGGCGCTCGGGTTCCGAACCTTCCGCAGCGGCTGACCAGGGGTCGTCCCCTTTG
>JAYVTS010000510.1:0-4537 GCA_043788645.1 Verrucomicrobiota bacterium
TATGGTGATGGCTGCACTGGCCTGGAATCTGAAGGCGTGGTTCGCGCTGCTGATGCCAAATCGGGAGCGGGGTCTGGAACTCTTGAAGATGGAATTCCCAAGCTTTCTCGGAGCGGTGATCCAGATCCCGGCGCAGATCGTTCGGACGGGGCGAAGGGTGATCTTTCGGTTTTTGGGATCTGCCCGATGGCTCAAAGATTTTTTCAGCACCTTTGAACGGATCCAGGGACTGAACCTCGCCGCCGCGGAGGGATCATTGACCAAATGATAATTTTCGCAATCGGTTAAAAGAGCCGAATCGCAAAACCGTGTATATAATTATTATATAGTTACTTCAGCAATATAATTTAATCTACTATTTGATTTAATTTTAATATTTTTGAGCAAAACACTACAGAGACGTGCAACAAATAAAGCAATATAGATAATTATATACAAAATACAATAATTTATCGAGATAGTAGATAATTAGTTATCATTTATGCGCTTGTTTTAGGGCTAGACAGAAGTGCATTGATTTGGAAGACAATGGATGTGATTTTCGCGCCCGTCAGTACTCGGCCGCGGCTTCTGAAAAAGGGGTTTCATATTCTTGATAAACTGCCACTAAACGCGAACGCGGACATGCGCGCTTCATTCTTCCCGCCCCAATCGAAGGGAACTCCCATCAAACACCGCCTCGCCGGCCGGGTTCGACTTGATGCGCTAGACCTTCTGGTCCTCAAATTCGGTCTGCCCAAAGCTGGGCGGCACCCCCCGGCCTGCTGGTTAGCGGTTGGAATCCACGCCACAGCAGCACCAATCCTCCAGCGGCAATCGGCGGACACGGCGATTGGACGCGGGATGCGATCCGATTCGTGGCGGTGCGACCCGCGGGGTCCGGTCTTTCCGAAGTGTTCATGTGGATTACCAAATTGACGCACCAGGCGGCGGCGCAACGGGCGCCCAGTCTAGCAAATTTGGGTCACCAACTGATCGCTCGATAGACTCGATCGCTGGATCACAGGGATTTTGCTCGAAGTTCCCAAAATCTTTGTGAGCCCGCGCCTTCGGCCCAGGCCTTAATGCGGAGCGTCGAGAACTCAACTCTATCAGTTAAAATGACCCCTCCCTCCCGTGATTGAACAAGGCGCGAGCAAACCCGGACGCGATCCCGCAAGTTGGCCGTCGGAGAATGTGGTCGCAAAAAGTTTGCTTTCCGCGCGCAAGAAACAGTCTGCACTCGCCAATCTCCGTACTGTCCTTGGACGGCAATCCTCTCAGACTCGCAAAACGATGAAAACAAGAATACGGTTGACCCTCCTCGTCGCGAGTGTGGTCGCCACGTCCATGGTTTTCGCTCAATCCAAACGCAGTCGAGCCAATAGGGAATTTATGCGCACGAAACTAGAGCTCTCGCAACGTGTCCTTGAGGGCCTGGCGACGGAAGACTACGCTCTGATGCTTGCGAAGGGCAGTCGACTTGGCGCCATGAGTAAGGAAACGGATTGGCGCGTCTTCGAAAACCCTGAATACGATCAACAAAGCATCAGCTTTCAACGGCACGTCGGTTCGCTAATCAAAGCGGCCAAAGAAAAAGATTTAGACGCCGCGACCCTGGCGGATGTGCGCGTAACCATGAGTTGTGTCGATTGCCACAAACTGATACGCGGAAAGCTGACCGCCTCGACGGAAAGCCCGCGACCGACGAAACCCGCGCCGCGTCCACCGCTTGGCGGTGTATGAGCTCGGCTAACTTGACCGCTCACACGCTTGCTTTAACCTGCATGTTAAGCAATGCTGGGCGACCAAAAATTCATGCAAACCCCATTCCTTAGACCAACCCATTTGAGCATCCCGCGGCTCACCTTCGCGCTGCTCGTGGCGTCGTCGGTCTTGCAGGCCGCATCGCCGCGCCCGATCCGCATCCTGATGTGGGACGAACAACAGCCGGAGCAGAAGCGCGCTTACGGAGACAAGTTCCTCGGCGAAACCATTACCGCGCATCTCTTGGCTCAACCTGCTTTCGTGGTGAAGAATGTTTCCCTCACCTCGCCGTCGCAAGGACTCGACGAGGCGACGCTCGACGATACCGATGTGGTGATCTGGTGGAGTCATCAGAGGAACCCGTTCGTCACGGATGAAAACGTGGAACGTCTGGTCGCACGGGTGCGTCAGGGGAAGCTTGGGTTCATCGCGCTGCACTCGGCCCACTGGGCGCGGCCGTTTGTGCGGCTGATGCAGGAACGCGCCAAAGACGATGCGCTCGCGCAGATTCCCGCCGCCGACCGAGCCGCTGCGAAGTTCGAATATTTCAATCAAAACCCGCTCGGCAAAGTGCCGCTGCGGGACGCGCTATTAACGCCGGCCCTCCACCACGAGGACGGAGTTTGGAAGCTCACGCTGCCCGGTTGCATCTTTCCGGCGTACCGCAGTGACGGCGCGCCGAGTCATGTCACCACGCTGCTCCCGGATCATCCGATCGCGGCCGGGGTGCCACTCAAATGGGACGTGAAGCAAACGGAGATGTATGACGAGCCGTTCCATGTGCCGAAGCCGGACGCAGTGGTCTTTGAAGAACGGTGGGACCGGGGGGAGCACTTTCGCAGCGGTGTTGTGTGGCAGGTGGGTAAGGGGCGCGTTTTCTATTTCCGCCCGGGCCATGAAACGTTTCCGGTCTTCCAGCAAGACGAGCCGTTGCGGGTCGTGGAGAATGCGGCACGGTGGGTTGCTCCGAAGCCAACGCCGGCCCTTCCGACCGCCTACGCCACGCGCAACCTCGAAGGCTGGACGGTGCGGGTGGATGACCGTTTGTTGCGCGGCGCGGCGGCGGCAACGGGTGAACGGGCGCTCAAGCTTCTCACCGCGCGCCTGGTCGCCATTACCATCGTCGTCCCGGAGCCAGCGCTGGCCAAGCTTCGGGCCGTGACGATCGAGCTCGACCTCGATTACGGGGAGTTGAAGGCCATGCAGTATCACCCCGATGCGGGCTGGCTGACGAGCCACGGCTACCGCGAGGCGCTCGCCAAGTGCGTGCACATTCCCGGAGTCGAGGACTTTCTCTCGCCGTTTGAAAACCACCGGATGCCGTGGGTAGTGCTGCACGAGTTGTCCCACGCCTATCACGACCAGGTGCTTGGCTTTGAGGAGCCACGGTTGGTCGCCGCTTGGAAAAAGTTTCGCGACAGCGGCAAATACAAGTCCGTCCTGACCAGCCCCGGCCCGATGCGCGAACACTACGGGCTGACCGATCAGAAGGAGTTTTTCGCCGAGATGACCGAGTGCTATTTCGGGTCGAATGACTTTTATCCCTTCGTCACGGGTGAACTCAAACAGGCCGAGCCGGAGCTGTTCGCGCTCCTGGAAGAAATCTGGGGACCCTTGCCCGGGCGCGCTCAACCAGGCGCCCCAGCAAAACCCTGAACGCGACTGGGACTCGCACACGGACCTGGGGTAACACTGGCCGCTTTTCTTCGTTGGACGTTGCGGATGGCAGGCTCGTGCTGCGAGCGCCATCGGCCGCCTAAATGCCGATCACATTCGCCTCCAATGGTGTGCTCCACCGAGACCTCAAACCGCCGAATGTGCTCATCGACGGCTACGATGAGCCCCAAATCACCGATTTTGGTCTGACCAAACGGATCGGCGACCAGGACCTGACGCTGGCGATTCCTTTGGCAACGGACCGAACCATCCATTCTGGGCGAAGTCGGGCATCACGACGCATCCACCATTCAATTGACGCTTTTGCCCGGTGGTACTCAGGCCTTGGTTTCGGACGCCGCCGGTCACCTCAAGCGATGGGACCTGACGACCCACCGAGCCATCTTTGATCGCGTGGTCCGCAGCATGGGAAGCCCCTATTTCGCCCTCAGTCCAGATGCCCGTCTCGTCGCCACCACCGACCGAACCCTGAAAGATCCGGAGACCACGGAAAAGCTGTGGAACATCGACCTGTTGACCACCAATCGAGTCCTCAAAGTTGCGGGGATTGGCGCCGTGAAAGCCTTTTCGACGGACGGATTAGCCTTCTGGTTTGTCCGACCGCAGGGCGCGGCGTTGATCGACTCCGTGACCGGTCAGGAGAAGCGGTTCTACGCCTACCCAACCAACGCCACGGAGTTGGCATTTGCGTTGTCTCCCGACGGAGAAAGTTTTACGGCCGGTCTGGAAAACACGGAAGCCGCGGTCTTCAACGTTCGCAGCGGCGCTGAGCGGTTTCGCCTCAAGGGTCACAAGGCGATCCGACGGTGTTTTGACGTTACAATCGCTCGACTCGCCCGCTACCAATCACTTTGCGATGACGAATTGGAATTGGGTACCGAACCTAGGCATCGGGCAGGTTCAAATGTCGTTCAGTGCCAATGGCCGCCGCGTCGCCAGTGCCGATCCCAGCAATGGCGTCCACCTTGGGACCGTGCCCGAATTACGGCCGATTCCAATCCCCAAATCCCCGTTTCTAACACTACAGCGACATTGTGGGCAAATAGGAGATTGACTCCGAGCTCGGACGCATTTTTGGTTTTTTAGGTGTGGTTTTTGAGTTGAGATTTTCGGT
>JAYVTS010000511.1:0-3460 GCA_043788645.1 Verrucomicrobiota bacterium
ACCGAAAATCTCAACTCAAAAACCACACCTAAAAAACCAAAAATGCGTCCGAGCTCGGAGTCAATCTCCTATTTGCCCACAATGTCGCTGTAGTGTTAAAAAGGAATTCCAGCAGAGTCGTGCAGGTCTCATCTTCGTTCAGCCAAGCGATCCGCAGGTGGTCCGTGAGCTTCTCGTCCTCGGCTAGCCGACTGACCATCAGCGTGACAAGGTGGGTTTTGCCACAGCCGCGTGGCCCCACAAAGAGGAGGTGGTGCGTGTGATCGGTAAGAGCGCTCTCCCGCATCCGCTCTACGGCGTCCCGTAAGAGGTTTTGCCGTTGGACGAGAATGAACTCGAGATCCTTTGGGTCGGTGCGGCTAGGGGTAAAAACCCAGATGGTTTTGCCGCGGTTAGCGCTCTCTGTTGGGTGTGACGGCTGTTTTTTACCACCCCTCCTGGGGTTTGGCTGCCATTCTTTTCATCACTTTTGTTTTTCCAATGCGACGCTCGGCGGTTATGACCAAGCTTTGCTGCGCGACGATTTCCCAAATGTTTTGAATGAGCCGATCTCGGCCAACGACAGACTTTAGCTCAATTTGACCTCCTGGATAAGCTTTCAAGGTCGAACATACGTCCATTTAAACGCACGTTAAAATAAACATATGTTTTTTAAACTTGGCGTCATTGATGCGAGTCGGGCGCTTCTTGGGAGCGCCTTGTTCATCGGCAGAGCAGAGATTTTCGTGAACTGCCGCTCATCGTGTCATAGCGGCGCTCCATTCACCGACTTTTTGTCGCATCAGCAATTGTTTTTGACGCTCCGCAGAATAAAAAGTCCGACCTCACGGCTTGGGTTGCCGTTGTATGAGCCATTCCATTGCGGCGCGTTCGCCGTAGATTTTAATCCGCTCAAAGTAATTCGCGACGTCCAAATCGCTGCTGGCTTTCAAGGCGTTTTCGGTGGCGGCGGTCGCGGCATGTGACGCCTTTTTTTGGTTCTCTATTTCGGCGAGCTGCTCACCAGGCGTATTAGGCAAAAAATGATAGGACGTCTCGGCCTCCAACGGACTTAGCACTAGGCGCGCCACGGCCAGACCTACCAATTGATCGATAATCATCCCAGAACCTTCCCCAGAAGTGAGGTGTTGGCTTAGTTGTAGACCATATTGGGCGAGATGTTCGGCCGAAGTAGAATCACCGGCGGCGAGGAATTTTTGCTGCATTACGGCCATGTCTTTGGCCAAATCTTTGAGTTCAGCCAAATGAGGGAGCAACGCTGAGCCGCCGCCTTGGATTTTCGCTTCGACCGGAGATTTTCCCGCCGCGAGATACAATTCTTCGGTATTTTGTATCGCGTCGACGACATAATCCTGAAAGCCATTTTTCTGCGCGGCGGCGGTTAATTCCTTGAGTGCTTCTTCCGGATTACCTGCTTGCAACTGTTGTCGGGCGGAAAGATAATTAGGAAGCGCACTGTCCGGTGCCGCCTGCTTAAACCGCTCCAATCGCTCACGGACTACTTCAGGGGGGTCAACCTTGCTGAATGATAAAGCGGCAAATAGTACACGGGGATCATTGGGGAAGTTCGTCAACGCCTGGAGAAGAAACTCCCGCCCACCGCCCGCCTGACGGGCCGCCAGCAGGCTGGTGGCATTGGTGCCATTCAACTGCAACCAGCGAACAATGATCTCTCGGGGTAAGGGTTCTGGTTCCGCATTTTCGTCGAGCAGCCGTCTCCAACTGTTGGTACCCGTAGCGCTAAGTTCCGGGGCCGCAGTGGGTGCTTCCCTTTTGATCGGTAGGGTCACTTTGCGAATCCGTGATTCAGGCGTTGCGACCTCGGGGGTTTCGACCGTGCGCTCGGCTTCCGCGCGCCCCGCCTCCGGCAATCCTCCCGACGGACGAAGCCAGAGCATCACGACGAAGGTCATGAGGCTGCCCAAGCTGAATCCGATGAAGCTACCCTTTTGCACACTTTCCCTTCGCCGTTGCTGCTATTGACGAGCAGACAGATCAAGCACGAATTCGTCACGACGCTCGACCTAAGTTCGAGCGAATCGGCTCCGAGCCCCACTCCAAACTGATAGGCCATTACTGACAAGCACCCCAATCATCGGGCCGATCGTTGGCCGATGCAATAACTGACTTTGGCAAGGAACGGGCTCGGTGTTCTATTGAGAAACTCTGGGTGCGGCGGAAGTTGAGGCCGGCATTTCAATGGTGCGAGTTCTCAGCCCTTAGATAAGCATCGTTCCTCCGCTTTTGCGAGGTAGGCCTTGGTGACGATGGCGCTGGGGCATCGATCCCGTTTGGAAGATTGCTTTACCTGATTCGCGCGGAAGCCGAACCGCGACCGTGAGCATCGGTCAAATTGCTCACTCGTCGTCCGATGAAAAACATACCTTTGTCGAAAGATGCTCGGGCTAATTCCGAGACCTCCCGAACGGTCTCGCCGAACGGTTACCGACCCCTTCACCGAGTCCCGAACCGAATCTAGGGTCGGGTGAAGACCTTTTTTGTTCAGAAATAATTAGAGGTAGGGCGACTGGATCGAAACTCTCTTAGACCTGCGACCCCAAAGCGGCAATCGGTCGACAAAACCCCCACCGATATCGCCGCCCAACACCAAATTGCCTACGACCTGAAAACGGCACAAAATCCGACATCAAAAAAATCGGCAACAGTTTCCTTGAATTGTTAACAATTTATGTTTGGCCCCATTACTTCTTCACCAGCGGCCGGGGAAGGACGCGCTCCCGCAAGTCCCTAACATCTCCCGCGGAGCGCATTTCAGAATCAGCGTTAAATGTCACGTCGATGGCCAATTTGGACAACGACCACCAATAGCATTCCATCGTGAATCTGGTAAATGATTCGGAAATCGCCAACTCGCACGCGATGGAAACCTTCCGGGCCCACCATTTTGATGCTTCCCGGTGGACGCGGATTTTTGGAGAGTTTCCGCAATTCCTGCACGAGCCGCCGAGACAACGATCCGTCGCGCAGTTTGCGAATAAAACGCGCCGCCGCCGGGCGCAATTCAACTCGGAGGCTCACCGGCCGAGTTGTTGCGCCAATTTTTCAAGTGGGACGTTTGGACCGGGCTTGCCCAGGGAGATTCGAGCGGCCTTAAGATCAGCTTGCATTTCGAGAGCCTCGAGTTCGGTCAAGTCGTCAATGAGCGTGAAGACGGTTTCGGCCCGTTCAGGTGAAAGGTGTTCGACTTTTGAAATGGCCTGATTGGTAGTCATCCAGGCCTAAGAATGCTCATCCTTTCGTCTCGGGTCAACTGTCTCGCAAGCCCAGTATCCCCCGCGAAGCGCACCCTTTTCAAACCAACGAATGTTAGTACTCACTCGTCGTCCGATGAAAAACAAACCTTTGTCGAAAGTTGCTGGGGCCAATTCCGAGACCTCCCGAACGGTCTCGCCGAACGGTTACCGACCCTTTCACCGGGTCCCGCAGTTTCGGTTCGGGA
>JAYVTS010000512.1:0-2583 GCA_043788645.1 Verrucomicrobiota bacterium
CACCCCGGTCACCACCTGCCCCAGCCACTGAGCCCGCTGGGCGGCCGTCCAACCCACGACGCGATCCCGAGCGCCTAAGTCTTTCACGGCGGATTGCCAGCCCACCGCTCCGAGCAGCTCGCCTCCGCCACTGCCAGAGTTCGCACAAGGCCACAGCCAAGCCCAACCGACTGAGCGATCGATTTTGCTCAACCAGTTCGCCAATACTCACCACATCCGTGGCAGAGAGATTGCGTCCGCGGATCATCCACGGTTCTGCTTCCCCGAACCCAGCGCAACTCACTTATGCCGGAGACTCTATGTGAGACCCTTTTCCTAGGTAAGGCGAAAACGTCGCTGTAGTGCTAGAACATGGAAGTGGTTGGACATCACGCAGTAAGTGAGCACTCGAACCCCGCAGAACTGCTCGTATTCCCGCATCAATCTCACGAATTTTTCTCGGTCCATGTCACCCAGGAGAAAGTCACGATTCACCACCCGAGTGATGCAATGATAGTACATCGCCTCGGTCGGTGCCGCCGGTTTCATTCGTGCGTAGCGCATTAACACACCGCGCCAGAGGTTCGGACGACAGACAACACTTATTTGACAATTCAGCCGTCCCTTCACAGGTTTTATGAAATCTTATAGTCAACATATTCGCCGGGGCGAATCACAGCGTTGGACTTACCAATGTTGCCGCCGAAGACGGCATCCTCACGGGTTTGGAAGCCTCCCAGCTGAACCTGCAAGGCACTGAGCTTGTTGTCTTAAGCGCCTGCCAGACCGCGGCCGGAGACGTTCGGATTGGTGAGGGTGTGATGTCGCTGCGGCGGGCCTTTACAATCGCCGGCGCCGAAAGCGTTTTGGCGAGTCATTGGCAAGTGAGTGACGAAGCCACCCGCCACCTGATGACGGAGTTTATGCGCCAGTGGCAGGCTGGCAAAACACGAGTCGACGCGTTACGCGAAGCCCAACTTTCTCTGATCCATTCCAAGGAATTCTCGAACCCGTATTTTTGGGCCGCTTTCACCCTGACCGGCCGTTGGGATTAGTCGGATTACGCGGAACCTATCGAGAGTAAAGATCGAAAACCGAGAATGAACGATGTCACCCAAAATGTGCATCTCGGCAAAGCTGCCCGATGTCTTGCTCGTCAGACAATAAAGTGACGGATTTAAAGTTATCGATCCTTTAATGGGACAATCAAATTTTTCAATCTTCCTGTCCCATCTTTTTAAAGGGTTGAGGCTGATGCTCGCGTGCGGCGGATCAACTCGGCCTGGCCGACTTCGGAAATGACGATTGCAAGTTTCGGTCGAGCCATTCCGAAACTTGGCACAGCCAATCCGATTTAGTAAAGTGTTTTAGTATGCACTACACTAGCTGAAGGATGGTGAACGAGCTTGAATCTTACTGGCAATTGGTGGGTCGCTGCTTAGATGCGGAGCTCATAAAAAATCATAACCAACTATAAATCAGCAACTTAAAACGTTGGCGGAGGGGGAGGGATTTGAACCCCCGGTACCCTTGCGAGCACGCCTGATTTCGAATCAGGTGCCTTCAACCACTCAGCCACCCCTCCGCAATTCGCGTTTTTTGATAATCCACCGTTTTCCCAGTCTTCAGTTTCCTACTTGCATACTGCTCTGGTATTCTTCGTGGCATGGACTTCCCACCAAACTCATCCCCGGATCAAAAGTTGGAGTCAACCAACATCCCGAACCTTCGAAGAGCCAACCCATCCTCATTCCACTATATGTTTGCGAGAATCCGGGGCAAGTTAAAAAAAGAGTCTCCGAACGACCACCTTTACCACCGCCAAACTCTGCGGTCACGCGACTCTCGCCCGCGCCTATGTCATCTTCACGGAACTGGGATGCGTCGGCGACGTGGTGACGTTTGATACCCGCGCTGGCCCGCTCAGCGTACGGCGGGACCAAGGCGACCGACTTGAGCTTGATTTTCCTAGCCGACCAGCCGTGCCCTGCGCGACGTCCTTGCCACTGAGGCGCGCACTGGGGTCAAACCCCCTGTACGTTGCTCAGGCCCGCGACACCCTGTGCGTCTTCTCCAGTGCCCAAGAGGTCTTGGGCTTAAAACCCGATTTCAGGGCTCTAGCGCAACTAGAAACCTTTGCCTGTATTGCCACGGCGCCCGGGCAGGATTGTGATTTCGTCTCCCGGTTCTTCGCTCCGCGTGCCGGTGTGGACGAGGACGCTGTGACCGGTTCCGCTCATTGCACCCTGGTACCGTATTGGGCGCAACGCCTTGGGAAAACCCAACTCCACGCCCGTCAAGTCTCGGCCCGCGGCGGCGAACTGTTCTGTGAACTGCGCGGGGACCGCGTGGGCATCGCCGGCCACGCGGTACTCTATCTTCGCGGCGAGATCACGATTTGAGCGAGGGCTGAAGGGGTTGCGAGGCATTGCCCAAGGTCCCTTGGGCTCGGGCGTTTCGACCGTATACCCTTTCAAAAATGGGCGTCGCCATGAGGGTCGTGGTGATCGCCATGACCACCATGATCGAAAAGAGCGTGGGTTGAATCACACCCCGCTCCAGCCCGATATTGAGAATAATCAATTCCATCAATCCTCGGGAGTT
>JAYVTS010000513.1:0-3044 GCA_043788645.1 Verrucomicrobiota bacterium
CGCGGGTTGAATGGCGGTACCGGTGCCGCTAGGTGATTGAAAAACGACGGCCAACCAATCGAGCAATTCCCGGTGCGTCGGCAGCGTGCCTTGGGTCCCAAAGTCTTCTTCGGATTCAACTAAACCCTGGCCCATGAGCTGAGACCAAAACCGGTTTACCGCGACTCGGGCCGTGAGTGGATTTTCGCGATCAGTCAACCAAGTCGCGAGACCCAGGCGGTTCGTCGGTTGGTCTTGTTGCCAAGGATGAAACGCCGCTGGAACTCCCGCCGTGACCGGGTCACCAGGGGTTAGGTAATTGCCTTTGTGCAGGAGCGTCGTTTGCCGTCGCTGATCGCCGCCGAGTTCGCGCATCACCGGCAGAGGGGTGCCGCCGATGTGCTCGCGTTTTTGCCGAGTTTCGCTCAGCGTTTTCGCCAATTCCCCAAAAGTCTTGGAGAGCGGACGATAGTGGTCGTCCAAGGCTTGACGGAGGGTCTCGGTCCGTTCGGCAGGAGTTGCCGCCACCGCGGCCGCCACCGTTCCAGGCAAGAGCCGCACCGGCAGGGCCTGCGAAGTCGCTGAGAATCGGAAGTGACCGACGGTGTGCTTTTCCCCGTAGTTTTGGGCCAAATGAAAGAGGACGATGGTGTTGCTACTGAGTGGTTCCGCGAGTTCCACGGCGAGCACATGATCTTTGCCCGTAGCGCCACCGATCGCCCAGCCGGAATTGCGGGCGGTGTCGCGATCAATGGATTTTCCCGCGGTAAAATCCGGTTGAAAATAATCACTCGTTGCATTGCGAAGCGTGAGTTCACGGGCGGCGGCCGGACCGACGCGGGCGACCGGATACGCAATGTCCGTGAGGTCCGTTTCCCACACCGTGCGTCCTGCGTCGTCGCGAAGTTCCAAATGGGCGCCTTTTAATTGTTCACTCTGATAAGGACTCCAGAGGGCCAGTTCATCCACGGATTGTTCAGAGCCCAGATCGAGTTGCCACCACGGGTTTTTTTGCGGCAACGTTTGGCTGGTGGAATGGGCGCTGTTGAGGTTACCATCGGTATTGCCGTCAATGGCTTTGGCCGCATCCGCCAAATAACCAGCACTGGAAGCTCGGGCGGTGCCGAGCGGTGCGAGGTTTCGACCTTGGCTAAACACCTGCACTTCAGTTACAGCGAGCTGAAGTTTTTCACCCGATTTCGCAAGCCGCACGAAGCGCGCCTTGACCGGTGGAGAAGGGGTCGAAGCCGCGTAGGCCCGCAGGTCATTGACTACGAAATTGCCGTCTGCCTCCGTTCGTCCGGGGCCTTGGTTCGGCAGCTCGGAGGCCACTAATGCTTCGAGCTGAAACGCCGTCGTGCCGGCGGGTACCGGGACGGTCACGCAATAGAGATCGCGGTCGGGACTTAGGCCTCGGGCGTAGACGGAGTGATCAGGTGCGATTTCCAACTGCGCTCCCTCTTTGCCGACCGAAAGCGCGGTAGTCGGATGGAGCACATTCCAAGCAATGGGCTTCGCGGCTTCGAGCGCCCAAGCAGCGAGTTCGCTATCATACGCCGCGTTTGGGACGCGATAGCGCATCTCAAGTTCGCCTATTTTAGTTTGCAATTCAGCGCGTCGTTTCAGTTCGATCAGCGAAAAGAGTGCACGGGTAGGACTTTCATCTGGTTGATCGTTATCCGACGTCTGATTAAAAAACCCATAGAACGAATAATACTCGCGCTGGGTAATCGGATCGAATTTATGGGAATGACATTGAGCACACCCCATCGTCAGGCCCATCCACACCTGTGCCGTGACATTCGCTCGATCCTTCACTGCTGCGACCCGCCACTCTTCATCCTCGGTCCCGCCCTCGGTATTCGTCATGGTGTTGCGATGAAACGAGGTGGCGATCACTTGATCCTCCGTGGCGTTCGGTAACAGATCGCCGGCGAGTTGTTCCCGGGTAAATTGTTCGTAGGAAAGATTGCGATTGAAGGCACGAATGACCCAGTCGCGAAACGGCCAAATATTGGGCCGAAGCGGGTCCGACCCGTAACCCGATGAATCGGCATATCGAGCTAAATCGAGCCAAACCCGAGCCCAGCGCTCGCCATAATGCGGCGAGGCAAGGAGTTGATCGACAAAACATTCGTACGCGTTGGGTCGATGATCGGTGAGGAACCCACCGAGTAACCCAGGTTCGGGCGGAAGTCCAGTGAGATCGAAGGCAACGCGGCGAGCGATGGTTGGGCGGTCTGCTTCGGCACTGGGCACCCCCCCCGCCTTTTCGAGACGTTCGAGGATGAAGGGGTCGATGCCATTTCGTGGCCATTTAGAATTCCGCACTTGGGGTAGTGCGGCGGCCGTCGGTTTTTGCCACGCCCAATGTGGAGTATAATTGGCACCTTGAGCAATCCAGTGACGGAGCAAAGCCAACTCTGTGGGCTTAATCGGGTTCTTGGCTTCCGGTGGCGGCATGACTTCGTCAGGATCGTGCGACAAGAGGCGTTTCAGGAGTTCGCTTTCCTCGGGTTTGCCGGGAACAATCGCCCGCCGTCCTTTGTGTTCATGGGTGGCTGCCCCGAGCGAATCGAGCCGCAGATTGGCTTTGCGGGCTTCGTTATCGGGACCGTGGCAGGCAAAACATTTACTCGAAATGATCGGGCGGATTTGGCTCGAAAAATCAATTTTTCCCACCTCGGAACGGGGCGCAGAAACGTGGCTGGCCTTTCTCTCCGCTGGCTGGACGAAAGGCGCCAGGGCGAGCAAGACCGCGAGGCGAATGATTGAAGAACGAAGGCACATGCTAGAGATCTATTCTGGACCGCCGATCGGAGGGTTCAATATAGAAACCGCAGAGGGCAGACAGGGAATGTTTTTTCTGAGCTGCAACCGGAGGGGCGAACCGCGGATGAACACGGATGGACGCGGATGGCCGAGGGAAGGATTTTTTCTTATCCGCGTGCATCCGCGTGCATCCGCGGTTCTTCTGAGCTGCAACCGGAGGGGCGAACCGCGGATGAACACGGATGGACGCAGATGGCCGAGGGGAAGGAGTTTTTCTTATCCGCGTGCATCCG
>JAYVTS010000514.1:0-8436 GCA_043788645.1 Verrucomicrobiota bacterium
TCGTCTGATCGGATGATCCCCATTGCCACCACGGCAAAATTCGCTCCAGTTCAAATCAGACAAGATCAAAAATCACCCACAAATTCTGCGGAAGAGCCCGTTTTACTAGACGCCGACTCAAAGCGGCAGAGGACGAGCGCAGACCAAGACGTTTTTGTTTTTAGGTGAAAGGTTTGGTTACCCACGAGCGTTCTATTGGTAGTTGAAACGACGCAAAGATCCGAATGCTCATTTCGTCGGTAGGTAACAGTTCATCACATCAATAAGGATAGAATATGCCAAATGCAATGCCACCATTCCCGAGCTTTCGGGGTTTTGTTGACTCCCTTCAAACGGCGACTCAAGCAGCCCATGCAGCTCTCGTCAATTCGAAGGTCGCCTCCGTCGAGAAATTCGACGAGATGAAACTCCACGTCGCTAGCCTTTACGAAGGAGTTGACGTCACTCATAGCTTCATGGACGAGAACGGACAGATTTTTGACTGCGTTCCGATTGAGCAACAGCCGGCGGTTCGCCGGACAGGATCTCATACGGTTGCGCTGCCGCCGGATCTTCCGGGGCACCCGACCGGGCAAGCCGCGGTGGGTGGTGAAACTCAGGTCGAGGCCCAGATTCGTCCAGACCGGAAGGACGCCCACGGCAACACTACCTCGTGCCCGCCGGGCACCATTCCCATGCGCCGAATCACTCTGGAGGAGCTGTCCCGATTCGAGTCATTGGATCGTTTTTTTCGCAAGGGGCCTGCGGGAAGTGGTCGGCACCCTCGGCTGAGCGCACCCCAAGCGGTCGCCGCCACCCATAAATACGCTCACGCCTATCAGGTCGTGAACAATCTCGGTGGTCATAACTTCCTCAACATTTGGTCGCCGACCATCGGTGCGAACCAAATCTTCTCCCTCTCGCAACATTGGTATGCCGGAGGCAGCGGCGCTAAGCTGCAAACCGTCGAAGTGGGTTGGCAAGTTTACCCGCAAAAATATGGGAACTCTAAACCCGCGCTTTTTATCTATTGGACCGCGGATGGGTATAGTCACACCGGATGCTACAATCTCGATTGCCATGCGTTTGTGCAAACCAACCCCAATTGGACATTTGGTGGCGCTCTAGGACCGGTCAGCACGACCGGCGGCACGCAATACGAATTGGAGGTCGCCTTCTACCTCTATAAGGGTAACTGGTGGCTCTATCTCAAGGGCACCGGTGCGAGTCAGGCCGTGGGATACTATCCGGCATCTATCTTTACTGGCGGGCAGCTTGCATCGAACGCTCTCGACATTGATTACGGCGGTGAGACGGTGGGGACGACCAGCTGGCCCCCCATGGGGAGTGGCGCCTTTGCCAGTGCGGGTTGGCAACGTGCCGCGTTCCAACGTGATATTTACTATTATCCGACGGGAGGCGGTGCTCAGGCCGCTCAATTAACCGCCAGTCAGCCTTCACCCAAGTGCTATACACTTGCCCTATTTTCTGCGGCACCACCGTGGAACAAGTACTTCTTCTTTGGCGGACCTGGCGGCACCAAATGTTAGGCGGTGACACGGACGTCGCGTGGGCGGAATACGAATTGCCAGCAACGGCCTCGTGTTCCGGCTCTTTTGCCGATGAAGGTGTCACTTTTCCGCTTCCGGATGCTTCGCTTTTTCTGGTCCGTGGCGGTGATCGGCTAACCGGTGTGACGCGCACCCACTTGGGGGCGCTTCCGGTCTGATGGTTTTGCGCGATCAGCAAGTTTTGACTCGCCTTCCGTCCCCCGTTTTGGAAGTTCTGGTATTTCCGCGCGCGGCATCGATCAGGCGCACAACGGTCCAACCCGCAACCAACAGCCCCAGCAACCAGGCTGCCCAGGCGATTGGACCGCGACCTGGGAACTCCCGAGCCACCACGGCTGGCGCCAGGCATACCCGATGAAACTGCCGTCCGACGGGATCCGGGTTTTCTTGGCCTCGCAGGGCATCATAGAGATTGGCGAAACGTTTGCCGACCAGAAAAACGGGGCGATCAAAGTGGATGCCACCTGGTTTTAGGGAGACGCCGTCCGTATAAGTTTCTAGGGCGTCCGGAAAAATAACGGATGAAACCTGAATCGAGAGGGATAGGGCTGTGACGAGCGCGACGAATAAGCGTCCGAACCGGGGAAGTCGCGGCCACGCTTCGACGGCGAGGGCCGCCGCCAGAGGCACCAACAATTGGATGGGAGTGAGCGTATGTCGATTGGCCCAGTTGCCCGCCCCTTCCCACGCGATATAACGGGCATAGAATAGGTCTTGAGCCAGAAATGCGGCTCCTAAACCCACGCAAAGCCACGAAACAATCCCGGTGCGACTTCGCCTGCCCCAAAATCCAAGAGGAAAGAGGAAGAGCAGCGGATCATAGACAAATGCCGACCGCTGAGGCGTGGTAATCGGTCCCCAAAATCCCTCGGCCAGCTGCCCCGAGAAAAGCCAATCGTCCGCTACGTCGGGATGCCTGATCCGTTCTTCAGCCATGACGGCGTCGAAGTAGGTGCCCGTGAAGGTTCCAAATCGTCGATATTGATAAGCGCGGTCAATGGCAACGAAAATCACGAACCCAGCCAGGAGGATTCCCAACGCTTGGAATTGTTCCGAGCGCCTCGGAGTTGAAGCTCGGGGGCACCCCTCGGTGTCACGTTGTTGGGGGAAGCGACTTTGGCACCACCACCCTCCCAGAAAGGCGCTGGCTATCGCCACGCTGACGGCCAGGAACGGTGGGCGCACCAAGAGTCCGAAACCCAGGGCGAGACTCGAAATAATAAGCGGTTTGAATTCGCGGGTATTTCCCCAGCGAGCGAGGCCCCAGGCTCCCGCAATTCCGAGAAATGTCATCAAGCTGTTTTCTTGGTGGTCTTGACAGTAGTGCAGGAAAGAGCTTCCGAGGAGGAGGCTGAGTGCGCCGAAGAGTCGGCTGAGTCGAGAAAATCCCAGTTCGCCGAGCAGCTGAAACACCAGAAAAACTCCGGTCGCGTCGAGGGTTGGGAAAGTCAGAAGGGCCACGATTCCTTCTCGGACCCGTTCCCGTAGGCGGTGATCCTGAATGAACAATTCTGCAACGTGGGCTACGACGTCGGCCGGTAACATCACGAGGCTCTGCCCGATTCCGGCGGTCGTATAACGGTGGCCGTCGTGTCCGATCACACTCCAACCCGGATCAACGGATTGGGGGGCGTCCGTCCAAATCCAGCGGGTTACCTGAAGCCGATGCGAGGTATCGACCTCACCCAAGGTCCCGGTTTGTACCAGCAAGCATACGAGGAAGGCAAATTTCCACAACCAGGAACTCATTGCGAACTCGTTCTGGTCGTGTGCTTTGATGACGGCGGACATTCACGGACGTTATCTGTCGGAATCAACGGCGCCAATGACCGGGACAGAGGTTCAGGCGTTTCATCGGACGCGCGAGTTCCGAGAAATTCTGACCCGCCAATGAACCTCAGTTGAAGCGACTTTTAAGCCGCGACCCGGAGCAGACGAAGCGCGGCCTTTAGCTCATCCTTACCCACAGAAATGGATTCGTAATGAAACCCAGCCTTAGTCTGGAACTGTGAATCGGGCCGCAGAAGCACCGCTTTCCAAAAATTGCCCCCTGCCCGCCGCCCAGCTAGCATTCCAATATTGCGGACTTCTTGGCGCAACTTCTCGGGTTTGCCGGGTTTTGGGCTGGAGATCCGTCGGTCCGTCATTATGAAACTCCAGTTCTTACGCCTCGCCGCTCGCCGCGATCTCGCCGCCCGTCCGTCTTTGCTTCGCCGAGCGGGTTTCACGCTCGTCGAGATTATGATCGTAGTGCTGATCATCGGCCTCCTGGCTATGATCGCGATCCCCAACGTAAAACGATCACTCGAAAGGGCTCGCCTCGAAGCCATTCGCGCCAACCTCCATACCATCGATAGCGTCAAAACCATGTGGGCGGCAGAAAACAAAAAAGGCGGTGATGCCACCCCTTCCAACGATGAACTGGCCCCGTATTTTAATGGTAAAACGTTCCCTCAGGCCGTCGTTGGGGAAACCTACAACGTGGGGCGCGTGGACGATCCACCGACCGCCACCCTCAGCTCTAAATTGCTCGAATTGACCGCCGGCAGCAACGTAACGTTGGATGGCAAGTAGTCGATTCCAAGCCGCAGAACCTGATTTCGCGGAAGCGAGAACCGATGAGGTCGATGACGGACCTCGTCGGTTTTAAGTTCTCCGCGTTGAAATGGGCGAAAGTTCCCCCACCATGCCGGGCGCATGGCTGACCGTCCGCTCGATACTCTGAAGCAGGCTGACCCGACCCTTGAGGTGGCGTTGCGGCCCTCCGCTTTCGCCGACTTTACCGGCCAGCCCAAGGTGAAGGAGCGCCTTGAAATTGCCGTGGAAGCGGCGCAAAAACGAGGAGAAGCGATGGACCATATCTTGCTTTCCGGGCCGCCTGGACTCGGCAAAACCACGATCGCCAACATCCTCGCCAAAGCGATGGGGACCAACCTGCGCTCCACCAGCGGCCCCACCATCGAAAAAGCGGGCGACCTCGCGGGACTCCTCACCAACCTCGAAGCCGGTGATGTCCTCTTCATTGACGAAATTCATCGACTCCAAAAGACGATCGAAGAGTATCTCTACCCAGCCATGGAAGATTTCAAGCTGGATATCATCATCGATCAAGGGCCTAATGCGCGAACGGTCCAGCTCAAACTACCCCGTTTTACCCTCATTGGTGCCACGACCCGCAGCGGATTGCTCTCGTCACCCATGCTCACACGGTTTGGAATTCGTGAACGGCTCGACTATTACAATACCGAACAACTCCAAAAAATCGTCACTCGCGCCGCCGGTTTGTTGAAGGTCGAGATTGATCAGACGGGCGCGTTCGAAATCGCCCGGCGTAGTCGTGGCACTCCGCGCATTGCTGGAAACCTACTCCGACGCGTTCGAGACTACGTTCAGGTCCGGAGCGACGGTCACATTACGGCCCCGCTGGCCGATAAAGCACTGAGCATGTTGGAAATCGATCAACACGGCTTGGATGAAATGGACAAACGAATTCTTGAAACGGTGATCACCAAGTTCGGAGGAGGCCCGGTGGGGGTAAATTCCCTGGCGGTCGCCGTCGGCGAGGAACCCGATACAATTGAAGAGGTCTACGAACCGTATCTCATCATGGAAGGTTATCTCAACCGAACTCCCCAAGGCCGAGTAGCCACGGATCTTGCCTTTCAACGGCTCGGATTTCGCGTTGTAACGAGTAAACAGGTGGGGTTACTCTGAGTCCGTCCCCGAGTGAGCACCGGCTATGAACGGCAAAAATCTGACAGATCGCGTTTAGAATTGAACTAGTAACCAGTCAATGAATTGGGGAGAATGGATCAATTCTGGGCTGCCATTTTCCTGGCCGGTCGTGGGCTCGTGTGTGCTCGTGGCGGTGAGCCAGGGTATCGGTGTTTGGCAACTCCTCGCGGCCCTCCAGTTTCCGCTCCACCACCGGTCGCCTCCGCAAAATCCACCCTTCCTACCCGGCGTGAGCCTGCTGAAACCGCTCAAAGGCGCCGATGCCTCCACCACGAATTGCCTCCGAAGCTGGTTCGCTCAAGTCTATGGGGGGCCGATTCAGTTGTTGCTTGGGGTCAAGGACTCTCAGGATCCCGTTTGTGAAATCGTCCGCGGTTTGATCGCCGAGTTTCCCCAGTGCAACGCTCAGTTAATCATCTGTTCCGAACAACCGGGTGCGAATGCCAAAGTCTGCACCTTGGTCCAACTCGAAATCTTAGCGCACTACGACCTCCTGGTGGTCAGTGATGCCGACGTCCGGATTGAGCAGGATTTCCTAGCGGAGGTCGTGAAACCCCTGACCCAAACCAGCGTCGGTTTGGTCAATTGCTTTTATCAACTCGCCAATCCGACCACCGCGGCCCAACAATGGGAAGCCGTCGCCACGAATGCTGATTTTTGGAGCCAAGTTCTCCAATCGCGAATGCTCAAACCGCAGGATTTCGCCCTCGGAGCCGTGATGGCGGTACGGCGCGATGCCCTCCATAAAATCGGCGGCTTTCGCACCTTCGTCGATCACCTGGCCGACGATTATCAACTTGGAAAAAGAGTTTCCAAAGAGGGTTGGACCATCGCTTTAAGTCCGGTCGTCGTCTCGTGCTGGGATGCCCCAGCAAACTGGACGCAAGTTTGGGCCCACCAATTGCGTTGGGCGCGCACCGTTCGGGTCTGTCAACCCGGCCCGTACGCCGCCAGCATTATTAATAACGTCACGTTCTGGACGGTTCTTGCGGGCTGGGTCGGGCGCCATCATGAAACGGTTTTACTCGGCGTATCCGTGGTATTGGGCCTTCGCCTCGCACAAGCTAATGTGCTGGTGAGTCGGCTCACCGGCCGACCCTTTGGATTCCTCCGCTGCTGCCTCTTTGTGCCGATCAAAGACCTCCTTGGGGCGGTCATCTGGGCCTTGGCTTTCTTCGGAAACACGGTCGTTTGGCGAGGCATCACCTACCGCGTGGGCTCCGATGGAAAACTGAGCCAGGTCTGCACCCGGAAATCGACGGAGAACCAATGAGGACTCAAGGCAACTTCCGCCACACCGTCTGGCCCAGGAGAATCTCCAGCAGCAGCAGCAGCAATCCGATTCCCGCAAAATACGGCATGAGTTCCTCCCAATAGGCAAATCGCCGCGTCTCAACTTCCGTTTTTTCTAATTGATCAATCTCCCGATAGATATTCCGCAACGTCTCCGTGGTGTCAGCTCGGTAATACTTAGCTCCCGTACGGGTCGAAATTTCCTTAAGCGTTTCCTCATCAATATCGACCGGCACATTCTGATATTGGGTTCGGCCCGTGAACGGATTTACCCCGACCGGTGTGGGGGCACTGCCATGCGTACCCACACCGATCGTATAGACCTTGACGCCTAACGCCTTGGCGGCGTCCGCGGCAGTCAGCGGGGTGACCTTCCCCGCGTTGTTCTGGCCGTCGGTCATGAGAATCACAATTCGAGACTTAGATTTCAGTTCCCGCAGTCGATTGACGGCCGCAGAAATAGCCGATCCAATGGCCGTGCCGCCCTCCGGCAAGGCATCGAGACGATCCAGATTTCGCCGCACGAAACCATGATCCAACGTCGGTGGCGCAGCGACGTACGCGCCGGCAGCAAAGACGACGAGACCAATGCGATCGGCGACCCGTTGATCGAGAAATCGCTCGATCACATGCCGTGCAATCTGAATTCGATTGGCCCGTTCGCCGTTGAGTTGAAAATCTTCGGCCCGCATCGAGCCGGAAAGGTCCAGGGCGATAACAATATCAATGCCGCTCGCTCGCAACGGTGCCGTTCCCTGGCCGGCTTGGGGTCGGGCCAAAGCAATAATGAAAAGCCCCAGAGCGATCCAACGCAAGCCCGCCAGCGTCGTCCCGGCCCGACTGCGACGCAGCTCCGTGATCCCCTTAACTAACGAAAGGGAGGAGAACGTAAAAACGGACTCCCGAACATAGCGGCGACGCAGCCACTCCACGAGCGGTAGCAGCAAAAGTAATAGCAACCACCACGGCGACTGGAATCTCACGAGCCGGTTCCCTCCCCAGTCGGTTGCGGAGGCAAGGGCGGCGGAGGTACGACCAAATTCGCTAAATTCGGGCGAAGAAGCGTGGAGTTGGGGGAAGGTTTCGCGGCCGGAGTCAATTCGTTTACCAACTTGAGCGCAGCCAGATGCAATTCTTCCAGTTCGGTCCGGCCAGGACGGACTCCGGCAAACTTCACCAGATCACAGGCACCTAGAAACGCGTCGAGAGCTTCTCGATGTTCTTCAGCCAAAGTCCCGGTGGTCCGCAATTCCTCAATGAATTCCTCGGTGGTCCGTTCCGGTGCCCGTAAACCAAAACGGGCTTCAAGATAGGTTCGGACGGCTTCTGAGACTTCGGCGACGAACGGCTGTGACTGATCGATAAGTTCCAAGGCGCGTTGCAAGCGCGCTCGGGCCACGTCGTCCGGCAAAGGACCCGATTGCTCAGGAAACAATTGCCGACGTCGCCACCAAAACCAAAATCCTATGGCACAGACCGCTGCCACCAACACGCCGATACCGCTCAGCCGCAACCCGCGCCATGGGTCCACGATCTCCACCACTCCGCGAAGGCCGTGAGGCAATCCCCCGGCCGCCCCACCGGCGCCCACGGGTCCAGCAGCAAACGCCGCCCCTGCCGCCAGGACTCCAACCAACCTGCTGGCGGTGACCAATAGGGCCAATATCCGTCCGCGCTGTCGCCGAAACATTCCGCCGTGTCCGATCATATCCATGCTCAGTCCTCCACCAAAAATCCGTTAGTGCCGACGTCTCAATTCCCGATCATGAAAAAATCGCGTCAGTTCGACTTCATAGGGTTTCCCTGTCTGGAGGTGAATCGCATCGACTTTGGCACCGCGGAACAGGCGGTCGAGTTC
>JAYVTS010000515.1:0-7361 GCA_043788645.1 Verrucomicrobiota bacterium
GCTTTCTGACCCCGCAAGATCTGGAGGCGATTCAAAAGGCCCAGTCAGACGATGGAATCGATTCATTACAGGCCGAGAAAAAAGTCTTAGGAGGACACCACGGCGAACTCGGAGGCATCATCGCGCAGCATTGGAAACTGCCCGAAAGCATCTCCCGTGGGATCATCTATCATCACACTCCAAAAGAGGGCGCAGACCCGATTTGCGACGCGGTGTACCTTTCGAATATCATCGCGAAACATATTGAAGACGAGCTGGCACCGCCGACGCCGGATATTGAGGCGTTGGAACGATTAGGCCTCACGGAATCACAGTTAGAAAAGCTCACCGACACCGCGAAGAACCGATTTAAAGTGGTTCACGCCCGCTACACCAATTGAACGCACCTGGGGTAACGACGGACCGAGCCGACCGGTTTTCACTCAATCAACTTCCCCCCCATGCCGATGAAGAGACATCGTGAAAAGTCTCTTGGGAATCCCATCTGAATCACATCAGCGGATTCTCTTCATCGACGACGATCATGCCGCCCGAGATGACTTCCGTAGAATTCTGGCTCCTCAGAAGGATCTAAGTCGACCCGGTGACGGCGCTACCAGCCCCGAACTCGCCACGGCGGGTGGGCCGAAGCTTGGCGCCCACTTCGATATTGACTTTGCTTTTCCAGGAGCGGAAGGCGTTGATCGAGTCCAACAAGCCCAAGCGGACGGACGGCCGTACGCGTTGGTGATTTTGGGCATCCCCATGCCGGCCGGTTCGGATCGTTGGCAGATCGTTTCAAAACTTTGGAAAATTTGCCCTGAGCTTCAAGTCGTTCTCTGCGCGGCCCAATCTGATGGCAATTTAGAAGAAATCATCGTCCGACTCGGACACTCGGATCAGTTGCTGATCCTCCGAAAACCATTCGACGCCGTGGAAGTTCGCCAGCTAGCCCATTCACTCACGATGAGGTGGCGATCATCGCACGATGTTCGGGATCGCCTGAACCACCTCGAAACACTCGTTCGTGATCGAACCGCCAGCCTACGGATGGCGACCCAAAAACTGCACGAAGAATCGCGACGCGCCCTTCAGTTCGCCGCCACCGCCGCGGCCGGTGCGGCGCGAAAAGCCACGGACATCGCCCGTGAAGCCAATAGCGAATTTCTGGCGATGATCAGTCATGAAATCCGGACGCCCATGTGCGGTGTCCTCGGCTATACGAGTCTGCTACTCGACACCCCGATGAATGAGGAGCAACGGACATTTACCCGAACGATTAAAGATTCCGGAGAAATCCTGCTCAACTTGCTGAATGATATTCTGGATTGGTCCAAGATTGAGGCGGGAAAACTCCGGGTCGAACCGTCTCGATTTGACCTATCGAAGGCCATCAAAGAGGTCATTGCTCTCACGACGTTCCGGGCGCGCGAGAAAAACCTTAATTTTGTCTCCGTCTATCCTGCCCATGTGCCCAGACATTTGGTGGCCGACCCCGGCCGGGTGCGGCAAGTACTGCTGAATCTCGTGACCAATGCCCTGAAGTTTACGGCCAAAGGAAGTGTCACGATCCATGTCGCGGAAGTCACTCCCAGCGGCCAATACGACCCGATCCGCACCACGGGCTCGAACGTCCTCGATGCTTCAAATCTACCGACTTTTCTTCGCATCGAAGTGATCGACACCGGGATTGGCATTCCCCAGCACCAACAGGATCGGCTTTTTAATAAATTTACCCAAGCAGACGCCTCGATTGCGAGGGAGTTTGGCGGCACGGGTCTGGGACTCTCCATCAGCAAGCAATTGGTCGAACTGATGGGCGGCCAAGTGGGTCTCGAAAGCAAACCTCATCGCGGTTCGACCTTTTGGTTTACGCTGCCCCTCATCGACCGCTCCATCGAGGCGCCCTCGATCCACTCGACACCCGCTCGACGCTTCCAAGCCCTGGCGATTGCTTAGCCCGGATAGTTCACACCCTTTCGGCTTCGACTTCGGCGACCAGGGCCATGAGTCGCCGCCCGTACTCAATGTAGTTCGTCTGGAGCGCTTCGTCCTGCGCTACCGCTGCCGAAGCAGCGGTATCATGGAAAACTGCGACCATATGCGGTTCGATGCTCAACGCACCCGTGTACCCGCGGGTCAAGGCATCCGCCAGGATTCGGCGCACCGCCCCGTCGCCCTCGCCGGGCCAATGATAGTCCGCGCCCCGCTTGGCGGGCACCCAGCGTGCGTCTTTAATGTGGAGATGAACCGTTTGATCCCGAACTGCGGTCCAAAATTTCCAAGGGTCCTGTTGCGGCCGCGGCTCGGGTTGGGACCCATCTGGGTTCAAAACTGGATTGCCGGTATCGAACACCCACTTGAGCCCCGGTACCGCGGAGAGCAGTCGCAAGGCATGACTCGGGCTCATGCCGCCATAATTCATGCAGTTTTCATGAACCGGTTGCAGACCCGCATCGAGGCAACGCGCAGTAATCTCACGCAAACGGCGAAACCGTTCAGCTTCCCACTGATCCACGTCATCGCGCACCCGATAACTCATGATCCGAAGGTATTTGGTTCTCAACCGTTGCATCCGAGGAATCGCCCGATTGAGTTCAGCCAAAGTGATATCAAACGGATCCTCGATGCGCTTGGCCCAATTGCCGATGGTGGTTGCAAAACAGTAGACCCCGACCTGAGCGGCCTCTAATTCGCCGACCGCGAGTTCAAAAGCGGCATCCGGCAGGTCGTGAAGATTGCCTTTCCCAAAGCCGGGTACGGTGACGTTCCGCGCTACCACATGCGACCAACCAAGCGCATGCGTGGCCGCAATTTGGGAACTCAACGCATTGCCGGCCTCATCGCCAATTCCACAGTAGATCATCGCGCCAATCTGCCACGAAGGAGTGGGCCAAGCAAAAGCCGCCCCGGAGGGCGGCTGTCGGTGCCGAATTTCTGAAAACCCAGACCCGCTAGGCCTTCTTGGAGCCGCGGCTTGGGGCTTTCGTCTTCACGGCTTCTTTTTTGCGTTTCTCGTAGCTGGCGCGGCGACTACGTTTCTGTACTTTGTTGGACTGTTGACCCATATCGATTTTGTGTTGTTACTAATGACTAATCTAATTCCTGATAAACTGCGGCCTACACCCGCCCGCATCAACCTCTTTTTCGGTACGCTCGCGGCGTTCTTGCTCTGGGCAGGCTGTGCGAGCACGTCCGGCGACTCCAAAAAACCAAAACCGGGCAAGTCTCCGGACAAAGAATTCGCCACCTTTCGACTCCACCTAGAACAGAACGATGTGGGCATGGGCGTCGGCAAGATTCAGGTCTTTCGGGCCGACCCGGTGACCGTGGTCGTCGAAAAGGAACCATTTCTCAACGAAGGCGAAATCGCAAAAGCCCGAGTCATTCAATCGCCGTTGGGCGGGCACTTGATTCAGGTCGAGTACAATCACCGCGGGAAAATGGCACTTCAGTTGGCGACGGCCCCCCATCCCGGCAGCCGCATCGCGGTCTGGGCCCGCTGGACCGAAGGGCGTTGGCTCGGCGCACCCGTGGTGCAACACGGCATTGAGGATGGCACGTTCACTTTCACCCCAGATTGCTCTTTTGCCGAAGCCGAACGGATCGTCCGGGGTCTTAACAACATGGCGATTAAACTCGAAAACCAACCGAAACCAAAGAAAATCAAGGCTGCCGACAAAAACAAAAAGCCGCCCCTGACCGAAGAAGAGGAGATGTTTAAGTGATGCGACGACGGTATCGAATGGCCCAATGGCTCTGGGCTTTTACCCTCCGGGGTGGACTGGGAATCGGCACGCTGGGGTCCGCCGGGCGAGCCCAGCCATTCCGCTTTCCCACTGCCAATCACGCACTTTACGAACCCGACGGCGACGCTCGATTTCTGGCGCCGACCCCGGGCCATACCTGGGAGAGCGGTTCTTTTGGGTGCGTTCGCACGGATCGAAGCGGCGTGCGTTTGCATGAAGGTCTCGACATTCGCTCATTGGCCCCCGACCGGAACGGTGAACCCACCGATCCAGTCCTGGCGAGTTGCGAAGGGACGGTCGCGTACCTCAATCGTAATCCGGGCCGGTCCAACTATGGCAACTACGTGCTCGTTCGCCATTACATTGAGCGTTTGGAAGTCTACACGCTTTACGCCCATCTCAGCTCAATCCAACCGAACCTGACCGTCGGCTCCAAGGTCGTCGCGGGCGCTCGCCTAGCCACCATGGGCCGAACCGGGCAACCCATTGGCAAGGACAGAGCACACGTCCATTTTGAAATAAACGTCGTGCTGAGCGACCGCTTTAGGGAGTGGTTCAAAAAACACTACCCGGAGGAACGCAATGACCACGGGAATTTCAACGGTCGAAACCTTCTGGGGATCGATCCCCGCGCCGTGCTGCTGGCAGAACACCGCTACGGTACGAATTTTAGTTTCACCGGGTTCCTCTCCAGCCAACCCGTCATGGCCCAGGTAATCGTTCGGCGCCCAGAATTGCCTTTCGCCCGGCGCTATCCGCAACTCCTGCGAGCTAATCCCAGGGCCGACCGCGAAGGCGTTGCCGGTTACGAGCTGGGGCTCAATTTCAACGGTATCCCCGTGCAGATTACCCCCCGGTCGACGGCGGAACTAGGCACCGGCGCAGGGTTTCGACTACTTTCGGTCAATGAGACAGAATGGCACAAACACCCTTGTGGCCGACTGGTAATCAAACGCGGTCAGGCGTGGACATTCACCGGAAAAGGAGAAGAAATTCTAAGTATTTTAACGTTTTAAGACCTGGGTCGATGGCGAAATGCGCCATTTAGACACACGCGACAAAATGACTCATTCCCGTAGGCGAAAGGGATAACTCAGCGGGTCGCGGGTTGACTTGGACCGAAGTAAGAACCTAAGATGACAACGCCAGATGAGGTCAGAATCGACCCTCGGCATCACTATGCACGAAGGATATTGCGTCAAGTGCAAGGCCAAGAAGCCGATTGCGAACGGCGTTGAAGAAGTCATGAAGAACGGTCGGAAAGCGGTCAAAGGGACCTGCCCGACTTGTGGTGTCGTCATGTTCAAAATTCTGGGCGGCAAAGCGGTGCCGACACCCGTACCCCAATCGACGCCCCCCACTCCAGCCCCGGGTGCTGCTGCTGCGGCCGCGCCGGTCGGAGCCACCTAGTTTCAATCCGCGTAAAGACTGAGATTTTTCCAATGTTATGCTACCAGCGAATGCGTCTCATCTTGAACGCGCCTTGGAAATGAACATGCCCCGCCGCCGTTTTCTGAAATCCTCCGCCATGGCCCTGGTCAGCAGCACCGTTTTTCACCGAGCCACTGGTGCGCCGATGTTGCCCTTAGTCGAATTGCAGGCCCAGGGGGCGGTGATCGTGTCGACTTGGCCATTTGGGCAACCGGCCAATGAACAGGCCCTGAAGATCCTTCAATCTGGAGGCACGGGCCTGGACGCGGTTGAGCAAGGTATTCACGTCACGGAAAATGACATCGGCAATCCCAGCGTGGGGCTGGGGGGAATTCCTAACGCAGATGGCGTGGTACAACTCGACGCCTGCATCATGGCCGGCCCTGGACATCGAGCGGGAAGTGTCGGTGCACTCGCCGGTTTTCGGCATCCCATCAGCGTCGCTCGCCGGATCATGGAAACCACCCGCCACGTCATGCTCGTCGGCGAAGGCGCCGCAAAATTCGCGGCTGAAAATGGTTTTGAGCGGGGGCCATTGGTTTCCTCAACTCAGAAAAAAGCCTGGCAAAAATGGCAGTCCGACCAAGCCATTAATGCCCTGGCAACGAAAGCAAAGACTCCCACAAGTCCAACGGCCAAGAAGCCAAAAAACCACGACACGATCGCGCTCCTGCTTCTAACCCCCGATGGGCATCTGTACGGCGGTTGTTCCACCAGCGGTTGGGGGTATAAAATCGCGGGTCGCGTCGGTGATTCACCGATTCTAGGCAGTGGATTATACGTGGATGACGAAATCGGCGCCGCGGGTGCCACGGGTATCGGCGAAAACGTGATGCGCTATTGTGGTTCTTTTCTTGTCGTCGAATACCTTCGGCAAGGACTCCATCCACAAGATGCTTGTCAGGAAACCATTCGTCGGATTGCGCGAATGGACCCGAAAGGATTCGATCTGAGCATTAATTTTGTCGCTCTTGACAAAAAAGGGCGCTTTGGAGCTGCGGGTACTGGCTCCGGATTCGAGTATTCCGTGACCTGCCCGGCGTTTAGTCGAGTTCTGCAAAGCCCTGGCCTTACCGCCGAGAACGTGGGACCGGTGGGCGGCAATCGCAAATAACCTCAAAGAATTCCGAATCGGCTTGGACTTATTTACGCCGTTGGCACAACCGAATCTACTGAATGCGACTCGGACTTTTTGGGGGCTCGTTCGACCCGATTCACCTGGGACATTTACTAGTGGCCCAAGCCGCGCTCGAAGAATTGAACCTGGATCGCCTCTATTTTATACCGGCCGCACAATCTCCTTTTAAGCCTGGCATCCAGCCAGCACCGCCCGCTCTTCGTACCCGAATGCTTCGGATGGCCCTCGCAGGCCGATCTGAGTATGGTGTGGATGAACTTGAACTCCACCGTGGCGGAGTGAGTTACAGCGTGGATACCGTCCGGGAATATCAACGGCGCCATCCGACCGCCAACCTTTACTGGCTCATCGGTACCGATCACGTCCCCACCTTGCCGCAATGGCGCGAAGCGTCCGTTTTGGCGGGTTTGGTAGAATTTGTGGTCATTCCTCGCCCGAGCGAATTGCCCGCCAAATTGCCGCTGCCCTTTCGCTTGCATCAACTGGGCGGCTGGCCGATGAAGGTATCGTCGTCGGAAATTCGCGCGCGGGCCAAAGCGGGCCTCCCCATTCGGCACCTGCTCCCGGCTGACGTTTCTGAGATAATCTCCGGAGAAAAACTATACCAATAGCATCCAGAATTTGGGTAAGACGTCAGGAGCTCCAGCGCATGAAAGACGCGCCGCAAACCACCGGGAAAATTGACGTGCGCGCTAACTCCAATGCCAATGCCGGTTGATACCCCGGCTCGACACGAACAACTTCAAGTGCCTGGTCGCCTTCAAAGCTGAATTCGCCTCCTTCGGCGTCCTGAGTAAGCACAAACCGTCTTGATTGATGAGCCGGATCACTTCGTGAACCTTCCGGCGCTTCAGCCTTGGGTGTTCTGACCGAGAGAACTGCTGGATGAGGTACATCTTGTGCCTTCGGCAAGCGTGCGTGCGCGGCGGGTGAGGCGTGAGGCAGGGTGAGCGGAGGAATGAAATCACCGACGTTTTCGACGACCGATCTTAACCAACTCCAAGCGCAAATTAAGACGTGGCGGCAGCGACAAGTGGGTCGGCCGCATTTGCCGGAAACTTTTT
>JAYVTS010000516.1:0-3925 GCA_043788645.1 Verrucomicrobiota bacterium
ATTGAACGGCCAAACGAGCCTATGGAAAAATCAACTCCTTCAACCTCCGGCTCATCGCCCCGGACGGCCCGGGCCTTGAAACGATCAGGGCCTGGGGGTGCGTCCCGCTGGCGGGCTGTCATACTACTGCTGCTAACTCTGCTAGTGTTCTGGTTTTGGACCTCACGCCGACCGCTCAACCGGGTCTTGCGCCCAGTCGTAGTGGAAGCCCCAGCAAATGCCTTGAAGACGGGCCCGGGAGCGCTACCGGGAATTAAATTCGGATTGGCAATCATTGGCTCCAAGGCGACCAATGCGGAGCCGACGGCGGAGGAATTGGTCGCGCATAAAGTAGTGCAGTTTGGGCGAAGTCGTCGGGAGCTGGCCCGGGCGATTGGACGACGTATGGGCAAGAAAATACCGGTGGAAGTAGAACGTTTTTTCGACGCGATTGAATCAGGACATTGGCCGGACATTGAAACGGAATGGAACGCGTTAGCCCATCTTTCGGGGCAGTACGAAAATTTTGAACACTGGCCGGATTTGAATCCATTTTGGCCGACCGTGCTGGATGCCTACGGGGTCGCCGAACAGGCGCACGAATGGCCTGCTCAAAAACTTCTCGATTATGGGCATTCCATACTCGATGTCCTTCAGCCGGGTATGGTCTACGTGGGAGGAACCGATAGCGGACGGTGGATTCCGGAACTATTAAATGAAACCAGCGGTGGTGAGCCGCATCCAATCGTTACTCAGAACGCTCTCGCTGACAATTCCTACTTAGACTACATACAGACCCTTTACGGGGATAAAATAAACGTCATAGCCAGCGACGAATCGAAAAAGATATTTGAAGATTACGTGGCGGATGCCCGCCGACGACTGGAACATGATCAACAATTTCCCACTGAACCGAAGCAGTTACGTCCCGGGGAAAGTATTAAAGTGGGCACGGACGGCAAAACTGAAGTTTCCGGCCAAGGCGCAGTCATGTCGATCAATGAAAAACTGTTGGAGACTTTATTGCAGAAAAACCCCGACCTCCACTTTGCCATTCAAGAGTCTACTCCTATGAAAGGCACCTACGCCGACGCAGTCCCTCTGGGGCCACTGATGGAATTACAAGCGTCTGAAGCACAAAAATCATTTACGGCCGAACGGGCCGCGCAGTCTCTGGAGTACTGGCAGAAAACAGCCCAACAAGTCTTAGCGGATCGAGAAGCGAGCGAATCATCCACGACGTTGAAGGCCTACTCGCACGACGTCGCGTCCGCGGCCAATCTTTTGGCGGGCCACAATTTTAATGGTGAAGCAGAAAAGATCTATCATTTAGCCACCCAACTCTGGCCGGAGAATCCTGAGTCAGTGGGTGGTCTTGCCGATCTGTTATCGGCCTCGGGACGGGCGGCAGAAGCCCGTCAGGTTTTGGACGAGTTTACCGAACGCTATCCGGACCGACAGGCGGACTTAGAACGGGTCAGCGCGAGTGCCCGAATCATTGGCTCGAGACCAAAGCCTAAACCTTAAAACAAGGGCCAGGACTGGACGCACTCCCAAGACCTAGCAGGATTTCGCACCCAGAGCGTTGTTCTAAAAATTTACTGAAGAATTTGATTCTCTACGTGCGCCAGTAAAATGGGTGTGTTCGCGGGTGAAAGTCCCGCCGGCCAAGCCTCAACGACCCGGGCTAATGCGTCGAGATGGATCTGAACTCGCACCCCACGAGTAGCGGCTTCCGTGAGGGCGCCCCAAGTTCTCGCCCGGGGGTATCCGCGTGAAAGATAAACATCTCCAGCCGAACATTCCTCCGCGCGGGCCTTACGGCGTCAATCGGGGGGCCGCGATTCCCTGCGCGCCGCTTGGTAGCCATCGGACTGTGTCCACGGCCGACAAAGTGGGGGAGAATTTGGTTCCGGCCAGAAACGCTTGTGCGGCTTAAAAAGCGGGCTCCCCTCCAGTGGCTTCCGGTAGGCGGATGAAAATTTACCGAACCTATTGATTTAGAATTGTTTAACGCGATTTATTGGAAACTCGAATTCTCCAAAAAATGAGCGTCGTAAGGTGACTCAGCGGTTGATTAGAATTGCGGTCGCGAAATAGTTTCAATCTTTTTCCAGTCTGAAACAATAATGATTTTTCACGGGGTAAGCGTTGAGTCCTGGCTCCAGAATACAGAAATTCCTTTCCAAACGACTGGAGCCGGTCAAATTAGGCGCGGCTACGATCCCCTTCATTTTTGATCGAGATCTTGCGACCATGGCGTAAACAGAAGTGTTCCCGTAGTATGAAATATTCAATCCTTAAGGCGCTACCAGCGCTCGCATTTTGCCTTCTGGGGCAGCGTGCTCTTGCCAACGATATAGAACCCGGCAAGGAATTCTATACTGTCATCCACGCTCCGAACCCGATCGTCCTCGACGGTGATCTGACGGAGTGGTCCGGCGTGCCGGTGCTCGCGGATCCCAAGTTTGCCACGCCCAAATTCTCGGGCACGAACGCGGCCCCCAATTACGTACTTTTCGAAGAGTACGCGGGTGGGACGTGGACCGGACCAAGTGATCAAACCTCGGCGGTACAGATCGCTTACGACGCGGACAATGTATACTTCGGGTTCGTCGTCACCGACGACTACCACGAGAACTCGGCCAATAGCGCCTGGAATGGCGATTCGATCCAGCTCATGATTGCCAGCGCCGACCGGACCACTCAGGTGGCGCTTTACAACTACGCGTTGGGCGGAATCGACGGAGCTCTCGGGGACGTCATCGTCAACCACGAGGCTGGTCCAGCCGGGCAAGCAGAATGCAATTGCGCCACTGAGGCAGTGATCAAGCGGGATGCTGTTAAGAAGAAGACCACTTATGAAATCAAGTTACCTAAGGCAGCACTTGGGCTGACCACGCTCAAGGGCGGACCTCAGTTTGGCTTGGGCATGGCGATCAACGACGGCGATTCCGGTGTCGGCCAAGCGGGACAAAAAGGTTGGGGCGGTTTGGGCGCCCACGCGATCGTGTTTGGCAAGACGCCCTCTGAAACCGCTCTAATCACCCTCGCTAAGGGTAACGATATTGAGCCGAGCAAGGAGTATTATACTGCCCTACGCATCACCAATTCGATTGTTATTGACGGAAATTTGCCGGAGTGGACGGGGGTTCCAGTGCTAGCGGATCCGAAGTTCGCAACGCCGAAATTCTCGGGCACCAACGACTCCCCGAACTACGTACTTTTTGAAGAATACGCCGGCGGAACGTGGACGGGGCCGAGCGATCAAACCTCTGCGGTGCAGATCGCGTACGATGCGAACAACGTTTACTTCGGATTCGTCGTCACCGACGACTACCATGAAAATGCCGCTAAGAGTGCTTGGAACGGCGATTCGATCCAGCTCATGATTGCCAGCGCCGACCGTACCAGCCAGGTAGCACTCTATAATTATGCGTTGGGTGGCGTCGAAGGCGATCTCGGGGACGTCATCGTCAACCACGAGGCCGGTCCCGGCGGACAAGAAGACTGCAATTGCGCTACCGAAGCCGTCGTGAAGCGCGACGGCGTGGCAAAGAAGACCTATTATGAAATCAAGCTGCCAGCGGGTGCCCTGGGCTTGACGGCTCCGTTAACCATTGGGACTAAGTTTGGCTTGGGCATGGCAATCAATGACGGCGATGCCGGCGTCGGCCAAGCGGGGCAAAAAGGCTGGGGTGGTTTGGGCGCTCACTCAATCGTGTTTGGCAAGACTCCCAGTGAGACCGCTCAGGTAACTCTGGGTAGCACCGCCTCCGGATCAGACGTCTTGTTCCTCTCGGCCATCAATCCGGGAATTTCTGCATTCACCTTCCGAGCCACTGATAAAGGGGTTTCGAAGGTCATTATCACGAATACGACGCTCAAGATCGATGGAAAACTCGTTACCTTGACATCGGTTCACACCGACGACGCGACCGACTTC
>JAYVTS010000517.1:0-14436 GCA_043788645.1 Verrucomicrobiota bacterium
TGCAAGCCGGTGGGCGTATGAACCAGCAGGACGCAGGTGGCAACTTTGTTGACATTTTGGCCACCGTGCCCACCCGAGCGGACAAAGGTTTCCACGAGATCGCTCGCTCGAACACCTAGGGCGGCCAAGCGTTGCATCACGGAAGAGTTTTGCTCGGGTGGAACGGTAATCGTACTCACGTCCGGCGAGTTTAGCCGATAAATCGTGCCAGGAAATGGCCGAGCGACAGTTCGTTTGGAACGGCCAAAATAGAATGCAAAGAATGCAAATTTGACGGTCCAGAAAGGTCCTTTTTCTTTGCTTACTTTGCGTTTTCTCGTGGCGATTGATTGGCCGCAAAAAAATCCGTAGAACGCTGAAGACGCCCTGCTGAAGCCCGCTGGTGAAATCGGATGGCACCGAGGCCAGCGAGGACCAGCGCCAACAAGCCGTAACCGCTCAAAGGTCCCAAGATCCGCGGGGTGTCACGGAGCAATTCATGCCCGAAACGAAAGACGCCATAGGCAATCAAATAGAGGTGGAAATGTTGGCCGGATAACAGGCGAAGTTGTCGAAGGGCGGCGAAGCCAGTGATCGCGGTTAGGTTGAAGAGAATTTCGACCGGAACGGCCGGCCACCGCGGATGACCGAACGGATCGTCGAGCGTCCACCAGTGCGGGCGGTCACAAATCTGGCCGAGGCAACAACCGCTGAGCCAGCACCCCATGCGACCGAGCGTGATGCCTGCCGGGACGATCACTGCGAACCAATCGCCCGTAATTAAAGGGTATTTGAGAAGTTTCTTGGCGAGTTCGACTCCGGCATAGCCACCGAGCAACGCGCCGAGCACGGTTTTACCGGTGAGCAATCGTTGCCAGGGGTTTGGCTGATCGAAGTCCAACCAGCCTTGAGCAATAATATATCCCAATTTGCCTCCAACGAAAGCACTCACCAGTGCGGCAAACCAAACGAGGAGCAGACGTTCGTCGCGGCGGGCCAGGCGACTCCACCACCACAAACTCCCGGCCAGGCCCAGCAGCATGAGCCAGCCATAGTACGGTGGCCGAAACGGAAGCGATTCAGCGGAAGGCGCCATGTCGGAATAATTTCAGAATGCCGACTCGTTAGGCCGCTTCACCAAAACCGCTATAATATCGACAAAAGGAATCGAGTTTTCCGTCCGGACGAATCACATGCGTGCAGCAACGGTCGATGCGGTCTTGGTCCCACGTCCACGCGTCCATGAACGGTTTCACCATCATCCGAAAGGCGATGCCGGGCTGAAGTTCTAGGCCGTGTAAAACTTGCCCCAGCGGTTCTGTTTCGCAACCGCAACGGGCTAAATCTTCCAGGCGATAATTGACTTTATCACGCAAAAATCCTTGGAGCTTGGCGAAATCAACAAACTCACTGACGGAATGCACCTTCCCACCGATGCGCAACAGATAGCCGATGGTCGCGCAGTTTGGGTCGCCGCAGGGCAGGGGGGTGAAGTCATCGTAGGTCAATTGACCCGCACTTTGCTCCACCGCAGCGATGAGGATATCGGCGGTGTTTAACCGAACTTTGCCTGGGATCGTTCCTGCGGTGGGTGCTGCGGAAGGGGGCGAAACGCGGCCGCTGGTGAAGAGGGGTTGAAAGGTGAGGCCGTGAATGTGCGGATGGGCGAGGCCGAAACGGATGGCGTCGCCGACGTGGGGCAAATTCTGGGGTGTGACGGTCATGGCGAGGGTTACCGGCAGGCCGATGCGAGCGCAGACGCTGAGTGCTTTTTCACGTACAGCCCGGAGGTCAGCGCCGCGGAGTTCCCGTTGGGCTGCTGCCTGGACACCGTCGAATTGGAGATACAGTTGAACGCCTTTGCGGGCGGCGGCGAGGGCGAATTGTTGGGTAAATTCCGACTCGTGGGCGAGGCGAACGCCGTTGGTGTTCACGAGCACGAAATCGATGCGTTCGTGCGCTTGCGCCCAGGCGAGCAACTCAAAAAAATGGGGATGCAGGGTGGGTTCACCACCGGACAGTTGGAGAATTTCAATTTTACCTTTGCGAGCGATGACGCCGTCGATGCGGCGTTGCAGGTCCGCGAGCGGCACGGCATCGACCCGTCCGCCCAGGCCCACAGGTGAATCTGCATAGCAAGTGGGGCACGCGAGGTTGCACGAATTGACAATTTCAATCAGCGCCAGGCAGGTGGATAGGGATTCGCATTTCTGGCTCATGGCGGCGCGGGGATCAGTGAGATGGCCCGCGTTTCGACCTAGAGTACCGGTAGCGGTGCCGTCGGCCGAGTGGCAGGCCCCGCCGCAACAGCCCAAATCCGGACCATTGGAGTTTGCATTTTTAGGATCCCCTTGAGCAAGCCAATAGAAGCGTGCGTCCGTGGCGAGGACGGCTTCGGCCGGGCCGTGCGTGGGGCAAGTGCGACGAAGGATGACGCGAGCGGGTCGGATGCCTTCTCGCCAGACCTCGCCGGGGAGGGCGAGGCGACAGACGGGGCAGCGTGTGGTCGTGCGTTTGAGGAGTTCGCGGCTGGGACGGAGAGTGATGGCAGACATGGGGTGTAAGGGGCGACAGAAGACTCGCGAAAAGGGGCGATGGGTTTATCCCCCAATTTTTCCACCGCCGACGCAGCAGGAGGCCAGGACCACGAGGAAAATGACGATCATACTTAGTACTACCGCCATGACACTCAAAAGGACTGCGCCGAGAAGGCCAGCGCCGACGGCCATCCAGCCGTACGGGAAAATGTTGACGCCGGCTGCCTTCCGCTGGCGATGCAGATTCCAAGCGGCCCAGGCGGGGAGTGCCAAGCTTATCGCGACGGCCAGGCAGGCTGGCGTTGACCGAGTCCACCACTCTGGAGTGATGAACGACATCGCCAAACCGACCGCGGCGGGGACAAGGCAGGTCAGAAGTACAAAGCCCAATCCCCGGTTTGGGTGCGGAATCGGCGGTGGTGACGTTGGGGAGGGGCTGGTTGGTAAACTTGCATTCATAGTCGAAAGCGGTGGTCGCTTCGAGGATCGGCTATCGCAGGGTGGCGCAACAGCCGCCGGTGTTTTCGGCGTGGGCAATGAACTGAGCGGTGGCCACGGCGGTTGCGGCGCCGACTAAGGCTAAGAGGGGGCGACTGGCCACCCCGGGCAGCAGGCGTTGGGTTTGCCACGCCCCAACTGCGGCGGCGACGGCAAGGCTCGCGAGATACCATGGGGTGATCGCAGAACTCGGTTGAGCGAGGGTGACGGCTCCCGGCAGCAACAGCGTGAGGCCGGAGAAAAGACTGGGTGCGTGCATGACCTACCGGGAATACTCGTAAACCGCTTCCAAGGCGAATCGAAATTTGCGATGAACGTAAAAAGATTTCGATACCGGATCGGCGAAGCCTCCTCAGGTGTATGACGAAAAAGTAACCAAGTTTCGGGCAGCCGCGCAGAATCCGAGGTTGTAGTTCTGACGCACTCCAAGACATTGCGGTTTTACCACCCAGGGCGTTATTCGTTGAAATCTTCGGTTTTTTCGCCGTCGCGACCAGCAGGACAAGGCCTTTCCCTGGTTGATGCCACGAGCTAATATTCCGGGAGTGAAAACGCTCGACGAGAATTTGCTAGTGACCTTCACCCAGCGTTTGGTATCGGAATTTCAACCCGAGCAAATCTGATTGAATGGCCCGCATGCGTGCATGCGTGCCTCACGGGGCGCGGATAAACTTGGTGAGCACGAGTTTCAACGCTTCAATCGGGGTCGACTGTGGTGACTGCCTCGCCTCTTATTTTTGCGGCTGAAGCGGACGGAGTTTCGGTGCCGACTCCGGCCGAGTTGCTGCGTCGTTCCATCGCCGGGGAACGCTTGGCTCATGCCTATCTGTTCGTGGGTGAGGATGCGGAGCTTTTGGACGAGGCGGCGTTAGATTTGGCGCAGGTGTTGGACTGCACGTCGCCGCGGGAACGGGCTCCCAATGGTCGGTCCTTGGTCGCCTGTCGGACGTGCAACAGTTGCCGACGAATCATCAGTGGGAACCATCCGGATGTCCTCTGGGTTCGGCCTCAAAACAGAACGCGGACGATTGGTGTCCCGCAAGCGCGAGAGGTGATTCATCGGGTCGAGATGAAGCCGACGGAGGCTTTTTATAAAATCGCCGTTTTTGCGAGCGCTGATCGACTTAATGTGCCAGCGGCGAACGCGCTTTTAAAGACGTTGGAAGAACCTCCGCCGGGCTCGCTGCTCCTCCTATTGAGTACCGAGCCGGATCGCCTGATTGAAACGATCCTTTCCCGTTGCCAACGCCTCAATTTCGGTACCGGCGGGCGGCTCCGTTTGTCGCCTGCGGCGACGGCTTGGCTCGGTGACTTTGCGACGCAGGCGGCCCGAAGCGGTACCGGTCTGCTGCCCCGCTATCATTTGTTAGCAACGCTGTTGACGGCGTTGGCGACGATGCGTGAGGAAATTGAAACGGCTCTCAAGGCACTTTCGCCCTTGGAAAAATATCCCGATGCGTTGCCGGAACAAAAGGAATGCTGGGAAGACGAACTCTCGGCGGGGATCGAATCCGAGTATCGAAAGCGGCGGGCGGAATACCTTGTGGGACTGCAAGCGTGGCTGCGGGACGTTTGGCTGGAATCGTTGGGGACCGCCGAGGGGCTGTTGAATTTTCCCGACTTGGGCGAAGGAACAGCCACCGTGGGTCGGCGACTGAAACCCGCGGCGGCAGCCGGGAATTTGGAATCCTGGGAACGAACCCAACGGTTACTTTTTACCAACGTGCAGGAGTCTCTGACGTTGGAAGTGGGGTTAATCAAATTACAATTGTAGGGAGGGGAGGGGCCGGAGTTAGTAAGGTACTTGTCCCACCACGAAACTCACCGCTTGCGCCTCCGCACCTGCGCTCGGTGAGAGATCAAACTCGGCATGAACACGGCGGCGATCTAATCCCGACGTTACCAAAGCTCGCACCACCGATTCGGCCCGGGCTTGGGCGAGGGCGCGGTTTGCCTCCGGATCGCCTTCGGCGCGGGCGTGTCCTACCACCCGGAGATAATAGCGCGGGAAACTCCTCAGTTCCCGAGCGAAATCGGCTACGGCGCGATCTCCGTCGAGCACCAGATTGGCTGAAGCGCGGGTGAACGAAATGGGGTCCGTGCGCAGTTCGCCGACCGGCCGGAGTCGTTGCCATTGTTCGTCCGTTAAAGCGGCCAGTTCAAGTTCGCCGCGGACGGCGTCGAGGGGGTTGGTTTGGGAAATCGAATCTCCGATGAGATTCATCGCCAGACCGGGATGAAACTTAGCGGCCTGCATCGCGGCAAGAATGCGATCATGATAGAGTGAGGTCCTTTGGCCGGGAAGCGGATCAGCGGCTAGGGCGTGGGTTTTGACCAATACGTCCGTAATGTCTCCCACCAGATCTTCGAGCGCGGGTAGACCGGCCCGATCAGCGGACGAAAGCAGTCCAAAATGGGCATAGTTTTCGAGGACATTTTTCCATTGAATGCCGGCGACGACTTGGCGCGCCTGGGCTTCCGTGAGCGATGAACCGCTGAGGTGCGCATCGGCGAGCACCAGTTTGACCAGGCCATCGGGCGCATGGCTGTGGTGCCAGAGCGCACGGGCGTGGGCTTCTACGACCGCCAGGACGACGTCCGGTTGATCGCGGAGAAACTCCCGGCGTACGACCAGGACATCGAGGAAATGGCCACGGAGTTGGCTGGAATCCAGCAAGACGTGGACTCCGGGCAGCTCACGGGCTTGGGAGACGTAGGGTTCCCAAAGCACAAACGCTCGTTTGTCCGTCGGACCGGTCGCACGTAACGCCTGGAGCACCGCACTAGGACTTTCGACGGGGGTGCTCCAAGTAGTGCCGAGTTTTGAAAAATTAAAATGAGCCATCACGACGCGGGCCAGGAACTCACTCGGTGATGCGGCGGTGAAGACAATCCGGGCCTCGGGGGCATCGAGATCGGTGAGCGAACGCACCGCGGATTTGAGGGCGACGACTGCGTCCGCACCGCGAGATTCATCGATGACCGCCACGATGCTGGCCGGGAAGCCGAGTTTTGCGCCGAGGGATAGGAGTGAGTCCACCGTGACAGCCGCCAGGTGTAAGCGACCCGCACGCAGGGCTTCGAGCCGGGCACTGACGTCACCTTTATCGTCGTGAAGATTAATCCGGTAGCCCTGGGTTTTGAGTTCATCCCGGAATTCATCCGAGCGGAGCAGGGCATAGCCGCTGAAGCTATCGAGGCCGATCGCAATTTCCTGTTTGTATTGGCTTGCGGAACCGGTAGCGGAATTAAGTTTTTGGGCGAGGTGCGGATGGACGAGGAAACGGTAGGCGATGGCGAGCACGCCCAAAATCACCAGCCAGATCACGGCGGCAATTAGGCAACCTTTGGCGCGAGTACCGGAAGAAGGAGACATGGCGATCTATTCTCAACGACGACTCAGAATCGAATCAAGCGCCGGAAGGGTTTACGGGCGTGGGATCGGTTTCGGGGTTGGGGTGTTGGTGGGACTGGCGGCCCGGACGCCGATGGGTAGGTTTTCCGTCTTGCCCAAAGCTTCAATGACCGCCGCCGCCATAGGGGTTGGAATTGATTTTAGTAGATCGAAATCCGTGGTGGTAATCCCGGAGCGCCCCTCTCTTCCACCCACCTCAGCGAACACTTCTGACAAAGCGCGGCTTAACGCGGCCGGATCATTGGCGGCGCGGTAACTGTGCGCGAGTTGGGCGAGGGTATGGCGTTGGGCCATGCCGACGCCGATCACATCGAGGGTTAGGCCGCGCCGTGTAATTTCGGGGGTATAGCGGTCGACTAATTCAGGATCTTGTGCTTCGCCATCCGTGACGACGATGAGGCGATAGGTGCCATATCCGTGCTGTTCGATGCGGGCTTGCAGGAGGCGATCTGCGCCTTTTTTGAGGTACGCACCGAGGGGCGTACCGGCACCGGGTTGAGGCTTAAGGATGGCCGCCCGAAGTCGCGAAATGTCGCGTGGGCCGAGCGGATAGACCCACTCATCTTTCAGGTTTGGATCGCTGAAAACGAGCAAGCCGATGTACGTGTTCGTGGGGACTAGCTGGGTGACCTTGAGCAAGGCCTGCTTGGCGGCCGTCATGCGGTCCAGGGGCGAATTGGGGCTGATTTTTCCGGACATGGAACCCGATGCATCCAGTACAATCACCACGCAATCGTGCGGCGCGTCGTCGGCGCGAACCCCTGCCGCTGCGGCGGAGAGGAGTACCCAGAGGCCCAGCCACGGGCGACTGATGAGTGAAAAATTTCTCATAATAGAAGCGGTGCGATCAACGCTCTAGAAATCGAAATCGCCCGGTCTGGTGGCTTCGGCGTTTACCCGCACCAAGCGAAACTCGACTCGCATGTTTTGTTTCGCTTCCTCGGGGGTCGAGGGCTTCGCGACGAAGGGCTCACGAATCCCCACCCCCACGGGTTGGATTTGGGTTTTATCGAAGACTAATCCTTTGCTCTTCGAATAATTAACAATGCTGTCGCGCACCGCTTCGGCTCGTTGGCGGCTGAGATTCAAGGCCGCTTGCATCGTCTCCCTCGGATTCGTTTCGGTCGCGCCATCGAAAGCGCCGTCGTTGATGAGTTTCACGAGCTTGGCCGTCGAGCGGAGATCCAACGGTTCGCCGTTCAGCGAATAGTTATAGTTGCCTGCGGTGCCCGACCGCTTCATGACGCCCTTGGTCAGACCGGTTTTGACGAGATCGAGCAAGGTCTTGGTGGGGTCGGCGTGGCCGCGGATGGCGACGACCGCGTTCCCATACTTGTCCGCCAGCTCGACCACGCGTCGGAATTCGGCGCCATATTGTTCAGCGGAAAATGCGTTTTGGTTCGGTTCAAAATTAATCGTGAAACTAATAATGGTCCGTTCGTCCAAGGCGTTCCCAGTACTGAGGGCTTCGATTTCGTCGCGGACCGCTTCGGCGCGGAAGCGTTCGCCCCGAACGACATCCGTACTTTTAAGCAAATTCTTAAACAACGGTGAGGCGTAGTCGAGCCCACTAGGAAATAGTGCCATTCGTTCGCTCGCATAGCCTCGGCTGGTGGCGAGATCCAGGGCGGCCTTTTGGAGCGCGTCAAATCCTGAGAGATTGCCTTGCTCGGTAAAAAACGCCACATTGCCGGGGTAGCCCACGAAGGTGGCGTCTGCCAAGAGGCCGGCGGCGTCTTCCAGCGTGGGGAGGGCCTGTTTGCCATAGATTTCTTGCGCTTGTTGCAACAGGGCGCGGTAGGGTGCGCTAGGCGTTTTTTCGTGGCCTTTGCGGAACTCAATGATCTCCTCGACCGCCTTCAAATAGCCCACCACAAATTTACTGACGAGTTCCTTGTTGGCGTCGTAGAAATCCTTTCGGACGACATAGACATCCGCAATGGAACGGCTGAGTTCCGCGGTAGAAACCAGGACTCGAGCGCCCTTGATCGTACCTTCCGCTCCGGAACCGGTTTCGCGCAGGCCGCCAGTGAGTCCCGCCATGTCGGGTGAAATGGCAAATGCGGCGTCGATATCCGGGCGTTTCCGCAAGAGTTCGGCCGGCGTTTCGGGTGAGCCGGTCAGATCTTTTGTCCAGACGATTTTGACATCGTTCCACGATAGCTTCGCGGAACGGAGGATGTCATCCAACATGCCGACATGGGGGCCACCGGATTGGAGAGCAATCGTTTTGCCCCGGAGTTCGGTGACGTTTCGGACGTCCGCGCGGGCAACGAGATGATCGCCTGCTGACCAAGTGAGTTGGAGGGCCACGACCCCCTTGGTGCGCGGGTCGGAACCGATGGCTTCACTGGCGAGGCCAATCATGTGCAGCGTCCCCCGAAGAAACGGCGATTTGCCACTGCGATAGTCGCGGACTTGTTGGACAAAATCATCACCGGGAGTGAGTCGCAGATTGAGTCCTTGTTTGGCAAAGACGCTGCCGGGTTTGGTTTGCAATCCGCCATTGGCGTAAAACGTCGCCATGTCTCCGCCCCAAGTGATGAAGGGAACGGCGAGCGAGCCCGCGGCATTCACGGCGCCGACGGGGCCGGTACCGACGAGGTCGCGGAACGGCTTTTCCTGGGCTTTGATGGCGACCGGCCAAAGGCTCACCAGCGCAAGGACCGCGGCGAGGCTGCCGACGAGGCGTTGGAACCGGTGGAGTGCGACCCACCGGGGCGAGAACGGACGCGAGTGAAGGTTCATCGGACAAAAAAAGATATCACGAGCCGCATCGAGCGACGATTGGACGAATTCCCAAGGATTCCAAGCCGAATCCTCGCTGAAATTATCTCAAACTTCGTAAAATCTAGGTACCAACGGGCTAGCCTTCACCTTTTCTTCATCACTTTCCAGTCCCCGAACGCACTATCTTAGAATGTGACAGGTTAATTTCCGATAACGCCTTCGGCCATAAATTGGTTTAATCCGGGCAACAATGCAGACAATGACGAGCCGCCGGAACTCATGAAACTCGTGCCTCGGAACCGCAATGAAATGGAGCTGCGCCCGGAAAAAGGTCAATCTGAGAAAAAAACGAACATCCGGTTGACGCCTCGCGGGTTCCCACTAACTCTACTGCTCCTTTTTTCGGGTATTCGATGAAGACTTTTCTTCCCAAAGTGGATGTTCAACGCCGGGCTTGGCGTATTATTGATGCTAAAGGCGCCGTGCTCGGTCGTTTAGCGGTTCAGGTCGCCGATGCGCTTCGGGGCAAAGATAAGCCCGTGTTCGCGCCGCATCTCGATGCTGGCGATTTCGTCGTGGTCGTCAATGCTGAGCAGGTGATTCTGACCGGCAAGAAAGAAAGCGACAAGGTGTACATGAGCTATTCGGGCTGGAAGGGCGGCGAAAAACGCCGGACCGCGAGCCAAATTCGAGAAACCCATCCGGAACGGTTGATCATGCACGCTGTTAAGGGGATGCTCCCGAAGAATCGGCTGGGCGATCGTTTGCTCACCAAGCTCAAGGTATACGTCGGCAACGAGCATCCGCACGTTTCCCAGCAACCCAAAGTGCTTGCTTACGCGGGCTGATCTTTCTTTAATTTCGTTTTCGACTGACGTCTATGTCTTCTACCGCAAATCTCGGCACCGGTCGGCGCAAGACCGCCACCGCTCGCATTCGCATCTCCGTTGGGACGGGAAAAATCACGATCAACGGTCGGGCGTTTGAGAATTATTTCACCGTGGAACAGCATCGGGGTGCTGTTCTTCAACCGTTTATCGTCACCGCCACCAGCGGAAAATTTGATGTCGCTGTCAATGTTTCCGGAGGGGGTCCCGCCGGCCAAGCGGGCGCAGTGCGCCATGGCATCGCACGGGCGCTACTCACCGCCGATGCAAACTTCCGGCCCTTGCTCAAAGCAGAAGGCCTCCTGACTCGCGATTCGCGGATGCGCGAACGTAAGAAGTACGGCCAACCCGGCGCACGGAAACGCTTCCAGTTCAGCAAACGTTGATCGGAAAATCCGGTTTTCGAAAACCCCGCCGACTTTCCGGTGGGGTTTTTGTCTATTCATGATCCGTAGTCATCCATCTCCGATTCACGTGGCTGTGGTCGGCGCTTCCGGTTATTCCGGGGAAGTGCTGGTGCATCTGCTCCTCAATCATCCGCACGTAGAGCTCGTCGCCGTGACGTCGCGGCAAAATTCAGGGCAGACGGTAGCACAAGTTTTCCCCAAATTTGCCAGTCATCCGAAGGCGCGAACCTTGCGGTTTTCCGAGCCCAAACCTGGCGTATTTGCGTTGCCGGTGGAGGTTGCCTTTTTGGCGTTGCCCCATGGTGTCGCTGCGGACTATGCAGAACCGCTACTCGCCGCGGGAATCAAGGTCATTGATTTAAGCGCGGATTTTCGGCTCAAAGATGCGGTGGTTTACCACGAATTCTATGGACAGGAACATCCCGCGCCAGGCCTGCTCGCCGACTCCGTCTATGGGTTGCCTGAGTTGCATCGGAAACAAATCGTGGGCGCACGTTTAATTGCTTCGCCGGGTTGTTATCCGACCAGCATTTTGGTTCCGATAGCTCCGTTGCTTCGCGCAGGGCTCATTCGGCCCACGGGCATCATCGCCGATTCCCTCAGCGGAGTGAGTGGCGCGGGGCGGAAGGCTGAAATCGACTATCTTTTCTGCGAATGCAATGAAAGTATGCGGGCCTACGGGGTTCCGAAACATCGGCATCTTTCCGAGATTGAAGAGCAACTGACCGCCGCGGCCGGGGTGCCGGTGGTGATCCAGTTCACGCCGCATTTGATCCCCGTGAATCGGGGTATTTTGAGCACGCTTTATCTGTCGCCCATCGAACATTTCACAACTTCGGGGGAAATAGCCCGGTTCAGTGATCGCCTTCGGGCGTGTTTCGAGGCTGCCTATGGGCAGGAACCGTTTGTGCGGTTACTGGAAGGGAAAGCTCTACCGGATACCAAGAATGTGGTGGGTACTAACGTCATTGAGATGGCTTGGCGTCTGGATCCCCGCACGGGACGGCTGGTAGTCATCAGTGCTCAAGATAACCTTCTCAAAGGAGCGAGTGGGCAAGCCGTGCAAAGTATGAATGTGCTGGCTGGATTTCCGGAGACCTCCGGTCTGGTATGAGCGCGAGTCCGGTTCCACCCATCCAGTGGGTCCAGACCTTCGAATGTGCCACCACGAGTCGAGTGGGCGCGGTGGGTTGGCGCGGACGGCACAGTGTTGCCGCACCGCGAAGAGGGACCCGAAAATTTATCACCTGGGATTGCAGCGGTGTTTGCGAGGGCCGCACCTTCTCCTAGGTTGGCACGAATATTGAACTGGAAGTTTTGGAAGATGAGTCACGATATGCCTGCGCCTGCGCCTGCGGATGCCTTCGGGCCCGATACTGCCACGAATCCAGAGGTCGCGGAGGCGGCCGGGTCGGTCTCCGACTTACCTAACGCGGAGGAGTTGGCTGAGCTGAGAGCCCAAGCCGCGCTGGCGGTGGAAGCTCAAGAACGTTATCTCCGCGTTTACGCCGATTTTGAGAACTTTAAGAAACGGGCGGCGCGTGATCGCGAGGACGTTCGCCGGGCGGCAAACGAAGGGATGATCAGTCGGCTGTTGCCGGTTTTGGATACGTTCGACCTTGCGATGACGGCGGCGGCGCAACCCGGCACGAACCTCGAAATGCTCAAAGCGGGTGTGCAGATGATCCAGGGCCAGCTGCGGGGGATTTTTGCAGAGCAAGGGCTCGAAGAAATTGTGACGGAGGGCAAAGATTTTGAGCCCGCGTTACACGACGCCGTGGCGCAAGAGGAAACAACCGAAGTGCCGGAAGGTCGCATTTTGCATCAAACTCGGAAAGGCTACCGAATTAAAGATCGGCTGGTGCGCCCAGCGAGTGTCGTGGTTGCCAAAGCGCCCAGTGAGACCGTGGACCCCAACGATCTCTCGTCTGAAGCGACGGCTTAAATCAATTGCATTCTAGCCATGGCTGCTACCAAACGTGATTTTTACGAAGTGCTCGGAGTGGCCAAAGGAGCCTCCGATGAGGAACTCAAGAAGGCCTATCGCAAACAGGCGGTGAAATATCATCCGGATAAAAACCCTGGGAGCAAAGAAGCCGAGGACAAATTTAAAGAATTGGGTGAAGCTTACAGCATCCTGAGCGATCCTCAAAAGCGGGCGACTTACGACCAATACGGTCCTTCCGCTTTTGATCCGCGAGCCCGAGGCAATGGGGCCGGGGGTGGTTTTAGTGGCGATCCTTTCGATATTTTTCGCCAAGCATTCGGCTCACGGGGTGGGGGTGGTGGCGGCGGCGGAGATTTTTTTGAGCAATTCTTTGGTAATGACAGCGATGGGACTGAGGGCGGCGCCGGCCGCGGTGAAGATTTGCGCTACGATCTAGAGCTCATGCTGGAAGAGTCTTTTAATGGGGTGGAAAAGGAGATTCGTTTCAATAAGCCGATGACGTGCGAAACGTGTGGCGGCGCGGGTGCTGAAAAAGGCTCTCGAGTGGTCCGGTGCCAGCAATGCGCGGGCCGAGGGCGGGTCGTGATGTCACGCGGGATTTTTAGCATTCAACAAAACTGTCCCCGTTGTAATGGCGCCGGTGAGGCCATCGAAAAACCGTGCCGGACGTGCAGCGGTGAAGGGCGTCACAGCCAATCGACCACGGTCCGAATTCGAATTCCGGCGGGCGTCGATACCGGTGCTCGCCTCCGTTCGACCGGCAACGGTGCGTCCGGGGTGCGGGGCGGGAGTGCCGGCGATCTCTACGTGGTACTGGCCGTGAAGGCGCATCGGCTTTTTCACCGGGACGCGGACGACCTCTCGTGCGAAGTGCCCATCAGCTTCGTGCAGGCGGCTTTGGGGGGCGAGGTGGACGTACCGACGATGACCGGGAAGGCGCGAATTTCTGTCTCTGGGGGAACCCAAAGCGGCACCAAGTTTCGGCTCAAGGGTCGGGGTATGAAAAATCTTCAGGGCTACGGAACGGGTGATTTGATTGTCAAGGTCAATGTGGAAGTGCCGGAAAAACTCAATCCGCAACAACGCGCTGCCTTGGAGAATTTTGCGAAGCAATGCGACGAAAACGTTAACCCCCAGAGCAAGGGATTCTTTGAACGCGCCAAGGAATTTTTTGGCTGAATTCTAATCTCTCTATGTCCACCCTCCTTCGCCTGGTTTCCCTCACATGGGTCTTCGGGGCCTTGTTCTGTGTTGGGACGGGATGTCGTTCGACTCACACGCCCTCGAGTGCGCCGCTAGCGTCGTCGCCCGAGTCCGCTCGGCGGCCGAGGGTTTGGCTTTTTGAAACGAACAACGTGATTCGAGTCGAACTCGATGGTCAGTTGTTTACGGAATATCATTTCCGCGACGTGAGTCGGCCCTACCTCTATCCGTTGTTGGGCGTCGGGGATCTCCCTTTGACTCGACATTGGCCGATGGACGAGATCCCGGGGGAGGAACATGACCATCCGCATCATCGGAGTTTTTGGTTTACTCACGGTGATGTAAATGGGCAGGATCTTTGGAGCGAAGAAGAAAAAGCGGGTCGGACGGTGCACCAGTATTTTGTCCAGCAAAAATCGGGCAATGAGCGGGGAGTTTTGACGGCACGAATTGAATGGCGGGCGAAGGACGGCAAGCTGCTCGCGCACGAGGAACGGACTTATACCTTTTATCCGACGGTGCGTGGGCAGCGGACGATTGATTTTCAAAGCACGGTGTTTGCCACCGGCGAAGAATTAGTTTTTGGCGATACGAAAGAAGGTCTCTTTGCCGTGCGAGTGGCGGAATCGATGCGGGTGAAATTGCCCAAGAATTTACCGGGCGCCGGGCACCTCGTGAATTCTCGAGGGCAATCCGATGGGGAGGTCTGGGGCAAACGAGCTGAGTGGGCAGACTATTCTGGACCGGTGGCCGGGAAGACGGTCGGAATTGCAATCTTGGATCATCCATCCAATCCGCATTATCCAACGTGGTGGCACGCCCGGGAGTATGG
>JAYVTS010000518.1:0-3867 GCA_043788645.1 Verrucomicrobiota bacterium
TTTTTCGTGGTCCGCGTTCCGGCCGCACGCGGGCTACTTTCGGAGCGAGGCAATCGCGCGGTGGTCCCGCCGACCAACCTCATCGTGCCCCCCGACGCACCTCGGCGCCCGGTTTTTTGGGCCGTGATTTCACTCTTAAAAAGGTCTCGAATGAATTTGCCGAGAGTTTCATTCGTGGGCCCGTAACCCTTATGGTAAATGAAATACTCCAGCTCATAGAGGAAATCGTCGGCGGTCTGATACCGCGCCGCCGAATCTTTGGACAGGGCTTTGCGGAGAATCTCGTCCAACTTCGGTGCGATGTCGGGCCGGAGGTCGAGAAACGTGGGCAACGCACACGCCAAAACGCGCAGACGCGATTCCTCGGGGCTGGGTCCCTTGAAAATGTTTTCACCGGTCAGCAATTGGGCGAGGACCACTCCGGCTGAGAAAATATCAGAGCGCTTGTCCGTAATCTGAAAATCCGCCTGTTCGGGACTCATGTACTCGGGTTTGCCGGCGACCTCTTCGCCTTCCTTGTCCTTGAGAAATCCCCGGGCCTTGGCGATCCCAAAATCGGTTAACTTCACATCGCCTTCGAGGGCGATCATGATATTCTTGGCGCTCACATCCCGGTGGACGATGCCGAGGAGATTGCCCTCGGGATCCGTTTTGGCGTGAGCGTAGGCGAGCCCCCGCGCCACCCGGCTGATGATGAACACCGCGAGTTCCACCGGTACCGGGCGACGAACGGACGCCAATTTATCCATGAACTGCTCCACGTTCACACCTCGGATCAGTTCCATGGCGATGAAACACGAACCTCGCGCCTCACCGAGATGATACGTTTGGACGATATTCGTGTGAATCAGATCGGCCACGAGTTTGGCCTCGCCGATGAAATTCTCAATGAACTCGATATTCTGGGCATAACGTTCCCGGACGACTTTGATGGCCACCCGCTTGACGAAACCACGGCTCCCCAGCTGGCGGGCTTCGTAGACGATGCCCATGCCGCCTTCGTGGATTTGGCGGACAATTTCGTATTTCTGCTCGCTGAGAAGGGTGGATAACTCGGACACTGGAACCTGAGCGTGCGGACCGGGAACCCCAAGTCAAGCTGCGCCCGCATGGTTTTTTCCAACGGAAAGCATCTGAAACGAGTCATTTGCTGAGAAATATTGCAGTTTTTCCTTGCGGGAGGTGCTGCAACAGAGTGAACTCCCGGCCGACGGCGCTAAGTCGCCAAAAAAAAGATCACTCACGTTTAATACCATCACATCATGGCCAAAGCACCCGCAAGTAAAGCCCCCGTGGGCAAAGCCCTCACGAAATCCCAGATCACTGCGCACCTCGCAGAGAAGACGGAGATCTCCAAAAAGCAGGCAGTAGCTGTGCTCGAAGAGCTGGCTAGTCTCGCTTACAAGAATGCCAAGAACACCTTCACCTTCCCAGGCGTCGGAAAATTGGTGCTCGTGCATCGTAAGGCCCGCATCGGCCGCAATCCGGCCACGGGCGCCGAAATCAAGATTCCGGCCAAGAAGGTCGTGAAGTTCCGCGTGGCCAAAGCCGCGAAGGAAGCAATTCTCGGGACCAAGTAAGTTGGAGAAATTGCCACGGCGTCCCTTCACTGGGACGCCTTTTTTTTGGAAACAACCTTTCCCCCCATGAATGCCTTAGCCCTCGCGCTGACCCACGCTGCCCCGTGGGCTGGCACCTTGGCCTTAGGGCTCAGTCTTCGTACTTCAGCGAATCCCGCGTTGGCCGAGCCGCCGCCCACACTTCCTCCGGCCTCGCTCCGCTTTCATGTTTCCTTCGGCTCAGAACTGGCAGCCGCTCAGTCCCTCGGCCGTCTCTACGTTATTCTAGGCCCCACGAATCAGACCGCCGAACCTCGTCACTCTCTCGGTCGAACTGGACTCGACGCACCTCCCTTTCTAGCAATCGACGTGACGAACTTCTCCGCCAGCGGCGAAATCGAATTGGGTCGAAACCAGGCACTCTTCCCACTGGCATCCCTAGACTTGCTCCGCCCAGGCACTTACCGCGTGCAAGCGGTGCTGAGCACCAATCGGGACATCCGCTTGCCCAACGCTCCCGGCAATTTCTATTCCATCCCCGTTGATCGTCCGCTCGCTCCCGGGACCGCAGAACCGATCCGTCTTTCCCTCAACCGGCGCGAACCCGAGGAATCGTTACCGCCAAATTCGGATTTCGTTCATTTCATTAAACTGCGCTCGCAACGCTTAACGGAATTCCACGGGCGCCCGTTTTTCGTTCGCGCCGGTGTGAGCTTGCCACGTTCCTTCAGCGCGGAAACGACCCGACGGTATCCGGTGCTCGTCATGACCGGTGGCTACGGAACTCGCTTCACAGCGATCACCAACGAGCTCGCCCCCGGCGGGGCGTTCGCTCAGGCCTGGGCGGATGGTCCGGAGTTCCTGCTCCTCCAACTCGACGGAGCCGGCCCTTTCGGCGATCCGTACCAAGTCAATTCCGCCAACAATGGTCCTTACGGAGATGCCCTCGTTCACGAATTGATCCCGTATGTTGAGCAAGCATTTCGCGGCCTCGGAATGCCCCATGCTCGGCTCCTCACGGGTGGATCCACCGGTGGTTGGGTTTCGCTGGCATTGCAGATTTTCTACCCGGATTATTTTGGTGGATGCTGGGCAGGATTTCCCGATTCTCCGGATTTTCGGGCGTTTCAACTGATCAACCTTTACCAAGACACCAACGCGTATGTCAATGCGGCGGGATTCGAGCGACCCTCGAACCGCTTTGCAAACGGAGATGTACGGTATTCGATGCGACACGAACTCCAGCTGGAAAATGCTCTCGGAGCTGGCAATCGCTATGGGATGAGCGGCCAGCAATGGGGTGCGTGGGCGGCCGTCTATGGCCCACGCGGCGCTGATGGAACCCCCGTACCGCCGTGGGACCCGCGTTCAGGCTCAATCAATCCTCAAGTCGCCAGGGCGTGGCGGGACTATGACTTGCGCCAATTGCTGGATCAGCACTGGACCAACCTCGTCCCGCGGCTCCAGGGAAAAATTCACGCATGGGTCGGAACGTCGGATGATTATTTTCTCGACGGAGGACTCCGTTTTTTTGCAAAATCCTTGGCCGATCGGCAGCCGACGCTAGCGGCTAGTTTTCGATTCGAGCCCGGGGCCGGTCATGGTTGGGAACCCCAGCCTTGGTTGGAGCAACTCCAAGAGATGCAGCGTTTCATCGACCACCGCGCGCCCCGAACCGCGGAAGCAGCCCGTGAAGCACTCCTGCGTGCCAAAATAGGTCATGGCCCGGCCTGTCCCCATTGCCGCGGCAGCCGGTAGTACCCTTCAACCGGAAACCCGCGACTCCATTTCTAGGTTCAATGCAAATGAGGATCTCGACGAATTTTCCCCAGCTTGAGCGCAGAATTTTCCAGTAATTGCCGGTTTAGTTCTTGCGCTGCACGTTCGATGTTCTTCGTCATAATAGGATCCGAATACTCGCTACGGAGTTGATCTAAGAATTGCAATTTCGCCTGAATTGCCGAGCGACTTTGGCCTGGATCGCTCTTCGCACCCATCGGTTCGCCCACGGCCTCCTGGCGCCGAGCATTTAATGATTCCGCCCGCGAAAAACTCTGTAGTACAAAACCGCGAATCTCCGCCGATACCCGTTCATCCCCGAGCACGCTCCGCACCATCGCATTGGCATACGGATCACTCCCCGCCGCTGGGAGCGCGCTCTGCAACAATCGCGAACGATCCCCAAGATCGGTCAAACTAGAATTCGTAAATGCCTGGTAAACCCACGCGAGGGCCTGATCGCGTCCGAGTGTTTTAGTCAAATAGTCCAACGCGTCGCGATCCAAACGCCCGGCCGCCGTCACCAATA
>JAYVTS010000519.1:0-5954 GCA_043788645.1 Verrucomicrobiota bacterium
CCACAGCTTCCTCTCTGGAGCCACCCCAAACGGTTTGGCTTCGCCAGAAGCAGCAATTCGGATCGGGTTCCAGGCCCTCGAACTCGGTGCCAGCTCGGTCTATTGCTCGGCCAGTCCGCGGATCATTGAGGCCATGGCTCGCGAGGGAATTCCCGTGGTAGGTCACCTCGGAATGGTTCCACGCCACGCGACCTGGACCAATTTTCGGTCCCTCGGCAAAACGCCCACTGAAGCCAAACAACTTTACGAAAAAATGAAGGCCCTGGAGAATGCTGGGGCCTACGCGGCTGAGATCGAATTGGTCCCAGAAAAGCTCGCCGCGTATCTCTGTGCCAAAACAACTTTGCTACTCATGTCGCTGGGATCCGGAAGTGGGTGTGATACTCAATTTCTCTTTTCCGACGATATTTTGGGCGACTACGACGAACGCCTTCCACGCCACGCCAAAGCGTATCGGAATTTTCTCCAGGAATATCAACGCTTACAGACGGAACGAATTGCTGCCTTCAAAGAATACGCTGCCGACGTACACCAGGGGCGCTTCCCGACCGCCCAACATTGCGTGGGTTTGGATGAGATCGCCTTTCAAGAAGCCATCGCCGGCATCGAGGGAAAAGGCACCTAGCCCGGATATTTCATCGTCTTTCGTCGCGAGACGTAGGGAGAGCCCGTCTGGCAAGGCGGCCGAATCGAATCCGAGTCGGGCTGTATGAATCCATACTGTCTGGCTCGGAACGCGAGGCCAACGCCGTCAGATGGGCTCACAGCAAGTCGTAGCAGAAAAGATATGAAATATCCGGGCTAAGCCTTCCGGAAAAGCCGGTGGGCAACCGCCGACTCTACCCGGAAAGCGTTGGGAAAGCAGCAACTCGGCTCGGAAATGCTCAGCGTTGCATCGCGAAGTAGCATCGATTTCCCGGCCCACCTTGGTAGTCGCCCATCATTCGATTGCCGTTGGCATACATCCGGAAGACGCCGGCACCTTCGCCCAACGCAATGACCAAGCCGGAGGCCTCGGGGGCATCGTTGTATTTGTACGCATATCCCTTGAGTCCACTCTCGCTGACCACGCTATAAACCGAACCCTCGTCCTTCAAGGAACGTTCCATATAGGTGAACTTTAGTTTTCCCGACTTGCTTGAGAATTCACCGAGGGGAGATTGCGCCGTCGTCCAACTATCTTTTTGCAGAGCACCTTTGCCTGAAGCCTGACTCCACCCGCCGGAATAGCTACCGTTCTTATATTCGAACACCCCAATCAGGCTCGTGGCCGAACCGGCCGCTCCCACGACGTGATCGCTTCCGATATACTGAAATTTCACACCCATTCCACTGAGCGGTGTGGTGCCCTTGGCGTCAAAATGGAGGTGTCCGTTAACGGGGGTGATGGCCATGGATTCAAACTTCCACGGACCGTTTAGCTCCGTGACGGTGAAATTGCCCGCCTGGGCTTCCGGTGCGGCGGCCCGTTGCTTTTTCTCGGCCGCCGCGGCCGTGGCTTGGGTGGCTTCGGCGACCTCTTTATCACTCACCGCAAAAAGCTCGGGCTTGAGCAAATGAATGATCGCCGTGAGTTGGAGCATATTGGGTTGCATGCCTTCAAAGCAAAAAAGGCGGGGCTCACCCTTCTTCGGGCCCAGGCTAACATCTTGTTTTTCTTCCGCATACCGGCCTAAAATCAAGAGCCGTGGGGTTTCCATCTTTTTGAGCAAAGCTCCACCTTCCCAATATCCGACCTGGATCCCTTGCTCGGTCTCGCGGTGGACTTCGCCGCCATGGGCGACGAAATACAGTTTTTTTCCACTGGGTGCTGCGCAGACATATCGCTGGTCGTCAATGGTCATCAGGAGTTTCCCGCCCTGGGTGGCAAAAACTTGGTTGCCATCAACGTAGAGCAGGGTTTTGGGCGAACCCGGTTCAGGCCGGACGAAGGTTGCGGCGGAAGTCGACATCAGGGTGATCGACAGCGTCGTGAGTGTTACCAGCTTTCCCAAGACGCAACGTACACGGCTCGGCGGAGTGGAGATTGTTAGAGTATTCATGTGAATTCATGGAGCCGCCCGGCGATGGACTTTGGCGCCCGCACCACGACTGCTCTTCATTGGTTCTGAGGAAGTCGGCCGGGCAAATTACAGGGAAACGGAAAAAAATGATGCTGGGGTCCCTGCCGAGAAATAGCGCCGGCCCGACCCGTTTGATCGAAAATCTTTTTTTGTCTGGTTAATTCCCGTTTGCGTTGACAGAGCCGACCCGCCTGGAATTCAGAGCCTTGGTTTTCGGATCGGGGCTTTTTATTGTCTCGGTTTTGGCGATGCTCCGACCTGTGATTCGCCTTTTCCGTTCGGTGTTGAGCAGCAGCGTGCTCGTTTTCTTCTGTGGATGGATGCCTGGGCGCGCCCTCCCACCGGTTCCCCCACCCCTCCTTCGCGAGGACCACGAAATGCTCGAAGTGCTCGAGCATCGCGCTTTCGACTTTTTTTGGCGGGAGGCGAATCCGGCAAATGGCCTGATCCCAGATCGAACTCAGACGAACTCGAAATGCAGTATTGCTGCCGTCGGTTTTGGGCTGTCGGCACTCCCCATCGGAGTTGAGCACGGATGGGTGACCCGGGAGGCGGCGAAAAAGCGCGTTCAATTGACCTTGCGCACCTTTCTCCAAGGTCCACAAGGACCCGCTGGGGAGGGAGTGATCGGGCATCGGGGTTGGTTTTATCACTTTCTGGAAATGGACACCTCCTATCGCGCTTGGAATGCCGGACTCGTACCTATGCTTGGCGAACTCACTACGGACAGGCTTATATCGAATTCCCCCATTTGTTTGCGCACCAATACTCTCATTGTTGGGTGGATTTTCGGGGGATCACTGATTCCTGGTTAGGCGGGCGGGGTATTGACTATTTTGAGAATTCCCGGCGGGCAACATTGGCCCAGCAGGCCTACGCGATCTCCAACCCGGCGGGTCATCCCGACTACGGGGCTTTTGTGTGGGGTTTTACGGCTTGTGACGGGCCGGATGGGTATTCGGGGAGGGGCGCTCCACCAGCCGATCATGAAGATGGGACAATTGCACCTACGGCGGTGGCCGCATCTCTGCCCTTTGCGCCCGAGATCTGTTTGCCCACTCTTCGCAATTTTCACGAGCGGTGGGGCCGCGAACTTTGGACTCAATACGGTTTTCGGGACGCATTCAACGTCCGTTCCAATTGGTTTGCGACGGACGTGCTGGGGATCGATCAAGGACCGATTTTGTTGATGATCGAAAACTACCGGACCGGGCGCGTCTGGGCGCGAATGAAGGAATCCCCCGTGTTCCGTCGAGGCCTAACCGCCGCCGGTTTCACCCCTTGAAGAGGGCAGTGTCAATCGTGAGCCGGTCAATATTCAGATCGCTGCTTCCTCCACCCAAGTCACTCGATCCCCCCGTTCAAAGGCGTCGAACCAAGCTTCCGCCGGACTGGTGAAGCCACGTTCTACCCCTTCCCAAGGCATCCACAACCATTCCGCGTGCAATGCCTGCCAAGGGAGTTCCAGTTGTGCTCGATCCGTTTCCGTTAATCGCCGCTGCACAAAGGCCAAATAAAGGAGTTCGTCCACGCCGTACAATTTGTCGCCCACTAATGGGTGCCCGAGTGATGCCAAATGAATTCGGATTTGATGCTTACGCCCCGTATCCAACCAAACACGCAACCGAGTATAAGGACGCTCTTCCCGGTGAAATCGGTTTTCCACTCGGAAACGAGTGCGCGCCGCCGCGCCATCAGATCGAACACAATCCTTAATCGCGATGGGACTTGCTTCATCGCGGCCCAGTGGCGCGTGAATTTCTCCACGGGGAGGCGTCACATGCCCGTGGACCAAGGCGATATACTCTTTTGTTACAAAACCCAAGGCCCAAAGTCGGCGCAATTCTTCGGCTGCGTCCGTGGTTTTGCTGAAGACCATCACACCGCTCGTCTCTCGATCCAGGCGATGAACCATTTGTGGCTCCGCCGCCGAGCCTAAATAAATCCGCACCCGACTCACGAGACTGGAATACGGTCCCGCTTTCGTAGGATGACACACCAAGCCCGCGGGCTTGTGGAGCACCAACAGGTCCGTGTTTTCAAAAATAACCGGGAAAAGCTCCAACTCACTCATGCGCTTCATTTGCGTCGCAACATTTTTTGAACTTCTTGCCGCTGCCGCAGGAACAAGGATCGTTGCGACCCACTTTGACGGATCGGATTACCGGAGTCCGGACCGACGGTTTGAGGCTGGGAAAATCGCCGACCGAACTGGTGGGCTCGTGTTCCTCGGGCACCAGTCGGCGGACCAAGTATTTCAATTGGGCATGCCGGTGAGCGAAGGTCTAGATTAACTTCGGGTTCGCCGTTAGCAACGCTTCCACTAGGGGACCAACGGGGTAGTTTCGGGACGGAGTTTTGTCGGTTTCAAACGTTGCGGTATGATAGTCATAGTCGACCGAGAGCGCGCATTTCAATACCTCCGGGGAGGACGAATTCAGGTCGGGCTCGCAAAAAAAATCCAACGCAACGGTGGTGCAATCGCAATCGACTCCGGTGCAGTAGAGATCGACGATTACCCACTGACGATCACGCCAGGTAAATCCAATTGGTTCCGCCCACGGAAAGACCTGGCGATAATCGACCAACAGTCCGTCGTCAGGTATTAACTCTTGGATCCGTTCGAGGTTCAGTGACTCGAGGTCCATGTTTTCCAGATCGGCGTTTTTGGCGGCCTGGAACGATTTCCAAAACGATTCCCATTGGAGCGTTGAAGCCTCAGCGATCAACGCTTGCCCCAACGCCCAACCCTTTGATTTGGTGGAAGTTCGCTGTGTGAGCTTGCGTTGGTGGAGGTCGAGTTGGAAACAGAGGGGATCGGTCGGGGCATCGTCCGCGGAAAATCGCCCGCACCACATGGTACACTTGCAAAGTGGATCGCCGCACACAGCGAATGTGCCGGTGAAGGACCGTCCCGCAAAGGGTGGAAGATCGAGTGTAAAATAATCCCGTACTTCGTCACGCCCGCCCGAGAGGTCAATGTGCATGTGCGGATACTGGATTGAGCGGGTGTGAAAGGCACGTTTTCTCCGCCGCGAATCGGAGGCGAACGGATGATCCGGGTCGTTTCCGCAGTTCCCCCCCTCCGTGGGTGCGGTCAGCGGTAACGCACCGTCGTCCTTCGGACCGCTGTTAGGCTCCGTGCTTTAAATAGGATCGACCGCAGAAACGTCCCCCGAGCCTGGTCCGAGCATCGAAGGAATTCCTACTCGTAAAGGACAAATTAAGGACGGAGCGACTCCCACCGGGAACGAAGGGCGGCGAAGGAATGACTCCAAACATTGCGCACTAATTCCGCTGCGATTTGCTGCCAAGCAGAATGGCCGCCTTGGATTCCGCACCCAACGGCTTGCCTGAATCAAACCTACGCATCCAGCAGTTCGACGAGCTGACGAGGTGATAAGATCGGAATTTCGGCGTGCTGTCTCAAAATGAGGAGATCCTTATCCCCCGTAACAATGGCGTCGGCTTTCGCCGCAACGGCCACCGCCAGAACTTGGTCATCGTTGCGATCGCGGCAGGTGGGTTTCGGAAGCGGGATGCCATCCATGAGCGTGGCACGATCCCGGAAAACCTTGATGAAGGGAACGTCGTCGGAATTAGTGCCGAATTTGTTCCGCAGTTTTTCATCCAGCTCGGCGAGCAATGCTTCTGACGTGAATAACTGATGTTTGGGTAGGCGCCGTCTAACCAGATCGCGGCACAAGCCATCGGCCACCAACCCGGTGATCAAAATGTTGGTGTCACAGACAAGCCTCATGAGATCTTTTGAAACACGTCGTCGTCGGTATAAATGCCCTGAGCACGAGCCTTGGGTTTCAGCAGCCTTCGGCTGGTCTCAAAGGCTTCATCCCAGAGCTGCTGATGCACGGCGCGCCGCACAAATTCGCT
>JAYVTS010000520.1:0-26678 GCA_043788645.1 Verrucomicrobiota bacterium
GGAAGCTGTGGAGTCAACTTCACGCTGGGGCCAAGTCTCGACGCCGGACGTCGGATCATGAACGGGCATTTTTCCAATTGGCCGGGTATACGCTTCGACCTGGATTTGGCTATCCACTGGATGATTGGCGTTCTGAGCAAATGTTCCCGCTGTTTGCGGAGGGGGTGGCGCACCGGGACGAACCGATGGTGTGGAACGAATTCTGGGTGATGTGGCGACGGATCGCGGGCGGGCTCGGGGAATCTCATCAGCAAGAAATCTGGACCACTCTCAGGCCGCACCTTGCCCGGCGTATACTGCCTCACAAAGCCAAGGGATTGCCTAAGCCGAAGGGAGTTCAACTGGAGGGATTGGATGAGATGGCGCGTCTGGCCGCGTCGTTGGAGCAATTAAACCCGGCGGCAAAAATTGAACTGGGAAATTGGATTACGGAACGGCTAAAGGACCTGTCCCTCGCCTCGGGTCCCTGGGCTTGGGCACTGGGTCGACTAGGAGCGCGTGAATTGATCTATGGCAGCCACCATCAGACGGTTCCGCCCGGGCAAGCCGCGGCTTGGTTGTCGCTGCTTCTTCGGGTTGATCTTCGGGGGATCAACGGTGCTCCATTTGCTGCGACGCAACTGGCGCGGATGACGGGGGATCGTGCACGAGACATTGACGATTCCCTCCGTGCTGCCGTCGTGGATGCGCTCCAGCTCATCGACGTCCCAGCTCGCTGGGTGCAGCGGGTACGAGAGGTTATTGTTCTGGATGCAGAAGAAGAAGCGCAAGCCTTAGGTGATCGCTTACCCATGGGGCTGAGATTGAAGCACTGACCAACGTCCGAGATTATTCCGGTATCGGTTCTGCTCCCATTTCCTCGGCGGCGAAGGCGTTTCTGCGGCTGCGTACACCAAAGACCCGGCGCCTACGCGCCGGGCGGCCAGCGAAGGCGACGGCCGGTCCGGAATTGCCGCGGGGCGGGTTCCGTCCCGGCACTTCGAAAAGATTTTTGAACGCGGTTTCTTGGTTAAGATTCGGAGCTTGGTGACAAGCTCGAGGAAAAGTAGCGGACGAAAATTTATTTTATTTTTCGGGGAACAAATTCGGACCGGCGGAGTCACATAGCGCAGGGTTGCATTGGATCCCTGCATAGGTTGACAGTAGGTTTGGGTGACGGGCCGGTCCGGCTAGTGCTTGTCGGAAATTCTCCGGCCCGTCATTTTTCTTTCGCTTTTGCCCGGAAAAGGCTGACCTTCACTTCCGTCGGCCTCTATTCGACTGGGCTGGCGACTGACCCTGTGCCCCTCTACGAATACGAATTGTGTGAAGGTACCTGCGCTCCGTGCGGCGGACGATTTACCTTGCGACGTCCTTTGAGTGCGGCGGCGCTGACCGCCTGCCCGGCTTGTCGTCGCCCGGTGCGGAAGTTATTTTCTGCCTTCAACACGCCGTCGATTACCAAGCCGGTTTCGATATCGGACGCCAAAAAAGCGGGTTTCACCGTGCTGAAGCGCGTGAGCAAAGGCGAGTACGAGCGTCAATAACCAGAGCGAAAGACCGTTTAAAATGAGCGAAATCAATCAAATCCAGGAGATTTTGGACCGAACGGGTGGTCGGCGGCGGCTTGTTCGCGGTTGGGTTGGGCTTTGGCGAGTCCTCCTCCTCGCCGGAGGTGTTTATTTGGCGGTGCTGGCGCTTTACAAGGTGGCCCCGGTGCCGTGGGACGTGGTGCGTTGGTCAGGAATGGCCGCCCTCAGCGCTTTGCCTGTGGGATTTTTATTGGGTTGGTTGCGCCCTGTTTCTCGGCTGGAATCCGCCCGTTTCCTCGACCTGAAAGCCGGGCTGCAAGAACGACTTTCGACCGCCCTCGAAGTGGCTCAGGACGGACGGGGGTCGGCGACGGCGGAGGGCCAGAGATGGCGCGAGCTGGTTTTAAGCGATGCGGCGACTTCGAGTGCCTTGGTATCGCCGAACCGACTGTTGCCCGTGGTGCTACCGAAATCTTCGCGTTGGGCGGTGCTGATCTTGGGTTTGGCGGCCGGGTTAGGCTTTGTCCCGGAATACCGTTCACCGAGAGCCTTCCAAGCGGCGTCGGCGAAAACGGTGATTCAAGATGTGGGCCGTGGGTTGGTTCAATTTACCAAGCGCGAGCTGACGGAGCGCAAACCCGTGACGGAGTCTGCCCGGCACGCGGTGGACGATATCGGCGCGTTGGCTGACCGATTGCAAACAGCGAAACTGACTCGGGACGATGCTTTGAAAGACTTGGCAAAGGCGACGGATTCAATCCGTCAGACCACTCAAGAATTGGCGAAAAATCCGGCGGTACGACAGCTCGAACGGGCGGCGCGACAGTCCGGGAGTTCGATGAACCAGACGGCTGAGCAGCTCCAGAAGCAAATCGATCAGATGCAGAAGGAGCTGGGGAAAAATGGGAAAGAAGCAACCGACGCCACCCGTGAATTGCAGAAGGATCTCCAGAAATTGAAAGAGGCGGCCAAGGGACTGGCCAACAAGGAAGGGGCCGCGGGCCAAAAGGCGCGAGCGGAGATGGCCAAAGCCTTGTCCGAGTTGTCTCAAAAGGCTCAGGACCAAGGGATGCCGATGGAGGCTTTGAAGGAGGCGGCGGAACAGTTGAAAGCGGCGAACGTCGAGCAGTTCTTGAAGCAACTGGATTTTGCCGAGCGCGACTTGGAAAAGTTAGCGGACATGGCCCGGCAGTTGGCGCAAATGCAGCAGCAGGCGGAAAAAATCGGGAAAGACTTGGAAGAACAGCTCAAAAACGGTCAAGCCCAGGCCGCCCAACAAACGTTGCAGAAAATGATCGATCAGTTGAAGAAGAGCGACCTCAGCAAGGAACAACTGGCAAAAATTGCGGAAGAGTGCAAGAACGGCTCAAAGCCGGGTGAAAAATTTGGTAAAGTAGGCGAGCACCTCAAAAAAGCGGCTGAAAAAGCGCAAAAAGGAGACCAGACGGGCTCCAAGGAGTCGATGGCGGCGGCGCAGAAGGAACTAAATGATTTAATGAGTCAAATGAACGACGCCCAACAGTTGATGGCGTCCTTAAAGGCCCTTCAGAAAGCGCAGATGTGCGTCGGCAACGGCCAGTGTTGGGGGCAGAACCCCGGGGGGGGGAATGGGGGCAAGCAGGGCGGCAAGCCGAATGGAAAGGGAAAACGGGGATTTGGCGATTGGTCGCACGATGATCCGTGGGCTATGCCCGATCAAATTGTGGAGTCGTGGGATAATTCCGGTTTGAACCGTAATGACAAGACGGCCAAGGGTCAGACTGATCGGGATTCCTCGGTTCCGGACAATCTGGCCCCCACCAAGATCAAGGGACAGTTCCAGCCGGGCGGCCCGATGCCGAGTATCACGCTGAAGGGTGTGAGTATCAAAGGCGACAGCAAGGTGTCTTACACCGAAGCGGTCACGACCGCTCAGAGCGATGCCCAAGCGGCATTGAATCAGGAGCAAGTACCCAAGGCCTATAAGAACGCCGTACGGGATTATTTTGACGACTTGAAATAGAAACGATCAGCCCTGTTTTTGGGGCAACGTATCGTATAGTCCGAAGGCGTCGCGATGGAAGTCAGTGCTCCGTTCGACCTTTATTTAGGTTGCGAATAACGCCCAATTCGCCGATGGATAAATGGACGATGCCGAGCGCAAATAAATACATCACCGAGATGACGGTGAAGATAGGCCCATAGCCGTAGTGCATGACGGCGTTGCCAATGAGCAATTGGGTAATTCCACCAACAATCGCTCCCAGAAAACCCCCGAAGCCAGTCACGATGCCCACCGCCTGTTTGGGGAATACTTCGGCGGGAAAGGTCATATTACCCCAGGCGCCGTGCCCGAAACAGATACCCGCGAAAACGATCAAGGAAACCTCCGGCGTGCGGATTTGGGTCAACAGCCCACAAAGGAGTAGAATGACGATAGAAACCCCAAAAATCGTGGTTTTTCGGGCGGTGTTCAAGCCCCAGTTGTGTGCCATCAAAAACCGCGGCATGGCTCCGCTAAATAAATATCCAATCATCATCGCGGCAAAGGGCATCCACGCGAATTGGGCAAAATGTTCAGCCACGTAACCGCCTTTTGTACGGATATAACTAGGGCCCCAAAATAGCAGAAAGTAGGAGATGGGATCGGTGCAAACGCGGGCGGTCACACAGCCCCAAAACTCCCTCATTCGCATGAGCTGACTCAAAGAAGCGGGCGGGGCCGCATCATTTTCCAATTCTCGTCCAGCGAGAATCAGCTGACGTTCTGTGGAGGAGAGGCGCGGATGGTGTTCGGGCAATTGATAAATGAGATACCAGAGGAGTACCCAGGCCATCCCCATGAGTCCGGTCACGACAAACGCGGATTGCCATCCCCATTTTTGAGCGAGTACGTCGACGATGGGAACGGCTAGGGTGCTGCCGAGGGAGGTTCCCGCAATAAAAATTCCGGTTGCGAGGGCTCGATCCCGCAGGGGGAACCATTCGCAGATGGCCTTCATCCCGGCGGGAAAACTCCCCGGTTCAAAGAAGGCCAGTAACGCTCGAAAGAAGGTCAAGCTCCCCAGCCCCGTCGCCAAGGCGTGGAGCATATTCGCGACGGACCATCCCGAAACAAATACCAGCATACCACGACGAGAACCAATGCGATCGACGATCCATCCCACCATCAAATAGGAGCAGGCGTAGACCCACAAAAACGTGGCACTAATGCGCGCGTAGCCGAGGTCGTCAAAATGCAGGGATACCTGCATGCGCTCCTTGAGAACCGACAGCGCGACTCGGTCCATGTAGTTTAATTCGGACGCCAAGCAGAGCAGCACGGCAATAGACCAGCGGAGGTGATTGATCGGTGGCTTGGTCATGATATCGGCGTTCGCTATCCGCGTCGAGTGGATCGGTTTCGAGCCGTGCACCGAAGGGAAGGCGCGCCGTTGATCACAGCGCGCCTGATTGCCTCACGCGTTGTAGGTGCTGGATGAAACGTGCCCTCCGCGTCCGGTCCAGTTGGTATGGTAAAATTGGCCTCGCGGTTGGTCCAGGCGCTCGTACGTGTGCGCCCCGAAATAGTCCCGCTGGGCTTGAAGCAAATTCGCCGGCAGCACCGCCGTGCGGTAGCTGTCGTAAAATGAGAGCGCCGTGCTAAAGGCCGGCACGGCGATGCCATGGAGGGCGGCCTGGGCCACCACGTTGCGCCAACCCGCCTGGCACTTCGCGATTTCTCCTTGGAAAAAACCGTCCAACAGCAGGTTGGTGAGCGCGGGGTTTGTATCAAACGCTTCCTTAATCTTGCCCAAGAAACGCGATCTAATGATGCATCCGCCCCGCCACATGAGCGCAATGCCCCCGTAGTTCAGACTCCAATGGTACTCTTTGGCGGCAGCCCGCATGAGCATATAGCCCTGGGCGTAACTGACCATTTTAGACGCATACAGTGCATGCATAATATCCCTGATAAACGCGTTGCGATCCGTGACCGCGATTTTAGGAACCGGGCCGGTTAGGACTTTCGACGCCTGGACGCGCTCGTCTTTCATCGCGCTCACACAGCGGGCAAATACCGCTTCGGCAATGAGGGTCACGGGTTGGGCCAAGTTGGCGGAATCGATCACGGTCCATTTGCCCGTACCTTTTTGACCTGCGGTGTCGAGGATTTTATCCACCAGGGGGAGGCCGTCCGTGTCTTTAAACCCAAGAATGTCCCGCGTAATCTCCACCAGGAAGCTGTCGAGTTCACCTTGGTTCCATTCAGCAAAAACATCGTGCATTTCACCCGCGCTCAGCCCGAGCCCACTGCGCATGATCGCATAGGCTTCGCAAATCAACTGCATGTCTCCGTACTCGATCCCGTTGTGGACCATTTTGACGTAGTGCCCGGAGCCACCGTCGCCGACCCAATCACAGCAGGGAAATCCCCCCTCGACCTTTGCTGAAACGGCTTGGAATATCTCTTTGATGGCCGGCCAGGCGGCGGGGTTGCCTCCGGGCATGATCGACGGGCCGCGACGGGCTCCTTCTTCGCCTCCCGACACGCCGGACCCGACGAAGAGCAGGCCTTTGGCGGCACACTCTTTGACCCGCCGCTCGGTATCACCGTAAAGGGAGTTGCCGCCGTCGATGATAATGTCGCCGAGTTCAAGGTAAGGGAGAAGTTGCGCAATGAAATCGTCGACGGCCTGGCCGGCCTTGACCAACATCATGACGCGACGAGGGCGTTTGAGAAGGGCGACCAGTTCGGCAATCGAATGGGCTCCAATGACCTTTGTTCCCTTGGCTTCGTTGGCAAGAAACTCGTCCACTTTGGACGTGGTGCGATTGTACGCCACGACCACGAAGCCGTGGTCGTTCATGTTAAGGATCAGGTTCTGGCCCATAACAGCCAGCCCAATCAGGGCAAGGTCACCGGTCGGATTGCTCATATTTTTGTGTGCGATTAACGCTGAAAAATCGTTTTGTCCCTGCACGAGACAGAGTCGTAAGGGTATCGGTCCATCACCGGTCGGCTAGGGCAAAGTCCCATCGAAAAGACGGAGACTGGAATTTCGCGGTTCTTGGGTAAGACTGGGGAGGGTGGAGCGCAGGTGAGGTCGGAACGACGAACTTTGACCTTGGGATTTGAGCTTCCCCCTGCGCCGAAGGACGTATGGACGCGGCCGGACCGGACTGCTTATTTGGGGAATGCAGTTTTGGCGCTGATTTCTCGTTTTTGTCTTGCAATCTTTGAACGTACCTCGCGAAACGTTGGCCCGTTTTACGCCCGCTCCGGCGCCGATGTCGGGAGACACAGGGGTTTTGCATCTCCCGGTGCAGGGCCTCGGCGGGGACGCCGTGGCGCGAAGTTTGAGTGAGTTTGCGACGTCGATTTCGAGTCGCCATTCCGAGGATGACGTATTATGGGACATCTGTGATCGCTGTATTTCGGTGCTCGGTTTTGTCGATGCGGTGATTTATATCGTTGATGAGGCGCGGGGTGTGTTGGTGCAAAAGGCTGCTTACGGTGCCAAAAACCCACGGCGTCGGGAGATTCTTTCACCTCTGGAAATGCCGCTTGGGACGGGCATCGTTGGGGCGGTTGCGCGTTCTAGGCGGGCGGAAATCATCGCCGATACTCGCCTCGACCCTCGATATGTTCAGGACGATCAAGCGCGACCTTCCGAGATCACCGTTCCCATCGTCAGCGACGGAAGAATTCTAGGAGTGATTGACTCGGAGCATCCTTTGCCGGGATTCTTCAATGAAGATCACCTGACCGTCTTGACGGCGATTGCCTCGATTTGCGCAAGTAAACTGACCCGGGCTCGGGCGGAGCGGCAGTTGCGGGATCTGAATCGGGACCTGGAACGGCGCGTGGCGGAAAGGACGGCTGAATTGACGGCAGCGAATGCCCGGTTGGAACGGGAAATCGCTGAACGCGCCCGGGCTGAAGCGGCGGCCAAAGCGGCAGCTCAGCGGTTTCGGGAGTCCGACGAGCGGTTTCGCAAGGCCTTTCGCTCTATTCCCGCACACGTATTGGTGGTGCGGTTGGCAGATATGCGGATCGTCGAAGTGAACGAATCGTCCGTGCAAGATTCGGGCTATTCGCGAGCGGAGATCCTGGGGCGTACCACGATGGAGTTGAACCTGTGGGCTGAGGACACTGCCCGGGTTCAATTCCTTGAGCTGTTGCACGTACAGGGTTTCGTTCATTCTTTCGAGGCGATGTTTCGATCAAAAACCAGGGGGGTGGAGTGGGCCCTGCTTTCGGCCGAATATATTGAGCTGGACGGAGAAAAATGCATTCTGTCATTGAGCCTGCCAATTACCGAACGTAAGCGAGCCGAAGAAGAACTTCACAAGGCCCTGACTCGGGAACGCGAACTGAGCCGGTTGCGCAGCGCATTTGTCTCGCTGGTCTCACACGAATTCCGGACGCCGATTGGGGTCATTCACTCGTCGGCGGAGATTTTGGAGCGATACCTGGATCGCTTGGACGCGGACCAACGTCGGGAACATCTTAAAGCAATCCAAAATCATGCGTGGCGCATGGCGGAATTGATGGAAGGGGTCCTCGTGTTCGGTCGTGCGGAGGCCGGTCGCCTTGAATTTCAGCCGTTGGATTTCGATCTCGCCGCGGCGTGTCGAGGTTGGGCCGAGGATCTGGGGCGTGTCACCGATCAACGGTGTTCGATTCGCATTGAAGTGGCACCGGACTTACCGACTGCGTTTGGGGATACGTCTCTGCTTCGACATGTCGTGGTGAATTTATTGTCCAATGCGGTTAAGTATTCGCCTTTGGGAGCGGACGTCGTGGTTTCGATCAAGCAATCTGGAATGGACGCCACGTTGCAGGTGCGAGATTCTGGGATTGGAATTCCGGCGGCGGATCGAGCGCGCCTCTTCCAGGCTTTTGAACGGGGTTCCAATACTGGGCCGATCCCGGGCACCGGGCTAGGGTTGGTGGTGATCCGGCATTGTCTCGATCTGCACGCCGGAAAGATCGAAATAGAATCCACGGAAGGTAGCGGAACTACCGTGAAGGTTCATGTGCCCTTGTTTTCTCGGGTGCCCTCTCTTCTTTCATGACTCCTAAGAAGGCAAAAATTCTCGTCATTGAAGACGAGCCGCAAATGCTCGCGAACTTGCTGACGATCCTCCGCGCCGAGCAGTTTACTGCATTCGGGGCACCCGATGGGTATCGGGGCATCGAGTTGGCTCGCACGGAAAAGCCCGATGTCGTATTGTGTGACATTACGATGCCTGGGCTGGACGGTTTTGGGGTTTTGGAACGGCTGCGAACCGACATTAATACTGCCGCCGTGCCCTTCATTTTTTTGACCGCTCGCGGTGAACGCACTGATGTGCGGGTCGGCATGAATTTGGGCGCCGACGATTACCTGACCAAACCGGTCAAAATCGACGACCTCCTTGCGGCGGTCGCCTCGCGCTTGGTTCGTCGAGACCAGAATGGAGCGGGAGCAAATCTGGGAGCTGACGACATGCCAACGACTGCCCCGGAGCTCATGGTGTTGGGATTTACCGGGCGGGAAGCGGATGTTCTCTTTTGGCTGATTCACGGAAAAGCGAACGCGGATATTGGGGAATTATTGGGAATCAGCCCGGCCACAGTCAAAAAGCATTTGGAACATGTCTTCTCCAAACTCGGGGTAGAAAACCGGACCTCCGCGACCTTGGCGACTCTGGAGCGCTGGCGAAAAAACGCTGATTTAATGATCCGACCGAACGATCAGAATTCGCGTTGGTACACGCCAAAAGGGAACCCGGCGCACTCCGTGAACTCTGCGTTCTTTCGCGGCAAATCCCCTCCCAACTAGTTTTCGAGAAATCTTCGTTCGAGATTTAAAAGGGTCTTCTGCAGCAGCTGAGCTTCGACGCTATTCGGTGCTCGCTCTTGGAGACTGCTATTAACGGCCCGTAGATTGAAGAGGACCTCCCGAATTCCGGGATCGCGCGAATAGCTTTGAGCCCAAAGCACTGCCACATCTCGCCGACCACGAGTGACTGGGCGGACTTCATGAATGAGCGTGGTTGGATAGGCAAACGCCGTGCCAGCGGGGAGTTTGATGGTTTGAATCGCGCCACCACCGAGGTTCAATGCGAGTTCACCGCCGTCGTAGGTTGAGGGATCTCCTAGGAAGAGAGTGACCGAGAGGTCGGATCGGAGCTTTGGTTCCACGCCCATCAAGGTACCGTCCACATGGGCTCCATACCGCATTCCGGGTTCGTATCGGGCATAGAGCGGAGCGGTCAGGCGTCGGGGCCAAGCGTAGGCACTGAAGAGGGATTGACGTTCTAATCCGGCTAGAATTACTCGATCCAAAGCAGCCAAGCCTTCGGGATCGCTACTTCGGGCCGCTTGAAGGTTGTCTTTCCGTTGCGCAGCCAAGCCGGTCGCTGTCAGTCGGCCGGCTTCGAAGGTGGCAGTTTCGAGAAACTCACGCGCTAGGTGGAGTTCTTCTGGGGTTAGAACGTGGGGCAGAACGATCATAGGGAATTTAGCCCTGGAGATTACCAAAGTGGGGTCATGCGTTTGAATCGCGATAGTATACCAAACGAAGGCCGCGTTTCTCGCGGGGCGCGAATGACAAGCTCCGTCGTGCCGGAGCACTTTACTGATCCGGAGCCAAGAAGAACTTTGTTTTGCTCGCGGCCGTCTCCTTATGACTCACGCAGCGGTCGGCGGCGTCTGTTTCTTTCTGGCCGTGAGCAAGGCCGCTAGTCCGACCGCGGCCGCGGCCGCCACGGTTCCGCTTTCTGGAACCGAGCCCTCGAAACTTTCGGTATAGGTCGCAGTACCGCCGCCCTCGAACGAAGCGATCAAATGGCCTCTCACGATACCATCCGGGGGAACCAAGAAAGAATCTGAGCCGGTAACCGTGCGCGCGGCTGTCAACAAAACATTCGATGAATCCAGGAACGATTCGGTAAACGACACGCTTGTGCCGGGGACAATCGTTGAAAATGCAGAAAAACTCGAACCCGGAAGCAAACCGGAAATCTCAAAGAAATCATTTAAATCCGACGCGGATAGGCTCCCCGAAACCGCGTTGAACGTCGGCAGTTGAAACGTCAGGCCGGGAGATACATTCGGCAGGTCCGTCGTAACATCGTCCAAGACGGCCGCTTGTAATGCAGGGCCGACGGTCGTCATCAGACCCACCGAAGCGGCCGCCAGTAACCGTTGAGAACTAAATGGTTTTTTCATGAAAAAATCGATTATTCTAAGGACTCGAAAGCGTTAACAGGCAACTCTCATTGAAAAACGGGGTCGGAGTCAAGCGGGATCGGAAAAATGACCCATTGGATTGAGCGATTTCTCAAACTGGCCTTTGGCTTATCCGCTGTTCAATCCGTTCTCGGGCCCAGGTCGCATGCTCGGCAATCAGAGGTTCCGGATCCGAGGCCGCTTTCTCCAACGCGCCTAACGCTGCGCGATCCCCTATATTTCCCAAAGCGACACACACGTTACGCAGCAAACCCCGCCGCTTGGTTCTTACCATGGGCGTCTCGGCAAACCGTGCCTTAAACCCGGGCCCATCTAAGGCCAGGAGTTCCAGCAAATCAGGTCGGTCAAATTCAGCCCTCCGTGCGGTGCGCATCAGGCGACCTTCCCGGGCGAACCGATTCCAAGGACACACCGCCAAACAGTCATCGCAACCATAAATCCGATCACCGATTAGGGGGCGCAGTTCGACGGGGATGGAACCTTTGAGTTCGATGGTGAGATACGAAATGCAGCGCCGCGCATCCAGGGTAAACGGCGCCGGCAATGCCTGAGTCGGACACGCCGTGAGGCAACGGGTGCAAGAACCGCAGTGATTCGCCGCTGGCGGGTCGGGCTCCAGCTCCAGCGTCGTCAGAATCTCAGCCAGAAAAAACCAGTTACCTAAGTCACGCGAAATCAGGTTCGTATGTTTCCCCACGAACCCGATTCCGGCGCGCTGAGCTAAGTCGCGTTCAAGGATCGGCCCGGTATCGACGTAACTCAAAGAGCGGCTACCGGCACCACCGATTTGATCGAGAAATAAACTCAGTTCACGCAACGGAGTGGCGAGTACCTCGTGATAGTCTTGATATTGGGCATAGCGGGCGACGATCCCTTGGGGCGATCCGGTCGCGTCTTTTGAGTGATACGTCACCGGTGGGGCATAGCTGAGGGCTAATAGTACCACGCTACGGGCGCCCGGGAGGACGAGTTGTAGGTCGCTTCGTTTATCCGCATTGCGAGCGAGCCAACCCATTTCCCCGTGACGTCCCTCAGCTAAGGCGGTGCGAAACTGGGCGGCCGAGGCGGGTGGAATTGCGGAGGTGATGCGGATGGCATCGAAGCCAAGTTGTTGGGCCCGCTGAATGATCGCGGTTTTCACACTAGAAAACGAGCGACACCCAGGGCCAACCAGGGAAGCACAAGCGCCACGGCCAAGGCCGCAAAGAAATCGTCGATCACTATGCCGAATCCGCCCGGGAGCCGTTGCGCGACTCGGATGGGACCCGGTTTCCAGATATCAAAGAAGCGGAATAAAGCGAACCCGGCGACGAGCCCGAGCAGTACGTTGCGGATTCCGAAATGTCCCACGGGATCGAGTCCCCCACGGAGGAGCACTTCCATCACCACGAGAGGCAGGAAGCAAACGGGCAGAGCTGCGATTTCATCGAGCACGACACTTCCGGGATCGTGCGCGTCCAGGATTTTTTCGGCTTGACCACAAATCCAAATGGCCCCGATTAAAAGAGTGATCGTCCCGCACAAAAACCAGCCGAGTGAGCCACTCGAAATCAGGAGCCAGGTCCACCCGATACCCACGATGGAGCCACCCGTTCCCGGGGCGAAGGGAAGGCGACCGGAACCCAAGCCTTGAGCAAAAAAGAGGAGGCAACGATCAGCAGCTTTCACGGGACAGTCGCATTTTAAAGATCCTTCAGAAACAAATTGCGATTGCGCCAAACATAAAGCCAACCCGAACTGAGGGTCAGAATGACGGTCAACCACAGGGCGAGTAGGGCGAAGGTAGGCGTCCAGGGCGCGAAGAAGCCGCGGAGCCAAGGGAACCATTCGCTATAGGCATCCATCACCAACAGCGCGATGATCGCACACATCTGGGAGATGGTTTTGTGTTTGCCGAAACGTTCGGCGGCCAGCACGACTTGCTTCGATGCCGCGAGTAATCGAAGCCCGGTGATCGCGAGTTCTCGGGCCACAATGATGACCACCATCCACGCTTCCACTTTCGGACGGATGCCCAAATTACCGATCCAAAAAATAATGGGCGGCGGACTCAGGACGTGACGTTCCACCAAGGCGATGAAGGCGGAGCACGTCAGAATCTTGTCGGCCAATGGATCCATGAGCGTCCCGAAACTGGTGATCAAATTGTGTTTGCGAGCTAAGCGGCCATCGAAGTAATCGGTAAGGCTGGCGAGGCAGAAGAGGGCGAGGGCGAGGGTGTCATTGATTCGTCCACGCCAGAAAACGGCCCAGAGGAAGATGGCCGTGAGGGCAAACCGCGAAGACGTCAGTTGATTGGGCAGATTCACGGCGGGTCGGTCGCCTATTCGAGGCGCTGTGGAACGGGCGGGTGCAGCATGTGCGCAGTATGGCGACTCGATGGGCTCGGCTCAACCGTGGATCGAAGGAGCCGTGAGCAATTTTTCGGACCGTGGCGGTGGCTCCGTGCTATTTGCCAACCGTCGTCTCCGAGGACGCGTCTCCCGCCAGCGCCCGGTGGACCGCCACCTCCAACCAACCCAGCGGAGCACTACAGGAAGGCCCGGCATAGTTTTCGCTCAAGGCAAATTCGGCAAATCTTCGGCCTTCTACGGAGTCCGAGCGTTGGCGGGCTATTTCGATCAGCCGCGCCAAGAGATGTTGTGGCGCGGCGGGATCGCGACTGAAACGAGCGCTTCCATCTTCGCCCGCGACCGGCGTAAAAATACCCTCAGCCAGTCGGCCGCACAGGGTATCGTCGCCGCGATCCCAGGCGAGTTCGGCTCGTTGAGCCAACCAAACGCGACGATTTGCGGGGTCGACTTCCGCAAGTCGGGCCAGGACCAAGTCAGCTTCCGTCGTGTCGGGCAGGTTCAATGCGGACCGTTCGTTGCGATGGTGGAGGACGAGCCAGCGGGCATAGAGTCGGAGGGCGTCAAGGTCTTTGCCGGAAGCCTTTAAGAGGCGGTCGCGATGGGGCTGGAGGCGCTCAATCTCGACTTCCACGAATCGCCGTAGGTCGTTCAATCTACCTGAAACTTCCGCGGGCAGGGTCGAAGTGGGCGCCATTTTTTGCCAACGATCCACGAGCGGCGGGAGGAATCGAGCGGCGGGGGCTTGGTGATGGAAATTCACGGCGTTCAGAGCCAGAAAGTCGGGCACGATGGGCGGGTGCAGCCGCCACCAACGGGCCAAGTGCAGATCTGATCGGGTCAATTCGAGTTCTTGGAATTTCTCCGTGCGTTCGGAGGTGGTGCCGACAAAAAAACCGCGTTGGGCGAGATACTCCAGGGCCGGCAAGTAGTCTGAGTGAATGCGTCCAACGGGGTGGGGAACAAATCGAGTGTCGGCTTGCGACCATAGTTGGTGGGCCAGCAGACTGCTGACGGAAAGAATTTCGATCCGACCCAAACTCGTCGCGACGGCGGGGATCGAAGCCCGAGCGGCGAGCTGGCCGAGGTCGACGGTGAACGGGGTGGGTGCGCCCACCAAAATGACGTCACCTGTACTACCGCGCCAGAGTTCGGCGTAGGGAAACACGCTCGTAAAGGTGCGGAGCACGAGGTCAACGGTTTCATCATCTGTTTCATAGAGTTGCAACCACTGGACCATCAGCCCAGCGGGGCGCAAGACAGCGAGACAGCTCTGATAATACTCTACGGTGAACACGCCCGCGACCCCTGCGAGCCAAGGATTAGACGGTTCACTGATGATAGCGTCGTACCGGTTCGTGGTGGTCTGAAGATACGTCTTTGCATCTTCCAATTGGACATGAACCCGGGGATCATCAAACACATGGTCGTTAAACGGAGCAAAGAATGTCCGGGCCGCATAGTACATTTCCGGGATCAACTCGATGACGTCGCACCGGGTGACGCTTGGATGGCGCGTCACGGCCCCCGCGGTCATCCCGCTGCCGGATCCGACGATCGCGACATTCTGGGGTGCGGGATGCAAAAGCAGGGGTAAATGGCCCAACAACAACTGCGTGGGCACATCGCCGGTCGTGCTCGCATCCGTCTTCCCATTCACCTTGAGCGAGAGATGGTTCGTATCTCCTGGGAAGGTGAGGACCGCGACACTCGCACCTGCCGCTTCGATTTGATACGCCAGGTTCACCTTTTGTGTTTCATTCCGATAGTTCGCAGTAGAACTCAGGGAGCTCCGGACTCGCCAAAGCCCGAGCGCGGAAGCCTTGGGCCAAAGGGCGTTGGCCCAGGAGCCCGCCGCGAATCCAAGCGTGACCGTGACCGCGAGACTGGCGAAAATCGGAACTCGGGTCCATCCGCCATCCCGGGCAACGGCCAAGGCCGCGATACCTAAAAGGCCGTTGACCATTCCACCGATAGCCAGGGTCCAACCGAGTCCGCAGCTCGGCAACAAGATAAACCCAGTGAGGGCTGCTCCGAGGACGGTCCCCAGGGTGTTGACCGCAAAGACTCGGCCAATGGCACGCCCCGTTTGATCAACACTGGCCGTAGCCACCCGGCTGGCCAGTGGGAGCGTCAGTCCGAGAGCTATCGCGGGAGGCAGCATGACCACGCAACAGAGGAGGGCCTGCACGAATTCATAGATCGGGTAGGCGCGCGGAGTGAGGCGGACGAGCGAGCCCAGTTCGACAAACCAATAGGGCAACAGATCATAGAACCAAAGTCCGGTGAGCGTCGTGGCCGCGAGGGCTAGTTCCGCCCAGCCAAACGCCGCCAAGGTTCGGCCCGGTCGCCGCCATCGGGCGAGGAGCCCACTGCCCATCGCCAGGCCGGCAATAAAGGTCGCCAGCATCAGCGAATAGGCATGCACACTGGAGCCGAGGCTTAGGCCCAACAGGCGTGTCCAAGCCACTTCGTAGAGCATGGCCACGAATCCCGAAATGCCCGCGCCGATCAACGCGATGCGACGTTCGTCCGGATCAAATTGTTCGGGAAGCGGCGCCAGTGAACGGATGACGTTGGCCGTTGGCAGAGCGGAGAAGTCGGCTTTATCCGCAGCCCACTTACTGGCGACCGCGCTCACGAGAGCTACGAGCAGGCTCATTCCCGCTCCTGCCAACGCCGTGAGTTCGAGACCATGGGTGGGAATGAGCCACCAATCCGCGAGGATGACTCCGAGGACGGCCCCCGCGCTGTTAATGGCGTAGAGCGCGGCAACTCGTCCGCGCAATTCGTCGAGCGACCTGGTCGCAAACCGGGTGAGTGCGGGGAGGGTGGCTCCCATCAAGAGAGCGGGTGGGAGAACGAGCAACCCGGCGAATGCAAATTGAACCGCTAACCGAAAGGGGCCGGTAGGATGGGCGCCCCGGACGAAGGCTAGAAACAGCTCGCGTACGATTTCAAACCAACTGGGAAAGGCGAGCGCGTAAATACCGATTCCCAGCTCCAGGAGGGCGTAAAAGAAAAGCGGGCGGGAATACCGATCGACCTTGGGTCCCAACCAGGCATTTCCAAGGGCTAGGCCGCCCATGAAAGCGACGAGGACGGCCACCACCGCATAGCTCGTATGCCCGAGAAAGAGTGCGAGGTATCGGGTCCAGACCACTTGATACAAGAGTCCGGCCAAGCCGGAACAGAACAAGGATCCGCGCACGACCAGGAGCAGTGCGCGGGAGACAGGTTTCATGCGCGCCAACTAAGCAGAGACCTAGCCGGGCGGCCAGCGGAGGCGTTGGCCCGTCCGATATCCCCCGGGCCGGGTGCCGCCCCGGCACCCGCGCGCGACGCAGGGAGCGCGTCTTTGCGACGGCGCATGGATTGCATCTGAATCCGACCACACACCGTGCGTACCTCGAAGACTCGGCGCGTTCGCGCCGGGCGGCCAGCGGCGGCGCCGGCCGGTCCGAAATTCCCCGGGGCGGGTGCCGCCCCGGCACCCGCGCGCGACGCAGGGAGCGCGTCTCTGCGAGGTGGAGCCCAGGCCTTCATGGCGCAGAGCCGATCTGGATCGACCGCTTGGTCCAAGTTTTAGTTTAGGTTGAAAAATCCGCGCTAAAGCGGGCGGGCTTTTTATCCGATGTCTCCAAAGAAGCGGGCTTCAGGCGAGGCACTATGGCGAGATTGCATTTGAATCAGGTGGAACCAGGCATGGCCCTGGCGGCTCAGGTCAACAATTTGCATGGCCAAATGCTGCTGGCCGCGGGCTGTTTCCTCACGCCTCGGCATATTGGTGTCCTGCAAGCGTGGGGTGTCGCGGAAGTCGAGATTGTCTCAAATCATATCGAACCCAAGCCTCGGATGGATATCGCGGATGATCTGGCGACCCTGGTGGCGCGCGGCGAGTTAAAAAAAATATTTCGACGACAGAATTTTGGATGTCCGATGATTCACGAATTGTTTGAAGTGTGTGTCGCCCGGCGGGCTCGTCAGGGAGGTTCCTCCTGCACCTCATTAGGTCATGAAGCCTGATCTCAAATGTTGGGCGAAAGAGGTCGAATCCTTGGGTTCGTTGCCGGTGATTTATCATCAACTCAACAAGGCCCTCGACGATCCGCATAGTTCGGTCGATCATTTTGGTGAAATTATTGAGGCGGATCCGGGTCTGTCGATTCGTTTGCTCCGGATTGCGAACAGTTCTTTCTTTGGGTTTTCCTCGCGAATCGCCACGGTTGCGGAGGCTTTGACGTTGATCGGCCTCCAGCAGATGCGTGACTTGGTCACGGCGACGGTGGTGCTCGATTTTTTTCAGGATATTCCGCCCGCCTTGCTTCAATTGGAAGCCTTCTGGCACCACAGCTTGGCGTGCGGAATCGGTGCTCGCCTGTTGGCGATTCAACGGGGTGACGCCAGTCCGGAACGTTTTTTCTTGGCGGGCTTGCTCCACGACACGGGACGGCTCGTGATGTGCCTAAAGATTCCGGAAAAATTGCCCGATATCCTGACTCGAGGCGCGACCGCGGAAAAGACACTCACCGAAATTGAACGGGAATCTTTGGGCACCGATCACGCCGAGGTAGGTGGAACATTGCTGGAGCATTGGTGTTTCCCGCCGCTTTTGGTGGAGACCGTGCGCTTTCATCACGCTCCGGAACGGGCGGGACAATTTCCAATTGCGGCTTCGTTGGTGCATGTGGCCGATATTGTCGCACACAGCCTGGAGCTGGGCGCGAGTGGAGAACCGGTGCCTCCGAAACTGGAGCAAGTTGCATGGAATCGTTTGGGGCTTGAGGCCTCGATTTTAGGAACCCTGGTCAATGAACTGGACCGCCAATTTGACGATGCTGTCAGCCTGTTCCTTTGAGCCGACTTACTCCGAGACGTTGCCGCTGCCACCGCCGCTGCTCCTGTCGTCGGAGTCAAATTCGGAATCGAAGGCAGAGCTGGGTGATCATGATTTTTACCCCGGCTTGCTGGCGCGGGAGATGAGGGAATTGGAGCTGCACGGCGATCAGAAGTGCAACTACCTAACGTTGCTGGCTTCATTGGAAAATTTTCAACGAGACTTACAGGAATGTCGGGAACCCAAACAGGTCTTGGCCCTGACGCAGCTGTATTTACAGGGTTTGGGAATTTTCTCGACCACCGCATTGATGGTCACCGAGGAGCCGGATTGGAGCTTTCGATTGGCGACCTGCGTTCCGGAGTCCGCGGGGGCGACGTTAGCTGGGCGAATCGCCGCGGAGATTCATTCGGGCACTTTTGCCTGGGCGGTGCGACAGAATCGATCGGTGGTCGTGCGTGGCCACGGGAGCGAGTCGGACGCTCCGCTGATTTTGCAGAGTCTGGGCACCCGTTCGGGGTTGTTCGGAATGTTTGTGGGACAGCCCAAAAATCCGTCCGCGAAGGTCAAGAATCTGCCCCTCAGCCTCCTTTCGATCATTCTCACCAACTGTGCGTGTGCCCTCGATAATCGGCGTTTAGCGGCGGCGATTATCCAGCACAACGAAACGCTCCAACAACGAGTCTCCGAGCGCACGGAACAGCTGAGTACGGCCAATGCGGCGCTTCATTGTGAAATCGAGGAACGCCAACGCACCGCGGAAGCACTGGCCGCGCAGACGGAACAACTCATGGTCACCCTGAGGGCCATTGGCGACGGGGTGATTACCACGGATAATCGCGGTCAAATCGTCTTGCTCAATCCGGCCGCAGAGCGGCTCACCGGTTGGTCAGCCGCGGAGGTGGTGGGGCGGACCCTCTCTTACTTTTTCACGCCGCGTGACGCCGAAACGGGTCGTTCACGATTGGAGTGGCTTGATCGCGTCCTGCACATCGACGAAATCAGCGTGCTGCCGCCGAACCTCTTGTTGACGGATCGTCACGGGAACGAGCGATTGATCGCGGGTAGTGTGGCGCCGATTCGGGATCAGGCCCGTGTCCGCTTGGGTACGGTCCTGGTGTTGCGGGATATCACGGGACAAGAGCGGATGGCGCGCGAACTATTGAAAGCCAGTAAGGTCGAATCCTTGATCGTGCTGGCCGGCGGCATTGCCCACGATTTTAACAACATTCTGACCGCGATCATTGGCAACGTCACCCTGGCGGCGACCTACCCCGAGGATTTGCAACAAACCGCGATCTGGTTGGGAGAAGCCAACAAGGCGTCGAATCGCGCCCGAGACCTGACTCAACAACTGCTCACGTTCGCCAAGGGTGGGGCGCCTGTGTGCAAGATCGTGCAGTTGCAAGAAATCCTCCGCGAAGCGACCCGGTTCGCACTCCACGGAGCAAATGTGAACGCGGGCCATGCGTTTGCGAAAGACCTTTGGACGGTGGAAGTCGATACGGGGCAGTTGAGCCAGGTGATTCACAATATCGTTTTGAACGCCGTGCAGGCGATGCCGTCCGGCGGGACCATTCAGGTCGGAGCAGAAAACGTTCGCTTGGCATCCGATTCCTCGCTCCCGTTGCCCAACGGGAACTATATCAAGGTTTCCGTTCAAGATCACGGAGGTGGGATTCCCGCGGCCAACTTGGCCCGAGTGTTTGACCCATTTTTTACGACGAAAAAGACCGGTACCGGTTTGGGATTGGCGACCTGCTATACGATTATCAAACGACACCGCGGTCATATCACCGTGGATTCTCAGGTGGGTGTGGGTACGACCTTTCACCTCTATTTGCCGGCGTCGGAAAAGCTCGCATCGGCGCCGGTGGTCCAGTCGTTTGCGAAACCAGTCAAGGGGCAGGGACGACTCTTGGTGATGGAAGACGATCCTCAACTCAGCGACTGCATCCATTCCATGCTAAGGCAGCTGGGATATGAGGTTTGCGTCCGGAGTAGTAGCGTTGAAGCGGTGCGGAGTTACCGTGAAGCAGCGGCCAAAAAACGACCGTTTGATGCGGTGATTCTGGATCTCACGATTCGCGGCGGCGCGGGCGCCCGTGAGACGGTCGGAGAGCTTCGCGCCTTTGATCCGCAAATAAAGGCCATTGTTTCAAGCGGTCATACTCATGATCCAGCGATCGCAGAATTTCGAGCATGGGGCTTCGGCGGGGTCATTACCAAACCGTACTCGGTGGAGCAATTGGCCGACGTGCTCCAGACGACGTTGTCGGGAACAGTCGGCCATCTGATCGAACCGATCATCGCCAGCGGATGAGGTACTTGGTTCACTCATCCTCCTAAAAATCAAATTGATCGACATTTTCCTTATTGAAAAGAAACGGTTTGCCGAGCAGCAAACTACCGTTTTCAATTTGGATCGAACCTAATTTGCCGGCGCTATAGCTCGTGGCACCTCGTTGAAGGTTTCCGTCGGCGAGTGCTTTGGCGGCGTGAATCGTCAGATATCCCAGGTCCGTTGTCTTCCAAAGAATCACCCCCTGAGTCACGCCCTCTTTCAGATACCGCCGATTTTCATTGGGCAAACCCAAGCCGATGACTTTCACCTTGCCGGTTTTACCGGCTTGTTTGACCGCTTCCGCCGTCCCGGGAACGCCCGGCGAACAAATGGCCATAATGAGTTGGAGCTTGGGAAACGCGCTGAGCAGGGTAGTGGCTTCCGCTTGGGCCTTGTCTTTGAGATCGTCACACGGCCGGAGCGCGACCATTTTGAGCCCCGGATATTTGGCCGCCCGCCGTGCTTCAATATGCTTTTGCCATTCATTCATATTCGCCGCGGTGAGGGAGGCGGTGATGATGGCAAATTCCCCGGTGCTGCCTAGTTGCACGGCCGCTTCGTCCATCAGGGCTTGGCCAATGCCTTCGGGTGTCGCTTGGTTCACGAAAAAATCCCGAGCGTCCGGCGCGGCATCGGAATCGTAGGTGATGACTTTGATGCTTTGGGCCCGAGCCTTGCGTAACGCGGTGGAAATCCCGTCGCGATTTTCGCAGGCAGCGGCAATGACATCGACCCCCAGGGTGATCCAGTTTTCAATAATTTCGTTTTGTTTGGCTGGATCGGGCGTCACCGGACCGTCAAAGATTAACTCAACGCCCAGCTCTTTGGCCGCGGCTTCGGCACCTTGTTTGATGGAAACAAAGTAGGCATTGCCTTTGGATTTTGGCAGGAGGGCAATCGTGATTTTTTTGCGGCCCCCTCCAGCGCCAGACGGTGTGGCCGAAGCGGGAGTCGGAGGCGAATCCGATTTGCCGCAACCGACGAGGAAAACGAAGCCCAGTACGGCGACGAGGACGGGAACGAGAGCGAAGCGGTTTTTGTAAGCTTTCATAAATCGGTGACGACCACGGGAATCGAGCGGCAAGATGAACGAACAGACCGGCGTTCGGCCAGCCACTTCGACGCCGAACCGAGAGTCAGCGCCACGAGTAACAGTCCGCCCGTCAAGAGCCCAGAAAGTTCAGCGGCGTGACTCATCGTCGCGGGGACGCGTCCCAGACCATTGGTGAGGACCGCCAAAGCGGCGACTCCGAGCAACGTGCCGGGGACGGAGCCGATTCCCCCAAAAATGCTCGTACCGCCGAGAACCACCGCGGTGATCGCCATCAGTTCATAGCCCGTTCCCGCATCGGCTTTGGCGGTGCCGAAACGAGCGGTGTACGTTAAGGACGCAAGCGCGGCGATCAGACCCGCGAGGACATAGACGAGGAAAAGACGACGAGCGACCGGTAGCCCCGCGTATCGGGCACCGTCGGCGGAAAATCCCATGGCACGGAAAGAGCGCCCGAAAGTCGTTCGGTGGACCAGCAACCCCAGGGCGAGCGCGACGCCCCCAAAGATCCATGCTTGCACTGGAACTCCAGCGGCCCGTCCGGTGCCGAGGTTTAGAAATCCCGGTGGGAAATCAGTGAAAGCGTCCGTACCGTGAGTGAGCGCTTCGGCCAGACCTCGAAAAAGCGAATACGTACCCAGTGTGACAATGAGCGGCGGCAAGCGGAACCACGTAATGAGCGTAGCATTGAAGCCGCCGGCTAATGCGCCGAAACCCAATGTGGCCGCCGCTGCCAGGGGCCAATCGAGTCCCGCATCCCGCCAAAGTTTACCGAAAATCACTGCCGACAAACCGAGAACCGATCCGACGGAGAGGTCGATGCCGCCCGTGAGAATGACCGGGAGCAAGGCGAGGGCGAGGAGACCGATTTCGACCGAGTGCCGAACCAGATTAGCGAGGTTATCCGGGGTACCAAAATTGCGTCCCGTGCTTTGAAAAAACACGATTTCCGCCACCAAAAGCAAAGCGAGAACGAGTTCGTGTCGGAAAAAGGCGATTTTCATAGTTCCAATCCGCGTTCATCGGAGTTCATCCGTCGTTCGCTGCTTCCGCTGCTGAATCGTGACGGCGGAGTGACGGCTCAAGGGGCGACGACTCCGGACGCCATCGGCGACGACCGTGAGCAGGAGCACCGTTCCTTGAATGGCTTTATCCCAATAGGGCTTTACGCCGAGGTACGTGAGTGCGGGACTAATACACAGGAGCAATAACAATCCAGCGAGCACCCCGCCCAGGTTGCCGCGCCCGCCCGAGATGGCGACGCCACCCACCACCGAAGCGGCAATCACTTCTAATTCCAGGAGTCGCCCGGTGGCAGGATCGACTTGGGGGGATTGCACGAGATTCAAAACCGCTGCCAATCCCGTCAAGGCGCCCAGCAGTACAAACACCCAAAAGGTGGTAAGTCTCGGGCGTAATCCCGAGAGTCGTGCGGCTTCTGCGTCCGAGCCGATCGCATAGAGCCAACGGCCAACTGCGACCCATCGCAACGCCAGCGAGAGTGCCAGCAAGAGGCTGAGCGCCGCGGCGCAGATCGTGAGCTGCCCTGAAATCATCGAGAGTCCGAACCATTGGACATCCTCTGGCAAATTGATGAAGACTCCTTGTTGAGCGAGTCGTAACCCTTCACGAAGCGTGACCATGGTTGCTAATGTGACGACGATCGAAGGTAGCTGAAGGCCAGCTACGAGTGTCCCGTTGAGGACTCCCAGAGCGGCGCCCGCGAGCAGGGTCGACCCCATCGCTAGAGGTAGCGGCCACTTTTCCGTCGTGAGAAGTCCACCGATCACGCTGCAAACAGCAAAGATGGATCCCACGGAAATATCAATTTGTCGAGTGAGAAGGACCAGGGTCAGGCCGCAAGCGATGATGAGTTTTGGAGCGGCCGCCGTGAGCCGAGAGAGGAGGGGTTGGGCTTCGTAAAAATGGGGCGCAAACACGGCCAAAAACGCCAATAAAAGTCCCAACACCGCGGTGACTGAAAATTCTCGAAAATAGCGGTTGAGCATGAGGTTCAGGGGGCTGGTACGTCAGGTGGCTTGGGTTTTTGTCCCAGGGCAGACGCCATCAGAGTGGGACCATCCACGTCCCCAGAGAATTCGGCGATGAGCGTGCCACCGCGCATCACCGCGATTCGATCACTTAGCTCCAGGATTTCCGGAAGATCACTGGAGATCAGTAAGACCGCCAGTCCGGCATCGGCTTGTTCGCGGATGAGTCGATGGATTTCGCTTTTTGCCCCGAGGTCCACGCCCTGAGTCGGTTCGTCGAGAATGAGCAAGCGCGGGTGAGTGGCGAGCCAACGGGCGAGGGCCACTTTCTGCTGATTACCCCCGCTCAAAGTATTCACCCGCGCTCCCGGGCCGCGGGTCTTAATGCCCAGAATTCGAATCTGATCCAGGGCGAGTTGGGTTTCGGCGCCAAATCGAAGCCACGATCCAGGAAAGAGTCGCCGATGGATCGCGAGCGAGGTGTTCGCCTCCACTGCCAGGTCGAGAATGACCCCATGGCGTCGTCGATCCTCTGGCACGTAGGCAATCCCGAGAGCAATGGCTTCGGCGGGTGAGCGCGGGCGGATGGGTTGTCCGGCGAATTGGATCTGACCCTCATCGGCCGGGGTGAGTCCAAAAAGGACGCGAGCCAATTCCGTGCGCCCGGCGCCAACGAGCCCGGCCAGCCCAACGATCTCACCGGCCCGGATCTCCAACGTGATGTCGTATAATCCGCCCGCTCGGCAACCGAGGTTTCGCAACGATAGCAGCGTGACGTCGGGTCTCCGGTGAGTCGCACGGTGGGGTCGATGAGTCTGGTTCATCGGGCGACCCACCATCATTTGGATCAGCTCGGCTTCGGTGAGGGCAGCGGGCAGGGGTTCTCGGGCGGACGCGGGTGGGGTGCGTGGCTCGCGAGGAATTTCGCGGGTGCCGACACTTTCGCCATCACGCAGAACGGTGACGCGATCTGCGAGTGCAAAAATTTCTTCCAGCCGATGTGAGATATAGATGATACCGACGCCGGTTTGCCGAAGTTCACGAACGAGGTTGAACAGCCGGGCTTGCTCTCGCTGCGTGAGCGATGCGGTCGGTTCGTCCATGATGACAATTCGGGCACCGGTACCGATCGCGGCCGCAATCTCAACCAATTGTTGTTCGGGCATCGAGAGGGTTCGGACCTCGGCGTCAGGCGATAGGTCAGCTCCGACTTGGCGAAGTAATTCCTTCGCTCGCGTCCGACGGAGTGACCCGCGGACCCATCGAAAAGCCCAGGCGGGCTCGAGTCGAAGCGCGAGATTTTCCGCCACGGTCAGATCCGGAAAGAGTGCGGGTTGTTGGTAGATACACGCGATGCCGAGGGCGTGAGCCGAAGCGGGGGTGAGGTGGGAAATGATTTGGTCATCGACGGTCATCGATCCGCTATCGGGGGCGTGAGCGCCGGTGATGACTTTAATGAGGGTTGATTTTCCGGCGCCATTCTCGCCCAGGAGCGCGTGAACCTCCCCGGGGCGGAGTTCAAATGAAACACCTTTAAGAGCCCGGACCGCGCCAAACGACTTCGTCATGGCCGAGAGTTGCAGCAGCGTCTTCATCCCCGGTTTACGAGCACTCTTTTTTCGTACTGCTTCACTTCGGAGAGCCAACGTTCACCGGTGGGTACCTGATTCATTTCGCAGAACCGATCCCAAATCGCACCCAGCGGAAGAACTTTTGCTTCTTCCTGAAGGGCCAGGCGTGAGGTGTAGTCTTCGGTGAATTCCGCGGCCCGGATGCCGGGAGGTTCGAGCAGCGCACTGAGCAGGGCTTGTTGTAACGCACGGGATCCAATAATCCAGGCGGCGAGGCGATTGATGCTGGCATCAAAATAGTCAAGCCCGAGGTGAACCGATTGGCGGTCGTTGTTCGCCACCACCTCGCGGGCGACGGCGACAAGTTCATCGTTGAGGATCACAACATGATCGCTGTCCCAGCGAACGCCGCGGCTCACATGGAGAAGCACGCCGGGCACGAACGGGAGGAGCGCCGAAAGTTTGTCGGCGATGGATTCCGTGGGATGAAAATGGCCCGTATCCAAGCAGAGAAGTTTTTGATGAGTGATAGCGTACCCGAGGTAAAATTCATGCGACCCAACCGTATAACTTTCAGCACCGAGACCGAAGAGTTTAGATTCGAGTGAGTCTAGATTGAATCGTGCCGGAAGATCCTTTTCAAAAATAGCATCGAGCGATTTTGCCAAGCGTTCGCGCGGTGAACGTCGATCAGCGGGCGTGTCTTTGAACCCATCCGGGATCCAGAGATTCGTGACGCAAGGGGTGCCGAGGGCACGCCCGATCACCGCTCCGATTTCTCGCGACCGACGACAGTGCTCGATCCAGAATTGACGAATTCCGGACTTAGGATGAGACAACGTAAACCCGTCGTCGGACTTGGGATGGGCGAAGCAAGTGGGATTAAAATCGAGTCCTCCTTTGCGGTTTGCGGCCCAGGCGATCCAGTTTTGAAAATGGTCCGGCGAAAGCTCGTCGCGATCAACCGGGCGTCCGTTGAATTCGCCATAACAGGCGTGTAAACTGACGCGATGTCGGCCGGGAATGAGTTTAAGGGCTTGATCAATGTCTGCGCGGAGTTCCTCTGGAGAACGGGCTTTGCCCGGAAAATTGCCGGTCACGGCGATACCGCCGTCGAGTGAATGGCGATGGAACTCGAAGCCGCCTACATCATCCCCTTGCCAGCACTGGAGTGAAATGGAATACCGTGCGAGCGTGCGGAGGGCGCGGTCGACATCGACGCCCAAGCTCGCATAGTGCTCGTGAGCCAGGGCGAAGGCCGAGGTCCGGCTGACCGGTTTCCTCGACCCTTTTGGGGTGATCGTCGTCGATACCCGTGAGGGCTTCTGGGACGGACTACGGCGCTTCATCCGACGAGGATAGGAAACCGCTGGGGCAGGATGCGAATCGGAAATTCTCCTCAAATTTTGAAAAACCGCAGACTCCCTCGCTTCGCAAACGAAGGGAACCGCGGATGAACGCAGATGAACGCGGATAAGAAGAACTTCGAACTTGCCCCATCCGCGTGAATCCGTGTTCATCCGCGGTTCGGAGGGACCGCGGTTGTGTCCCGTGTTTTTGACGGGATCAACCGCCGAAACGCCCAGCCGAAGAGAACCGCGGATGAACGCTGATGAACGCAGATAGGAAGAATTTCGAACTTGCCCCATCCGTGTGAATCCGTGTTCATCCGCGCTTCCATGCTTCTGCTTGTGAATGGTGACCTTTATTTGATGCGCTGGCGGATCGAAAAAGTATTCGACACCGCGAAGAACAAACTTCAGGAAAAGAAATCTTGGGCAACGGGCTCCGTGGCGCAAAACCTGCAAACCCATCTGATC
>JAYVTS010000521.1:0-6381 GCA_043788645.1 Verrucomicrobiota bacterium
GATACCAATAACATTGTCGCTGCGTTTTTCGACACCCATCTGGGGGAATATAATCTCGGAGAAAAATCAACCAAGTTTACTGGGATAACGTCTCCACGAGCGATTGGCTGGGCTGTATCAACTAACGGGGCTGCGAGCTTCGTTGACAAGGGCGCCATACCGCCTAGTTCCAATCCGAATCGAACCCAAGGCGACACAGGCGATCCGGTTATGGTACGGGACAAAGGAAGTGGTACCATCTACTTGTTGGGCAATCCCTCGCGAGAACCCGGATACTATGGCTTTCGATTGTGGAATTCCACCGACAATGGCCAAACATTCGCGCTCATAAATACGAACGTTCCTAGTGGAACAAACACCGCTACCGGTTTCTACCTCGCTGACAAACCAGCTTTGGCTATAAATAACTTCACCGGATTGCCAAATTCGGCCCACCTATATGTCGCGGGCACCTTTACAACAAACGGTGGGTCACGAGGAGTCGCGTTTGCGCATTCCTCAAACAACGGAGTCAGTTGGGATAGCGCAACGATGCTTTCGCTTGACTCTCACGCTGCGGATTTTGCAATCGGGACAAATGGAGCTGTCTACGTTTTTTACCAGCTGGTAGCCTCTGGAACGGGCGGACAAACGAATACGATTCAGTACAAATGGTTAACAACCAATGGTACCTGGCATGGGCCAATATCAATTCAGTCACACACAAATAGTTCATTTCACTACTCAATGCATGATAATGGCAGTGGAAACCTATTGCGTTCTAACACCACAAACATCACCGACTATTTCATTTCTAATGGGTTTCCACGGGTTTCCGTTAATCCTGTCAATGGTTCGATCTATCTGGTTTATGCAGATCAGTCTGCGCCGGGAACTACCAATACAGATCGAGGCGATATTTGGATTCAAGAAGGAGTTGTTACGAATAGTGACGGGTCTCTCAGGTGGAGTGGTCCAATAAAAGTCAATAATGATCGCACCGCGACTGATCAATGGGATCCTTCCGTGACGGTCAACCCTGCCGGGACTGAAGTGTTTATTGGATATTACAGCCGAGAGAGTGATCCAAACAATAACTCTTTAATCAAAGCCTATGGTGCCAAGGCGAGCATTTCCAGTTCTCTGATAAATGCCACATTTGATACGTTTCCGATCAGTAACGTTGCTTTTACCAATCTCTTTTGGGGTGTGAACGCAGGTGCACCCAATGACACTCCATGGTTATTTGATGCGGTTTGGGCAACGCGTGATTTGGGTATGGACACCAATGCACGAATTGTGGACATAAGTTCTGGTTCAAATGTATTTATGCCGCTCGGCACTGTTGGGGGGTACGAATATTTTACGGCCGATGATTACACTTGGTCAGCTTCCGACAATTCTCATTTCTACTTTGCGTGGCGATATTGCTCAGATCTCTGCACAAATAAGTGGATTTGGAATGGATCCACTAATAACTACATTCGTGCCGACCCAAACATTCGCCTAGGAAAGATAAAACAATGAAAATGCACGGGATTGTCACTATATGCTTGACAGTAGTTCAATCTACCATGGCTGGAGGAACGATTGCTCTGCGCAATTTACCCGACGATGTTGGTAGTACAAACGGACGCTTTTTTGATAACAACCGGGTATTTCTGGCTGGTACAAATTACCTTGCTCAAATATATGCCGGCAAAGGGCAGGAAAAACTGGTCGCAGTCGGGTCGCCGGCATCATTTTTTTCTGGAATGTATGCGGGTTACATTTTTCGAAGTGAAGAAGTGGACATCCCATTTATAAACAACGGATATCCGGCCTGGGTTCAAGTACGAGCCTGGGAGGTAGCAGGCGGTTCTTCCTTTGAGGCGGCGGCTCGCTCTGCGCATTGGACGGGGATTTCAAGTGTTATTTTTGTTAAACAAACTGGCAGTCATCTGGGTACCCCCACAGGTCCTGCTAGTATGGCTGGCTTAACCTATCCGGGCAACCCAGTTATCGTCGATGAACCATTAGGCCGTAAACTACGGTCCCGTGAGAGCGCTGACTTATCGTTAGTTGCAAGTGGCGGAATTGCGTTATCCTACCAATGGTATCAAGGGCAGTCAGGTGACACGAACCACGCTGTAGTTGGCGCCACAAACGCCGTCTACCGCACTCCTTCGCTGACGACTAACGCTATCTTTTGGTCGAGTGCATCAACTTCTGTAGGCTCGACCAATAGCATGAGCGCCACGCTCAGTGTTTTCGCAACCAATGCGGTTTTCCTGAACCTGACAATTGCTTCAGGATTGCCTCAGTTACTCATCGATTCTCCGTCGTTGGGATCGATTCAGATTCAATCGCTCGATGGCCTTGATCCGACCGGCTGGACGCTACTGTCGACGCAAGTGGTAAACACCAGTCCCTTCACCTTCATTGATACCAACGCGCCAAACGAAACCCTGCGCATCTACCGGACGGTGAGCCCCTAATTTTTCCATTGAGCGTGATTGCTCAGATATTTGTACGAACCGGTGGGTTTGGAAGGGTTCCACAAACTACTATGTTCGAGCAGATCCAAACATTCGTTTAGGCAAGGTAAAACAATGAATACAACTAGGTGTTTATTAATTTGGCTGACGGTGTACCAATCACTCTTGGCAGGAGGGACGGTTTTGTTGAGCAACCTTTCGTGGGCAGTCGGCGGTTCCGGGGCGCCATTTTTTGATTCGAGTTTGACGCCCCTCTCGGGTACAAATTACTTGGCTCAACTTTACGCCGGGAAAGATGAAACCCGGCTGGTTGCAGTTGGACAGCCCATCCCGTTTTTTTCGGGTCGTTTCGCGGGCTATCTTACGGGAGGCCTCGCGTCAACTGTAGAAATCCCATTTATTGGGGGCGGATATCCGGCATGGGTTCAGGTAAGAGCCTGGGAAACAGCGGGTGGTTCCACGTTTGAACAAGCAGCCGGCTCAGGGCATTGGACTGGGATTTCCGGCGTCTTATACCTGAAATCCATCGGCGGTGGCCAAATCCTTCCCGAGACACCCGTGCTTCTGATTGGCCTTACTTATCCAGGACATCCAATTATTGTCGGCGAACCGACGAGTCGGCGCATTCGCCTGGGCGAAACCGCCGACCTATCGGTGGTTGCAAGTGGCGGGATTGCATTGTCTTACCAATGGTATCAAGGCCTATCTGGTGACACGAACCATTCGATCCTCGGCGCAACCAACGCGACTTATCACCTGTCAGGCTTGACTACCAACGCCACCTTTTGGGTGAGTTCCTCCACTTCCGTCGGCTCTACCAACAGTGTCAGTGCCACGGTCACTCTGTTTCCAACAAACGCGGTGTTCTTGAGTTTGAGCGAAGTTTCAGGGATGCCGCATCTGAAAATTGATTCAACGTCCAAGGGCCAGATTCAGGTTCAATCGCTCGACGATTCCACTCCGTCGAGTTGGAAGACCCTGTCCACACTTTTGTTGAATACCAACCCCTTCACCTTCATTGACACCAACGCGCCAAACGAAACCCTGCGCATCTACCGGACGGTGAGCCCCTAATTTTTTCATTGAGCGTGATTGCTCAGATATTTGCACGAACCGGTGGGTTTGGACGAGTTCTGCAAACCGCTATGCGAAGTTTCTGGAAGGCCGAATCGTTGAATGAACGCTCAAGGGCCCGATTTAGATTTAGTCGCTCGACGCCTTCACTTCGCCGAGTTGGAAAATTCTTTCGATACTCTTGTTGAACACCGCGCCGTTTTCCCACAGGCAATTCGGAATTTATTGAATCTGTCCTTCCGGAAACCGGGATGAGACGGGAGGCGCCCAGCCTTCATTCCTAGTGCCGGTGAGTTCCGTTGCGATCCAGTTAGCCACTCTGCGGGCTTGACCTTCGACCGGCATCCGAAGGAGCTTGGGGTGTACCCCGTTTATGTAATCAATGAGTGCGGCCCCTGGCTCCATTGGTCCTTCTCGTCGTCCCCTGGTGCTGTTAACCGGCGCTAGTAGCGGGCTCGGGTTGGCTTTGGCCCAACAGCTCGTCGGCCGGGGCTACCGTCTGCTGTTGACGGCACGGGCGGAATCCCTCCACCGCTTTGCCGCCGCCGAATTCAGTGACGGCGAATTTATCCATCTTCGAGCCCTCGACGTCTGCGATTCTGTCCAGCGCGAGTCAGTGGTCAAAGAGGCCACGGAGCGTTGGGGGGGCGTCGATGTGCTCATTAACAATGCGGGGGTGGCCTATCGGACGGTGGTCGAACATTGGAATGACCAAGCCTGGTGGGAAATCATGGAAACCAACGTTCGCGGCCCTTGTGAACTCATTCGCTTGGTGCTCCCTGGAATGCGGGCGAAGCGGGCCGGTCGAATCCTGAATATCTCCTCGGTGGGCGGCATGATGGCGATGCCCACGATGTCTCTGTATTCCGCGGCGAAATTCGCGCTGGAAGGAGCCAGCGAAGCCCTGTGGTACGAGGTGCGGCCGTGGAACATCCATGTGACCCTGATCGAGCCCGGCTTCATCAATAGCGACTCATTCCGAAACACGCGCTTTACGACTCAGAGTTTCCGAGGAGCCCTGGCGGAGGATGATCCCTACCATGCCCAATACTTGTACTTGGCGGAGTTCATTGAGCGCATGATGGACCGAGCACGGGCCACTCCGGCGACGGTGGCAGCGCGAGTGGCCGAGATCCTCCGACACCCCCATCCCCCCCTTCGAGTGTACGCGACGGTGGATGCCCATGGGTTCGCGTGGCTGCGACGGATCTTGCCCCGGCGCCTGTATCACCTGCTTCTCTACCGGGCCTTGCCCCACATCCGGGCCGGGCGTGGGCTCGGGGATGGAATTTGATTCTTCTAATGCGTTTCGGGCTTTCATTCGGGTAGATCGTAGGTCCATACTGACTTTCTCATGGGCGCACAATGGAAACAAGCCGGTCGTGAAGCCGCGGCTCACAAAAAGGGCCAGGTCTTCGGAAAAATGGTTCGCGAAATCATGGTCGCGGCGAAATTAGGCGGGGCTGATCCCGACCTCAATGCACGTTTGGCGGTGGCCGTGGAAAAGGCGCGCAAAGCCAGCGTCACCCGCGAGACGATTGAACGAGCGATCAAGAAGGGCTCCGGCCAATTGGAAGAGCAGATGACGATTGAACTCGTCACCTACGAAGGTTTTGGCCCCCACAAAGTGCCGGTTATCGTGGAGTGCCAGACCGACAACCGAAATCGGACGGCACCGGAAATGCGCCATCTTTTCGGCAAAGGTGGGGCGCTCGGCCAGCCCGGTTCCATGCACTTTTTCTTTGATCGCCTGGGGGTGGTCGAGGCCACCCATTCCGACGCTCAACGGGATCCGGAGGGCGATGCGATTGAGGCCGGAGCCCAAAATGTGGAGGCACTGGATGGATCGGAAGTGCCCGAAGGCGCCCTTGGAGGCCGTTTTCTCGCGGATATGAAGGATTTGGTGACGATGAGCAAATGGCTCAAGGCGGCCGGTTGGAATGTGACCGCGAGCGAACTGCGTTGGGTAGCCAAGACGCCGCTGAAACTAGATGAACGGGCACGAACCCAGGTCTTGGATTTCTTGCACGCGCTCGATGATCACGAAGATGTCAGCCATGTCTTTGCCGGTTTGGCCTAAGCTTATGATGACAGAACCCGGCGCGAAACATCCCGAATACATCGAGATCGTCGTTGGTAGCCTCTCCGAGGAGCCCCATGATTCGTTGGCTTCTGAATAAGTGGAGCCGTTCAAGAAAGCGTTGCTCCCGCGCCCGAATGAGACAAGGGACAGGAAGATTATAAAAATTATAATAACCAAATGATTCCTGCCTCGCGCCTATATTCGGGAGATGATGCCGACCGATTGAACATCGCACTTGAGGCTCGGCCGACACACGAATGGATAGGCGGTATCTATCTCGCCACACTGAATCCGTTAGTTGAATATTTTTTGAATTCGGACAAGATGTCGGCGAAGCCCTGGGCCTGCATTTCCTTGATGTCAGCACCCGCCGCGAAGGCTTTCTCGGAGCCGGTCAGCACCAGGCAATGCTGGCTGTCGTCGGAATCATAGTCGGCGAAGGCAGCGATCAATTCCTTGAGCACCATCGAGTTCAAGGCGTTGAGCGCCTGCGGGCGGTTCAGCGTGACGAGCGTGACTGCCCCGCGCTGTTCGACGAGGATGGTTTCGAAGCTCATTGGAACGCCTCATGATTATTGGCCGGGAAGGGTGACCACTCCTCGTCACTCGGCAGCGGCTCGAAGAAAGGATCTACCTGGGCCGGTTCCGACCAGCGCGGCGCATTATCCTTATCGATCAGCAGCGCGCGGACCCCTTCGCGAAAGTCGGGATGGCGGATCAGCCGGACCATGATGCCATATTCCATCTTCATCTCGTCGATGAAATGGA
>JAYVTS010000522.1:0-8566 GCA_043788645.1 Verrucomicrobiota bacterium
TGCTGAAAACCAAGCCGTAGCCACAACGTTGAAATCAAAAAACTGAATGAAACCCGCTCCCAGAGCGGGTTTCGTCGTTTTTCGGTCGGGGAAAGTGCGCCAAAACAACCAGTCAAAAACCGATCAAGAAACCCTGAGGAGGTCGGAAACTGCCGGTCGAATTCCTCTCACAGGTCGGAATAGGTGATCAGCTCAATACCGCGTTCCTGAATTTTTTCTCGGACCCGCGGGCTGCACAATGCTTCCGTCTCATGACGATGCACGTCCTCGTCCGGATGACAATAGAGTTCAAAATCGCCGGGCCAAAGATTGTCTAGTAATTTCAATAGATATTTCTCGTTCATCCGATCATTTTGGAGTAGACCAAAAACAGCGTCCGTATACCGGATCCCGCGACGATCCAGGGAGGGCACTGCTCGGGCACTTAACTGGTTGAAAATAAATGCGTGACTCGAACGGTAAAAATACCGCCCTAACGCCAGCCGAAGGTTCATCAATAACGGATCGCGGGTGAGCCGCATCCCCGTGACGCCCCAGTCATGAAAGTGACGTCGGAAAATATCAAAGATCGTCGGATGAAGGTGAAAATTGAGATGCCCGTTCACATGATCCAACGCCAGCCCCAAGGTGCGAAATTCGCGAAACTGGGCGTCAATTTCATGCTTCAGGTACTTCCTCATTTCTTGATTGAAAAAGTATTTAATTCCTGCCCGCACCGGACTGGTCTCGAATTCAAACCGTTGATTGACGACCCCAATAATTTCGCTGGGTTTGAGTGCCGAACGGCCGCGAACCAAGACGAGATGCAAGCCGACACCCAAGCGCGGGTTTCGAGCCGCAATCTCCGCGGCGTCTTCCGCTCCGTGCTCGTTCACCATCAGACTGGCACTGGTGAGTACCCCATCGCGGTGCGCACGCTCGATCGCTCGATTCGCACTGGAAGATCGGCCAAAATCATCCGCAGTAATAATCAGCCGAATCTTTTTTCGTTGGCGGGGACGTGGCGATAAGGGTGATTTAGCATCGGCGGATCGGGTGGATTTGGGGGTTCGATGGGGCACGGGAGGATTTCAAGAATTACTGACCATAGGTGGCGACGGGCAGACCCGTTTTCACGCGGCACCAGGCCAAGAAGATTAAACTAAGCTTTCGAAATTTGCTGAGTCGAAGGGGTTCGTCCGCCAGGACATCGTAGTGGGTCCGTTCAATCCGCCGGAGCAGCTGCCAATAGACGGCCCCCATGAGTTCGGCTGCGATCATCGCCTGGCGATCTCGCACCGGGAGCAACTGTTGAGCCCGCCGATAAAACGCACGCGCCCGACCCGCGAAATTCGCCGCCAGCCGACGAAAAGCATCCGAGTTGCGTCGCTGAAAAATATCCGACTCCGTCACGCCAAAGCGGGCCAAATCAGAAGTCGGAAGATAAATGCGACCGCGGGCAGCATCATTGCCCACGTCCCGCAGGATGTTGGTCAGTTGCAGGGCTTTTCCAAGGGCATCGGCGTATTCCCGGCAGCCTGGATCTTGGTAGCCAAAAATTTCGATGCTCAGCAGCCCCACGACGGACGCGACGTGATAGCAATACCGTTCTAGCGCCGCGCCATCGGGGTAACGGGCAGGATCTAAATCCAGCTCAACCCCGGCAAAAAGCTCATCAAATCGGGCAAAAGGTAGCCGGTATTCGCGGATGAACGGCTGAAATTCTCGCAATACTGGAAGCGTGGGAGCGCCTCCATTACACGCCACCTGAGTCTCGGCCCGCCAGCGGGCCAACTCTTGGCGTCGATGTTCAATTGGAACGGTTTCCTCGTCCGCTAAGTCATCCACTTCCCGGCAAAACGCGTACAATGCTGACATCGCGGCGCGTTTCGGCGGCGGGAGTAAAATGAAGGCGAGCGCGAGGTTAGACGCGCTTTTCTTTGTGATCTGGTCGCTGACATCCGTATTCACAGGGGTGGATTCGGAGGCTCCGTGGGCTTAACCGGAGGCAATCCACCCGTCTCCGCCAAGCTAGGTGCCCGAGGACGGTGTTCCCGACGAAGGCGACGACGACGATGACCCGATGGGAGCGGTGCATCGGTCAGGCGGCGCGCGCGTGGATCCCGCGGCGATCTACGGAAAAAAATCGCCCAACCCACCAGCAACCCACAAATCACCACGACGATCACCACCACCGGAACCATCCCAGACAACGCCAACCGGCCCGCACCGTCGATCGAGGGCGGGAGGATCGGCGTCGCAGCCAACAAAGTGGCGATAGGTAGACGGGAGATCATCGAACCTTGGAACCTGGCGAAGCATCCCCTTCTTCGTCAACGGTTCCGTCCTCGCGCAACCCCAAGCGACTCAAACGATATCGCAGGGTATGGCGGGTAACCCCCAGTTCCAACGCCGCCTTGCTAATACTGTCGCCGCTACGTTCCAGGGCGCCTTCGATCAATTCCCGCTCGAATCGAACCAAGGCGTCCCCCAATGTTTCACCGGGGGCCAACGCGGGTGATTCTTTCGATAACGATGCCCCAGCGCCTCCCGGCCACCGCGGCGTCCGACTTCGCAACCGTGATTCCACTTCAAAATCGGGTAGGCTGGCGGCCCGAATTTCTTCGGTATTCTCGAGGATGATGGCGCGTTCGATGACATTGCGGAGTTCGCGAACATTTCCAGGCCATGAATGCGCCAGCAACGCCTCCTGAGCCGACCCGGTGATCGCTCGGACGGGTTTCGCCAGCCGCGCCGCAAAACTCCGAAGGAAATGTTGTGCCAGAAGCAAAATATCCCCACCCCGCTCACGTAAGGGTGGCGGGCGAAATTGCATCACGTTCAACCGATGAAATAAATCTTCGCGGAACTCGTGCTGTTGGATTGCTTCCACAATATTCCGATTCGTGGCGGCGATCAGGCGCACATTGACCTTAAGTTCTTGTGGACTTCCCACCCGCGTGAAGGAGCCGTCCTCCAGGAATCGCAATAGCTTAGCCTGCAACGGACGACTCATATCCCCGATCTCGTCCAAAAATATGGTTCCCCCATCCGCCTCCTCGACGTAGCCGCGTTTCGTACGGTGCGCACCCGTGAAAGCGCCCTTTTCGTAACCAAAAAGTTCAGATTCGAGGAGAGTCTCCGGAATTGCCGCACAGTTGAGGCGAACATAATTCTGCCCGGACCGACGACTCAGACTATGGATGGCGCCCGCAATCAACTCCTTGCCGGTTCCGCTTTCGCCCAAAATCAAGACCGTGGCGTCGGTTGGCGCGACCGTTTCAATCAGTTGCCTCAGTTCACGTACCTTGGGGGCATCGCCGATCAAATGTTCCAGCCGGTACGCTTCCCCAGCGCGAGCTTTCAACGTCGCGTTTTCGGCCAAGAGCAAATGACGCTCGCCACACCGGGCGACGGCATGCAGCAATTCGTCGGGTTCGAACGGTTTTCCGAGGTATTCGATGGCCCCCGCTTTGATCGCCGCAACGGCCAATTTTGGAGTCGCGTAAGCCGTCATCATCACGACCGGCAGGCCTGGCTTCCGTTTAGCGATTTCACCGAGAAGTTCGTAGCCGCTCATTCCCCCGAGTCGACCATCGGTGATCACCATGAATACTTCTTCGGTCGCCAGCAACTTGAGCGCCGACTCAGCCGACTCGGCCAAGCGCACCTCGTAGCCTTCCCCGTGCAATACCGTCTCCAGGGAAAGGCGCATATTCTTTTCGTCGTCGACGACAAGTAAAGCTGGGAGTTTCATGACCGCAAACGCATCGCGGTCCGAGCGGGCAGAGTCACGACAAAACAGGCCCCCACTCCTGAACCCGCGCCGCTTTCCACCTGAATCGAACCGCCATAAAGTTCACAGTTATGCTTCACAATCCCCAGGCCCAGGCCGGTTCCACGGTCTTTGGTTGTGAAATAGGACTCAAAAATCCGCACCCGGAGTTCGGGCGGGATTCCGGGACCCGTATCGCGAATCTTCAAGATCACCGAGTAGTCATCGCCGGCATGGACGGAAAGAAAAATCTCTCCTCGACCCTCCATCGCCTCTCGAGCATTGGTCAACAAATTGGCACAGATCTCGGCAAAATGGCCACGATGCCCCAGCAGCGGTGGGAGGGCTCGACCGTAGTCCCGATGGACCCGCACCTCGAAATTCGAACCCACCGGCAAAACTTCCTCGATCGCCTGATCCAACACCTCGGTGAGTTGGATCCGTTCGACCCGCCCTTCGGCCAACTGAGCGTATCCCATGAGTTCCGTGATGATGCGGTCCGAGCGAGCAACTTCTTCCCGGATAATCGCTATTTGTTGGGTCACCGTTTTGCCCTCCTTCACCGTTTTTTGGAGTGTGTAAGCGGCGTTGTTAATGATGCCGAGCGGATTTTTCAATTGATGCGCAATCTCCGCTGCTAATCGGCCCGCGGAACGTAGTTGCTCTTCCTTGAGCGCAAATTCTCGAGCTTCCAAATCCTCCACCCGTCTTCGGTCGACCAGAACCCGTACCCCCGCACAACACGCCGTCACCGCGAGCAAAAGCAAGACTCGAAGCAGGATGGTCTCAACCGTTTCCCCAACACCCTCTTCAGCATCCGCGGATCGGGCGGTTGACCGGACGGTGCTCATGAGCTCTGAAGGATAGGCATCCTCTAAGAGCAGCCGATTAAGCCGTCGCAATTCCCGACCCTCGTGAATTTTCTGCTCCACCATTTCTCGTACCTCAGGTCGTAAGGTTACCTGGGCAAATCGGTCCTCTTCATAAATGGCAGGTCCTCGAATCATTTTATTGAGATCGCTCACTAATCTCAATTGGAGATCCGAAGGAATCAGTCCTCCGCCCAACCGCCCCGCCAAATCCTTTCGAGTACGCTCCGTTAACTGAGTCCGAACAAACGACGACACCGGATCCGTTGATTTGATGAATTGGACTGCCAGCACCGAAATGTCCCTCAAATCTCCGACCGTCAAAACGGCTGACCCGGATCGAGCCGTGCTAGCACTGTCGATCTGGCTCCGTTCTTCGATCGAAATAGCCCGCTCTAAGCCACCCGCCATCACATAGGCGGCAATGGTTAATACATTGACCGCCACCTGCACATCCACTTGAGGAATCACCAGGGCCGCACGCACCATCAGGGCGGGGAACAACCAATAGAGAGTGCTATCAAAACCCAGCGTGACGACGCACAACGCCGCCATCGCAACCCCATCGAGCAAGGCCTGCGAATACACGACTCGCTCGAGAACCCGCGGCGTGACGTCCTTCAGCCCCAAGATTACAATGGCCGCCCCGACACTGAGAGCCGCATAAATCAAGAAAAAATGCCGAACCACCGCCACCACGTCCTGCCGCGGTTGCATCAGATTTCCAAAATCATCGTTGGCGAACAGGAAAAAACCGGCCATCAGCAACAAAGCGGCTTTTACCCAAATGCCGAGGCCCCGTTCCACAAACCGCACCCGGCGAACAAAGAGTTCACCATCGACCGGTGCCGGACGAATCCAACGCTGCCAATTCACCCAGAACCGAGCCCAAGCTTGTCGGCCTTTGTCGAGAGACATTCGCCAGGCCATGATCGATGCTCAGGCGGCCCCTTAGGCCAGCAATGCCTCCACCCGGATAGCCAGTTGATCGACCGGCCAGAGGCGTCCCAATCCCTCATAACCGCAGCTCAGAAGTCCCGCTTCCGGTCCAATAAATTCAGCACCGCGCGCACGTAAGATGGCGACATTGGCCGCCGTGGCCGGATGTTGCCACATTTTCCCGTTCATCGCCGGCGCAATGACTAATTTTGCGGAAGGAGCCAAGGCCAACGCAATACAGGTCAGCGCATCATCCGCCAGTCCATAAGCCAGTTTAGCGAGACAATTCGCCGTCGCCGGAGCGATTAATAGCAGGTCCGCTTCGTCCGCCAGTCGGATATGCGCGGGCTTCCACCCCTCTTCCTCGTCGTACAAATCAGTAATCACCGGTTGCCGGGTCAAGGTCTTGAACGGTAAGGCCTGAACAAACCGCTGCGCCTCGACCGTCAGCACGGCGTTCACGCGGAAACCCGATTTGGTCAACCGGCTGGCGAGGTCGATCGCTCGGTGCGCGGCAATACTACCGGTCACCCCCAGGACAATATTTTTCGTCGCACTCATGTCATTGGCCCTTGGTTCCACTGAAACTCCGAACGGGTTTGCCGACACCGCTCGGCCACCAAAATCGAGCGCACAGCCGCAAGATCTTCCTCCCGACTCCGACTCACCACGAGATACTCGAAATGGGGCGCTTCTGCCAGCTCGACTTGGGCCATCGCCAAGCGGCGGGCAATCACCTCCGGACTATCCTGCGCCCGGCTTCGCAATCGAATTTCCAACTCACCCAGAGACGGCGGTGTCAGAAAAACCGTCACCAACGCCCGCTCCAATTCGGGACCCCTCGCCGCCAGCCGGCGCACAGACTTTGCACCCTGGACGTCGATCGCCAAGAGGACATCCTGCCCCGCACCTAAGTCCGCCAACACCGAGGATTTCAAGGTGCCATAGCGATTCTCATAGACCGTTGCGTGTTCAAGAAACAGGCCGGCCTCGACCCGCCGCGCAAAATCCAGGGGTTGAAGAAAATGATAGTCGATGCCATCGCGTTCTCCAGTCCGGGGCGTTCGCGTGGTGCAGGTGACCACGCGGCGAAGGTTCGGCTCGACCCTCATCAACCCGGTGCTGACCGTGGTCTTGCCAGCTCCGGATGGCGCCGAAAGGAGAAGTAAAACACCACTCATAATCAAGGGATGAACCAGGGACTATTCCACATTCTGCGCCTGTTCGCGAAACCGTTCGAGTTCCGTTTTCAACCGGACAACTTCCCCCGCGATCAACGCATCGTTTGCTTTCGCACCCACGGTGTTGATTTCGCGATTCATTTCTTGAGCCAGGAAATCCAATTTGCGACCGACCGCTTCCGTTGCATTCAGGCAGTCATCGAACTGGGCAAAGTGACTCGATAGCCGGGCGAGTTCCTCGGCAATATCGCTACGGTCCGCAAACAGAACGATTTCCTTGAGCAACCGCTCGTCATTGAGAGGGATCCCTTCTAACCCGGCCGCGCGAAGCCGTTGAATCAGGGCATCCCGGTAGCGATTTAATACGAGGGGCGCTTGGTTCTCAATCTGAGCGGTGGCCTGGCGCAATCCGCCTATGCGACCGGAAAGATCCGCCGCCAACGCGTTACCTTCCCGTCGGCGCATCTGCTCAAAACCGCCTAAAGCTGATTTTAGGGCGCCCTCTAAGAGGGGCCAAAATTGTTCGGCCGCCGGGGCTTCGGCGGCCGGTTCCAAGACTCCGGGCAAGCGGACCAACGTCTCCAAACCAATCGTTGCGTCGATCCCCACGGCCGTTGCCAATCGGCGCAAGTCATCCGCGTAGGCGCGAGCCAGATCGTGGTTTAAGCGTACCGCTCCAACTCCTGAGGGTAATGAGAGACTCACTCGAACCTCCACTCGACCGCGGGCGACGACCGCATTGATGGCATCACGAACGCGGCTTTCCAAAGCGTCGAGTTCTCGTGGCAGGTTGAGTTGCACCTCAAGCTGCTTGCGGTTCACCGCTTTAATTTCGACGGCCACCCGGGCACCGTTGGCCGCCTGTTCACCTCGGCCGTAGCCAGTCATGGATCGCATTTAGTCAACATCGGTGAAGTCTGGCATCCTACCAAGAGGAACCGGTGAGGGTCCCATGGACCGCGATGGCCCCGCTTCGCTGACCCGCCGCGGCGAGTTGGTGGCGAGAGAGTCTGCGCGAGTTCGGATCGTGTTTGGAGGGCGGAACTGAAACACTAGGTCCTCGGGGAGTCACCTGTTTACCCACAGAAACGCTTGGCGCATCAGTATAATAACATAATTATTATATTGACATACAATTGTTTAGTTTTTTTAAAAATGGCACTTTGTTTTATTACGCATCATGTCAGCCTATTTATATTTACAAGCCGTCAATCTCTAAAATTCTGGATTAAAACAGTCTAACAGTATATTTATATTGACAATATTCTATAATATGATTCCATGAACATTATTGTAACAAGTTTGAACACAATAAAAGGACAGGCCTATTGCAAAGGGACGGCGTATTGCAAATCACTAAAAAAGGACCAGCCGACCGCCGCCGTTCGCGCTTCGGTTCAAAAACTGTTGGAGCAGTTGATCGGGTCTGACCAGCAGGAACCGTTGGGTGCGGATGAAAGCCTCTAGCCCGGATATTTTACACCCTTTCTGCTGCGACTTGCTCCGAGCCCGTCTGGCGGCGTTGGCCTCGCGTTCCGAGCCGGACAGTAGGTACTCATACAGGCCAGCTCGGAATCGGTTCGGTCGCCTTGCCGGACGGGCTCTCGCTGCGTCTCGCGACGAAAGGGTGTGAAATATCCGGACTAGCGGACGGTGCCGGGAGCAGGGCCTCGGCCCTCGATTTGCTTGAACGCACGAGGTGATGGGGTTGAAAAACAAGAAAACAAGGGACAGGAGGATTGCAATAGAAAAAAGATAATAATACACATGTTATTTACATTTACATATCTATTCGAGTTCAATAAAGGGACGGCTGGATTGAT
>JAYVTS010000523.1:0-4476 GCA_043788645.1 Verrucomicrobiota bacterium
CGACCAGGAGGTCCAATGTGCAATTGTTGAACTATGCGTGTTTTTCTGGCACTCGTCCGACGTGAACTCGGCGGTTTTTTCAAATCGCTCACGGGTTACGTCGTGATTGCGGCCATTCTTTTGTTGAACGGTTTTGCCCTGGTGGACATGGTTGAAAAACTCTCCGGTCAACCGCTTGAGGCGCCCGTCACGGAAGCCTACTACGGCACCCAATATTTTTGGATTATTCTGCTCTTGTCGGCCCCAATCATTACCATGAGGACGTTTGCCGCCGAAAAATCCTCGGGCACCTACGAAGCACTCATGACGACGCCGGTAGGAGATTGGCAGGTCGTTTGGGCGAAGTTTACGGGCTCGCTTCTCTTTTTTCTGCTGACCTGGCTGCCACTCCTTGCCATCTTTTTTACCTTGCGAGAACTCTCCGGCGAGGCGGCCTTGTGTGAACCCCGGGTGATGAGCAGCACCTTTCTCGGCGTCGGCCTCATTGGAGCCTTATACATGAGTTTGGGCTGTTTCGCTTCCGCCCTCACCCGCAGCCAAATCATCGCGGCCATGATTAGCTTTCTGTTGGGCATCGGGCTTTGGGTGCTCAGCCTTCGACCCCAAGGCATTATGGACACCGGACGGGGCTGGTTGGATCCGGTTCTAAATCATCTTTCACTGATACGCCATATGGAGGATTTTACGCGGGGAATCGTGGATGCTCGACACCTGGTCTTTTATGTCACGACCACTTGGTTCCTTTTGTTCCTGACCCATCGCGTGGTGCAAAGCCGGAGGTGGCAATGAGCGAAGCAGGCCCTGACCCCTTCAGCGCCCATGAAAGTCGGCCGCCTAGTTTTGAGGCTGGACGGCGGTTTCGTTTCGGGTTCTCGGTATTGATCGGTACGCTGTCCGCGGCCTTGCTAGTGATCCTGCTGAACTACCTTGCCGCCCGACACCTACGCTGGCGACCTGATTTGACCGCCGTTGACCGCTTTAGCTTGAGTCCACTGACCCACCAATTGCTGCCCCTGTTGACGAATGACGTGGAAGTCACTGTCCTCTTTGATCGCGATTCCGGCTTGTTCAGTCACGTCGATGGATTGCTCAAACACTATGCGCTCGTACAACCTTTCCTTCACGTCGCGGTGATTGACCCCGTTACCATGCCGGATCCGGCCTTCAAAGTGCGCGTGCGCTACAAACTTGCGGCCGAAACCGAAAATGTGGTGATTTTCGATGATCGGATGCATCCGCCGATCGTGATCAGTGAGGGAGAATTGTCCGTCTATGACGCCGATGCCAAAGGCATGATGGCGGGCCGGACTCCTGAGATCCGTCGGGCTGGTTTCAAAGGGGAGTTGCGATTTACTTCGGCCCTCAACGCTTTGATTGAATCCGCCCCGGCTCGGGTGGCTTTTCTGACCGGACACAACGAGTACCAGCCGGACAATGATCGCAACCTAGCTGGATACCGACGTTTTGCCGAATTAGTCACTGCGAAAAATGCGACAACGGAGATACTCCGGCTCGACGGCACCAACGAACTTCCAGTGAACCTCCACTTACTCATTGTCGCGGGCGGAACCGAAGCCTACACGGAGGTCGAAGTTACCAAACTGGAACGTTTCCTGACGCGCGGCGGTCGCCTCCTTTGGTTACTTGATCCCGCCGCAGTCCAACGCACCTTGGGGCCGGAGACGATTCTTCTTAATTGGGGTATTGGGTTACCCGCACGTTTTGCGGGTGACCCGACCACCACCCGAACTTCGCTGGATGTGCTGACGGCGAATTTCGGTAATCATCCCATCATGCTGCCGTTGCGGCGCAATCAATCCCGGATCTTGTTTCCCTCGCCTCGAGTGGTTCGGCGACTCCCGGCGGACGATTTACCGACAGATGCCCCCAAAGTGGAAATCCTGGTGAGCACGAGCACGAATGGCTTGACCAAATCTGACTTTACGACCGGCTATACCTTCCGGCCGGGGGTGGATATTAAAGATACGGAAGTGCCCCTGGCCGTTGCGGCGGAACGGGGTGGTGTTGCGGGCGTTACTGCTGGCCGTGCGAATGGTCGAGTGGTCGTCATTGGCGACGTGAATAGTTTTGTGAATGAAGTGCTTCAGGGTTATGCGAATTATCAATTTGCTGAACTCACCGTGGCCTGGTTACTCGATCAGACCCAGTTACTCACCATCGGTCCAAAGCCAATTCGGGAATACCGACTTGAGCTATCGCTACGCCAAACTAAATTAATGCGCTGGATTTTGCTCGGCGCTCTGCCCGGAGGTGTCCTTGGGCTTGGGACATTAGTTTGGTTCCGCCGCCGAAGTTGAGTCGAAAACGTGCGATGAAAATCCGGTCCAACTGGTTCCTCGCTGCCGTGGCGTTTGCGCTTGCGGCTTATGTGTGGTTTGTCGAACGCCGCGCCGGCCCCTTGGTGTCGGGTGCGGGTGGAGTCGCGGCTACATTTGCACCGATCAATGCGGAAGAACTCACTGGGCTGGAACTCGTCAGTTCAAATCGTGTCCTCGCTGTCCAGCGAGCCCCGGCGAATGGAAAGTGGACTTTACGGGTTCCATTCGAAGCGGCGGCTGAACCAAGCCGGATTGAGACCCTGGCTCGTGCCCTCGCGAGCCTCCGGCCAAGTACTTACATCGGTCCCGCCGAAGTCGCCGCGGCGGGCGGCGCTCGAGCTTTTGGAATGGAAGGCCCGCTAGCTTCCCACCTGACCCTCAGGTTCGGCGCACGTCCTCCGATCCTTTTGAATCTCGGCGAACGAACCTTAGGTGGCACTCGATTCTATCTCCAGCGCATCGGGAATCCCGGTGTATTTGTGGCCGACCGTGCTGTGCTCGATGCCCTGCCAAAAACGGTCGACGACTGGCGCAATCGAGCCCTCATTACCCAGTCCACCGAGGGATTTGATCGGCTCGAATTAAAGGGCGCGACGGAATTCCGGGCGGAACGAGATAGCACGGGGAACTGGCGCCTCAAACGCCCGTTGGACGCTCGCGCTCATACCGAACGGATCAATTCTCTCATCGCGTTGTTGGCCCAGACCCGTATTACTGAATTCATTTCTGATCGACCGATCATTGATTTGGAGGCTTATAACCTTCAGAAACCTTTGGTTGAACTCACGCTAGGAACGGGCGCGAACGAGCGTGCGCATCTTCAGTTCGGGGGGGTAGTCTCCAATGACCCTGCCCATCGTTTCGTGTCTCGACTCTCGACGACAAACCTCGTCACGATCCCTTCGGGTGTGGTGGAAATGTTCCAGCAACCCTTAGCTGACTACCGTGACCGTCGGCTCTTACCGGATGTCATGCAGACGACTCGCCTTGAATATCAAGGACCGCCGGGCGATCCCGGATTCGTGATCGAACGATTGCCGGTCACGGGCACTAATTGGTTCGTGACGGCCCCGGTTCACTTCGCAGCGGATGCGTCAATCATTGCTTACTTTTTCCGACAATTCGCGCAGTTCGAAATTGCTGATTTCCCGGCCGACGTCGTCACGGACCTGACTCGGTATGGACTTGCGACACCCTTGCGTTCCTATCAAATGACCGCGGGCACGAACCTCATTGCTCTTCTCCAACTGGGTAGCCGGGTTACCAACCGGCCCACGCTCCTTCACGCACGGCGTTCCGACGAGGCCTCGGTGTACGCCCTGCCAGTCAGCGTGCTGGGGCAGTTGCCGGAGGCGGCTGCCCAGCTTAGGGATTGGCATTTTGTGGCAACGAACACTTGGCAGATCTCGGTGGCACGAGGCGGTCTTTCGGGGATTTTTGTGCGGACCAATGGCGTTTGGGAGGGTCCCAGGGGCCGACTTGACTCCATTGTCGCGGGCAACTTGGATGCCACCGTCGACGGGCTCGGGGCCCTACGTTCCAATCGATTCGTATTAATGGATTCTCAGCAGGAAAAACAATTCCGAAATAACTATCACGTTGCTCCGGCCACCACTCCGCTCGCGTTCACGATCACTTTGAGGCCTGACGCGGCTCGGGGGTTCACGACTTGGCGCGTGGAATTTGGCAGCGAACTCGGGGCCTCCCGAGTTGTCTTAGCAAGATTTGATTCGGATTCGACACCCCTCCGGCTCGAAGTCCCGATCATTCTTTTCAGGGATTTGCTCCGGGACCTAGTATGGTAGATCGGATCGTTGGTTTGGAGTGGCTCATCCTCCGGCCAGGGCGCCGATGATGAGGAGCGGCTCCAAGCCGCCGCACACCGCTTCGGGCAACGGGGTGTCGACCCGCCCGAGCGAAAGATCCTCTTGGCAGGCAAAATATCGAATGAACGGACGGCGTTTTAGGCTGCCGTGCTCCCGAATCGTGCCGCGCAAGGCGGGATAGCGGGCTTCCAATGCGTCCAGCGTAGAACCCACGGTCGCCGGTCCCGGCCCCGCGGGCTCGATCTGCACTTCCCCGTCCACCCGGGCCAAGGTACGGAGATGATACGGAAGAACGACGCGAATCACGGCAA